>CACXFC010000238.1 GCA_902766835.1 uncultured Coriobacteriaceae bacterium | reverse complement strand
TGTTCGTCGTCTGGAAGAGCTTGTGGTCGTCGACGTCGTGCAGGATGGCCGCCAAGGCCACCACCTCGGCGTCGCACGACGGCTCATCCACCGCGATGAGCTCGGCGTTGTGCCACACACGCAGCGAGTGCGCGAGGTCGTGGCCACTGGCGTCGCCGGCAAACAGCCTGCGTGCGTAAGCCACCGCCATCTCGGTCTTTTCCATGTCCATGACCTCGCAATCTGTTGGCCCGCAGGCACAAGCATATCCGTCTTTCGCGCGGTGCGCAGGCCGGGAGAGGGCACATGCCCCGGTCGAAGCGGACGCTCATCCGTATACTCCAACATCCAGCACAAGGTTTGGCCTCGTAGATGTCGGATATCGCGTAGGAGCTGGGACTCCTCCGCAATTCGCAACATCCAGGGCGGGTCTTGGTACCGCGGATGTTGTGAAACACGTAGGAGCTGCAACTCCTCCGCAATCCGCAACAACCAGCGCGGACTCCGGCCCTGTAGATGTCGCCAAACACGTAGGGGCCGGCGCGGCCACCCCTCCCCTTAGGCCGCATCGCCAAAACCAGCGGTACACAACTCCGCCAGCGAAGCCCCTCCCAGCAACAAAACCGCAGGAAAGCGCACCGCCGCAGTAAAGTTGTGTACCGCCAGATCCCTACCCCTTGTGCTCCTCGCCCCAGGTGCACAGCTGGTCAAGCACGACCATGAGCGAGTCGCCCAAAGGCGTAAGCGAGTACTCCACCCTGGGCGGCACCTGCTGGTAGGCGTGGCGCGAGACAAGCCCGTCAGCCTCGAGCTCCTTGAGGTTTGACGAGAGCGTCCGGTCGGTGACGTTGCCCAGGTAGCGGCGCATCTCGTTGAAGCGCACCGGCTGGTACTCCATCAGGCAATAGAGGATGGGCATCTTGTGCTTGCCCTGGATGAGCGACAGCGTGTAGCTGTAGCCCGTGCCCTCGAAGCTCTCGCCCTCGATCCTCCTCTCCCCTGGCATGCCGCGCCTCCTCAAGCTATCTTCAAAGACAGTACTGGCACTTGCTCTAGCATTGCAGGATACTCCTGCTGGCACGCAATTCAACCTAAGGACGACCGAAAGGATGATATCCATGGCATTCAAGAACCTTGGTAGCGAAGGCGAGCTGTTCCCGCAGTCGGTGTTCATCATCGCGAGCTACGGCGATGATGGCACCCCCAACGCCATGAACGCGGCATGGGCCGGCGAGTGCAGCCGCCACGAGATCTGCTTCAACATCGGCGACCACAAGACCACGGCCAACATCGTCAAGCGTGGCGCCTTCACCGTAGCGCCCGCCGACGCGGCGCACGTGGCTGAGGCTGACTACTTTGGCATTGCCACCGGCAACAGGGTGGACAAGGCCGCAGCCTCGGGCATGACCTTCACGAAGTCCGAGTTCGTGGACGCGCCCGTAATCGAGGAGTTCCCGCTGACCATGGAGTGCGAGGTCACGGCCATCGACGGCGACGAGCACGGCGCGCGCATAGTGGGCCGCGTGGTGAACACCCGCGTGGACGAGTCGATCCTGGACAGCGAGGGCCGCGTCGACTTCGGCACGATGCGCCCGATCGTGTACGACAGCACCCGTCGCATCTACCGCGTGGTGGGCGAGGAGGTCGGAGGCGCCTGGGACGCCGGCAAGGCGCTGATGTAGCGCTCGCCGCCAACCGCCTGCGGCACCCCGTTGCGTAACGGCCTCACGCGCCGACCGCATACCATGTGTCCCATCAGCCACGACAAAGGGGTGCCTATGTACGCGATGCTTTTCCTGCTCGTCATCAGCGCGTTGTTCTCCGGCTTCACCAACTTCGACCCTCTGGTGCTCCTGGGCATCTTCTTCGGAGGCCTCGTCATCATGGGCATCATCTGGCTCGTGACCGGCGGCAACCCCGGCGCCGGCTTCTACCTGCTCATGTCCTTCGAGTGCATCCTGGCGCTGTTCTTCGTCTTCACCATTCCCGCGCTCCTCTAGCGCTGAAGGCATCACGGCACGCTACGACCGCGCCGACCGGAGGTTCGCCTCCGGCCGGCGCTTTTTCATGTGAGCGGGCCGCCTCGCCCGAGGGCTCTCCCCCGCCGGCGCCATCATCTAAAAGCGCAGCTAGCGCACGCAGGCGTAGGCCTGGTCGATGAGGGAACGCACCTCGTCGTCGGTTACCGTGCCATCAAGCAGCAGCGTGACCCACTTGTTGCGGTTCATGCGCCACGCAGGCCGAAAGCCATCGCGCACGCGCAGCTTGGCAACTGCGCGCGGGTCAAGCCGCAGGTTAAGAATGTCAATGCGTCCGTCGCCCTCCACGTCCACCGACCGGCACCTGATGTTCTTGGTGGCCGCGAACCACTTGCCGCTGTCCGGCCGCGCGAACACCTCGATGCTCGGGTCCTCCTTGAACTCGCGCGTGGCGCTGACCCCATAGCTGCTGCGGATGTACTCGTGAACGTCGGCGATT
>CACXFC010000237.1 GCA_902766835.1 uncultured Coriobacteriaceae bacterium | reverse complement strand
TCATGGTCATGGTCATGGTCATGGTCATGGTCATGGTCATGGTCATGGTCATGGTCATGGTCATGATCGTGGTCGTGATGATGGTGATGGCCGTGCTCATGCTCGCCATCGAGGTCGCCGTAGAGGTACTCCATGTCGTGGTCATGGCTCTCGTGCACCTCGTCGAGCACCACGTCGAAGTCGCACGCGTCGATGCCCGACACCTGCTTGCGCGTCACCGCAATGTCAAACCCGTCCACATGGAGGCTGCTCAGCGCGCGGCGCAGTCCCGCCTCGTTTGCCCCCAAATCAAGCAGCGCGCCGACGACCATGTCGCCGCTGATGCCGCTCCCGCACTCCAGATACAGTGTCTTGCCCATGAAACTCTCCTCACTCGCTTTTAGCGAATACCCACATGATCGATGAGCGCGGCCTGGTACCCCGCGCCAAAGCCGTTGTCGATGTTGACCACCGACGTCCCGCTGGCGCAGGAGTTGAGCATGCTCAGCAGCGCCGCAATGCCGCCCAGCGAGGCGCCGTAGCCCACGCTCGTCGGGCAGGCGATGACGGGGCACGAAGCCAGTCCGCCAATAACGCTTGCCAGCGCGCCCTCCATGCCCGCAACGGCAACAATAACAGACGCGCCCTGGATCTCCTCCACATGCGCAAGCAAGCGGTGCAGGCCCGCCACGCCCACGTCGTAGAGGCGCACCACCCTGCTGCCCAGCATCTCGGCCGTATAGGCAGCCTCCTCGGCGCAATACAGGTCACTCGTACCCGCGGCACACACCGCCACATATCCCACGCCGTCCGGCTCGGGAGGCGTGCCCAGCATGGCCAGTTGCGGCTGCTCGTGATAGACGAACTCGCGAGCATCATCGTCGCTCAGCCCCGCCTGAACGGCTGCCGCCTTCTGCGGGTCAAGACGCGTGATGAGCAGACGACGCTCGCCGGCGCTGCGCAGCGCACGGGCTATCCCCACAATCTGCTCGGCTGTTTTGCCCGCTCCGTAGATCACTTCCGAGACACCCTGCCGCATACCCCGGTGAAAGTCGGGCTTGGCGTATCCCAGGTCTTCGAAGGGCATTGCCTGCAGGCGCGCCTCCGCAACCGACGGACTCGTCTCGCCGGCGGCAACCGCAGCCAACAGTTCTCGCAACTCCCTGCGTTCCATGCAGACCCTCCTCAATCCCAACGTGCCCAGCGCATGCGCGCAGCGTCACGCTCATCCTATTGTCTCATCTTCTTGCGCGCTTGAGGAAAGGGATTTCCTCACGTATGGGTCCATGCAAGCAACATGAGGCGCATAACGTGGCCTGAATGCATACCCCAGTCCACTGCAACAGGCCTTGCAAGTTTATTCCCACTAAGTTACTAGGTTACTGATTCTTGTGGCATACTGTGGGGGCATCCTAGCGAGGAGGGATCAGCCATGACCAACACCGCAGACACCACGACGCCTTCGTCTGCCCGCGAACGCCTTGAGGCCCTGAAGCAGGCCCTGATAGATATGGGTTCGGTTGCCGTTGCCTACTCGGGCGGCGTCGACTCGACCTTCCTTCTGGCGGTGGCCCACGACGTGCTGGGCAGCCGCGTGCTGGCCGTGACCTCGGCAGGCCATGTTGCCCCCGCGCGCGACATCGAGCGCACGCGTGAATTCTGCCGCGAACATGGCATCCATCAGGTGGTCATCGACTACGATGAGCTGGCCATTCCGGGGTTTGCCGAAAACCCCGTCGACCGCTGCTATCACTGCAAGCGCGCGCTGTTCACGCAAATGCTGGAGGCTGCCGTAACGCGCGGGTTCACCGCACTCGTCGACGGCTCAAACAAGGACGACGAGGGAGACTACCGCCCGGGCATGCGCGCACTCGCCGAGCTGGGCATCGGGAGCCCCCTGCGCGAGGCGGGCCTCACCAAGGTGCAGATCCGCGAGCTTTCGCACGAGATGGGCCTCCCCACCTGGGACATGCCCTCCGCAGCCTGCCTTGCCTCGCGCTTTGCCTATGGCGAGCGCATCACCGCCGAGAAGCTCAAGCGGGTGGAGCTTGCCGAGGACTACCTGCATGACGTGGGCTTTGGCCAGCTGCGCGTGCGCGTCCACGGAGACGCGGGCGAGCTGGCGCGCATTGAGGTCGGCGCCGACGCGCTTGCCGCCCTCGTGCAGGAGCCGCTGCGCACGCAGGTAGTGGCGCGGCTGGTGGAGCTTGGCTTCACCTATGTGAGCCTCGACCTGCAGGGCTTTCGCTCGGGAGCCATGAACGAGCGCATCGCACACGCGGCATCTGAGGCCTAAGAAACAATCACCGGAGGTATTGGCCATGGGGCCGGTTTCCGCACATGGGTGAGCCTTGGGGTCGGTTCTTGCGGCACATCCGTGTGCGCTTTTGCAAAAGCGCACACGGATGTGCCGCAAGAACCGACCCCAAGGCTC
>CACXFC010000236.1 GCA_902766835.1 uncultured Coriobacteriaceae bacterium | reverse complement strand
GGCACATCCGTGTGCGCTTTTGCAAAAGCGCACACGGATGTGCCGCTAGAACCGACCCCGAGGCACGCGCGTGTGCGGAAAGGGGCCTGCCCCCCAGCAGGGCGCGCTATGCAGGTAGCCTTGACCCCCCCCCCAAAGCTGAGGGTTCGAGGCCACCTGTTTGCTCTTTGTTTTGCTGTTTTAGCGCTTGGGAATCCACATGAACTGGCCGTGCGGGGTCACGCGGAACATCATGATGCTGCCAAGCTCGCTCTTCTTGATGAAGCCCTTGAGGAAGGGAACCACCTTGTCGGGATCCTCCTCGCTGCACTCGAACACCACCGACTGGGGCGAGGTGCCCTTCTCGGCCGAGAGCTTGAAGGTCATGGGTTCGGTAATGCCCTCGACCATCGCAATAACCTTGTCCCTGAACGCAGGATTGACGCCGTCGACATCCACCAGCATGGGTTCCTCCTTCTCTTGGTCTTATGTCACCTGCTGACCATCATGCCATGAGGCGGCACGTGGCACCTGCTCGTAGCGGCAAGCGCGCGCTACTTGGCAGACGGACGCCCGCCGCGGCCCGGTCACACCAGTTTCCTACGATACACGCCGTGTCTGTTTCTTGCAAGGGGTAAGGAACCAACCTATGGTCAGACGCAGCATGACAGCCAAACGGGTGCGCCGTTGCGCCCACGCTGTCATGCACGCCGCAGCCCGCCTCGTGCTGGCCTTGGCAATCGTCTGTCTTCCCATGCCCCTCTCTGCCTGCGGCGGCGCAGAGGCAAACACCACCGCCGAGGCGCTCCCCGCCACCAAGAAGAAGGGGCCGAAGTCCACCGCCAGCGGCGCAAGCTTTGTCATGCCCAGCGAGATACTCGTTCCCGCCGTGGCCGACTTTGGTGGCCAGACCACCATCGACACCTCGGGCGTCAGCAGCGGATGGGTTGGCGTGCGCGGCCAAAGCCCCAGCCGCCTCAAGTTCCAGGTCACCTGCGGTGAGATGACCTACAACTACGACATGCCCAACGACGGCTCGGCTGCCTGCTACCCCATCAACATGGGAAATGGCAGCTACGGCTTCCGCATCATGGAGAACCTCGAGGGAAGCACCTATGCGGAGCTCGACAGCACCTACGTTGACGTGACGCTCGACTCGGAGCTCAAGCCCTTCCTGGTGCCCAACATCTTCTGCTCCTATAACGCGCAGAGTGCCTGCGTGCAGAAGGCGAAGGACCTCATGAAGGGCGTCAAGAACCAGGGAGAGGCCGTGCGCGAGATCTGCACCTACGTGGCCAACAACGTCTCTTACGACTACGACAAGGCCGAGCTCCTTGCGGGCGGTTCCGGCTACATCCCCAACGCCGACGCCACGCTCAAGGAGAAGAAGGGCATCTGCTTCGACTACGCCTGCCTCTCGGCGGCCATGCTGCGCAGCGTTGGCCTGCCGGCGCAGGTGGTTACCGGCTACGTCTCGCCCGACAACCTGTACCACGCCTGGACCATGGTCTATGTTGATGGAACCTGGCAGACGGCACAGTTCTCGGTAAAGCCCAACACGTGGTCGCGCTGCGACGTGACCTTTGCATCAGCAGGTGCCGGATCCACCATAGGTGACGGCACCACCTACACCGACCGGTACATCTACTAGCACGAACGGAGGGCTCGGCACATGGCACAGGAATTGCTTGAGAGCGGCGCGCTCAGCGCCTTCTGCGGAAGCATCGCCACCATGATCAATGCGGGCATCCAGACTGACGAGGCAGTACTCATGCTGGGTGAGAACCGCGAGCGTTCGCACTTCCAGGAGGTGTGCGCCACCGTCTACGACCATGTGGTGGCAGGCAGCACGCTTTCCGAGGCCATGCGGGCCAGTGGCGGTTTTCCGACCTATACCGTTGGCATGGTGGAAACGGGCGAGAAGTCGGGCCACCTCGAGCAGGTGCTCCGCAACCTCGAGATGTACTACGACGAGGAGGCGCGCCTGTTTGCCAAGCTCAGGCAGAGCGTCCGCTACCCCGCGGCCCTGCTGTTCATCATGACGGTGATCTTGGCCTTCTCGCTCTACTTCATCCTGCCCATCTTTGGTGATGTCTACGAGAGCATGGCCTCGTCTTTGGTGGCAGGCTCGCTCATGAGCGTGAGGGCGTCGCGCATCATTGGCACCATCGCTCTGGCCATTGTGGCCATCTGCACGGTCGTGGCCATCTGGCTGGCGGCATCGTCGACGTCCGAACGTGGCCGGCAGCGCGTGGTACGCCTGCTCGAAGTGTTGCCGTTCACCAAGAACGCCATGTACCAGCTTGCCCTCTCGCGCTTCACCGCATCGCTGGCCGCCTATGTGTCCTCGGGCATCACCTCGGAGGAGGCGCTGCTGCGCGCATCCAAGACGGTCGATCACGAGGAGCTGCACCGGCGTCTTGAGCGCGCGCACGAGGCCATGATCTCGCTCGACGACCCGCGCTCGCTTGCCCAGGCCATCGGCGAATGCGAGGTGTTCGAGCCCCTCTACGCCCGCATGCTGAACGTGGGCATTCGCTCGGGCAGCTCCGACGAGGCCCTCGCGCAGTTCTCCGAGGCGTTCTTCGATGACGCCGTCTCGCAGATAGACCATGCCCTCGACCTTGTCGAACCCATCTTTGCCGCCTTTCTGACCCTTTCGGTGGGCATCACGCTTGTGGCGGTCATGCTGCCCCTGATTGGCCTCATGCGTGCCATTGGGTAGAAGGGCGAAGCCGTGTATCACGAGGTAACATACGAGCAGCTGAGGCACCGCAGAAAGCGCCGTCTGACCACCTTTGTCGTGATGGTGCTCATCTGCGCGGTCCTCTGTCTTGGCCTGAGGTTTGCACAAGACCTTGCCCGCGAGCAGGGCGCAGCGGCCTTGCGCACCTCCATCATTGATGCCGCGGCGCAGTGCTGCGCGGTGGAGGGCTCCTACCCCACCACGGTGCGCCACCTCGAGGAGCACTATGGCCTGGTCATCAACAAGCGCAGCTATGACGTCCGCTACGAATGGCTGGGCGACAACATCGCCCCCAGTGTGGTGGTGAGGCCGCTATGACCTTGGATTCCCGCTCCACCAACAGGGCCATGATCAGCGTCATCGAGAAGGCGCGCGGCAGGCAGGCAAACCGGCGTCCCGTGGGGCTGCTCTCCCTTCTGCTGCTGGGCGTGTTCTTCCTCGCGCTCATGGTTGGCCTGATGTTTGGGGCGCAGATGTACCGCTCCGCTGTGAGGGCCCACGAGCGCGCAAACCAGCTGCACCTGCAGTCGGGTCTTGTCACCAACCTCATCCGCTACAACGATGTGGCAGACGCCGTGCGCGTGGGCGAAGGCCCCGAGGGTCGCGCGCTCGTGCTGGAGCGCACGCTGGGGACGGGCACCTACGAGACGCGCATCTATCAGTACCAGCAGCAGATTGTGCAGGAATTCGCCAAGGCGGGAAGGCCCTACGACCCGCGTGGCGCGACGCCGCTGCTCTCCACCACCACCTTCGACTTCCAGATTGACGGCAGCCTGGTGACCATCACCTGCGACCAGGGAAGCTTTGCGGTTGCCCTGCGCAGCGAAGCCACCGAGCCCGGGCGTCCGTCCACACCCGTTACCAGCGAAGGGCCCGCACAAGACACGGTCACCATCATCGACGAGGGAGGTATGTGATGAGCTTCCAACTCCCCTCATCCACGCGCACCTCGCGCACGCGTCCCGCCTGGTCGGGCATGGCGGTGATGGTCGAAGCCATGGTCCTGCTGTTCTTCCTCGTTACCTCGCTTGCCATCATCACCCGGCTCTTTGCCGCGGCGTCCACGTATGCGCGCGAGGGCGAGCAGCTCGCAGAGGCAATAGCGATTGCCACCACACAGGCCGAGCGCTTCGCCGCAGACCCCGCTACCGCCGAAGGCACCCATGAAGACGGC
The DNA here is from genome assembly GCA_902766835.1 of uncultured Coriobacteriaceae bacterium. Lineage (GTDB taxonomy): Bacteria > Actinomycetota > Coriobacteriia > Coriobacteriales > Atopobiaceae > UBA1367. Next base: position 6,513 of record CACXFC010000236.1, on the reverse strand, counting down.
GAGCTGAGCGTGACGTGCGAGGTAACTTCCGACCCCACCGCTGCAGGCACGCTCTACCATGCCCACATCGCGGTCTTCGATACCACAGACACCGCACGGCAGCACCCTGTCTACACGATCGAGACGGCACGCTACGAACAGGGGGTGAAGTGATGGCTAACGTCCGCACGGATGACTCCAGCAGCGAGAACGTACGCATGGGCCCCCTTGCCCTCTTCACCCTCGTAGCCATCGTGAGCTTGGCGATGCTCGCCGTCCTCGCCCTTTCGACGGCGCAGGCAACCAATGCCCTCGCACAGCGGCGCGCCACGGCAACCACCGAGCTCTACCTTGTGGAGAGAGCCGCCCAGACCTATGTGGCCACGCTCGACGAGCAGATTCAGCAAGGTGCTGCGCCAAGTGATGCCGCACGTGCTGCCGAGGACGCTGCCTACGCCACCGCAGGTGACGATGGGGCGAGCGGCACGCTGAGCATCACGGCCTCACATGCCGAGGCCACCTATTCCGCCAGCTTTGACGCCGGCAATGGCCGTCAATTGGAAATTGAAGTGCATGTGGAAGAAGACGGGTCGCTGAGCATACGCAAATGGCGCATGATGACCGTCGTGAACGAAGAGCCCACCATGGGCAACCTCTTTGGTAGCTCCCGGCAGGAAGGATAGTGCAATGGAACTCAAGCCACTGCTCAAGGACATGATCGATGCCAAGGCGTCCGACATCTTCGTCGTGGCCGGCCTGCCTCTGTCGTACGAGGCCAACGGCGTCATTCATAACCTCAACAACGACATGCTCAAGCCTGCCGACACGCAGGAAGTGGTGCGCTCGATATACGAGCTGGCAAACCGCGACTTCGACGCCATGCTTGCCAACCGGAACCACGACGAGGACTTCTCGTTTGCCATCGGCGGCCTGGGCCGCTTCCGCGCCAACGTGTTCCGCCAGCGCGGCTCGCTGTCTGCCGTCATTCGCGTGATTGCCTTCGGCCTGCCCGACCCCAAGGACTACGAGATCCCCGAAGAGGTGCTCAACCTCGCCAGGCTGCAGAAGGGCCTCGTGCTGGTGACGGGCCCTGCCGGCAGCGGTAAGACCACCACGCTCACTTGCATCATCGACCGCATCAACCACGAGCGCGCGGGCCACATCATCACGATGGAGGACCCCATCGAGTACGTGCACCGTCATGGGACCTGCATTGTCACGCAGCGCGAGATTCCCACCGACGTGGCAACGTTCGCCGAGGCCCTGCGCTCGGCCCTGCGCGAGGCACCCGACATCATCCTGCTCGGCGAGATGCGCGACCCCGAGACCGTCTCCACGGCCATGACCGCCGCCGAGATGGCCCAGCTGCTCTTCTCCACCCTGCACACCACGAGCGCCTCGGGCACCATCGACCGCATCGTCGACACCTTCCCCGCCGCCCAGCAGCACCAGATTCGCATTCAGCTCTCGCTGGTGCTGCAGGCCATCGTATGCCAGCAGCTGGTGCCCACCGTCGACGGCAAGCAGACCCCTGCGTTCGAGATCATGCATTCCAATGCAGCCATCCGCAACCTCATCCGCGAGGAGAAGACCTATCAGATCGACTCGGTCATCGCCAGCCATGGCGCCGAGGGAATGCGCACGATGGACCAAAGCCTCTTCGCGCTCTGCAAAGCCGGACGCATCTCGTCGGACACCGCACTGCGCTTCTCGGTGCACGAGGAAGCGCTGGAGCGCCGCCTGCAGGCCGAAGGCCTGCTGTAAGTCTGCAGGCTCTTGAGCCCTCTGGCGTGCATTGAGGAAACAAAGGGACACGCCCTTTTCTGCCCCGCGGGGCAGAAAAGGGCGTGTCCCTTCGTTTCCCCGCGTGTCCTAGCGCGCGGAGGAGACCGTATCGCTACATGCGCTCGAGGTCGTCGGGGGCCTGATGGCGCGTCATGTCGATGAGCAACACCTGCACGCGAATGTGCCCCTGCTCGTCCTTGCTCAGCTCATAGCAGGCACGCAGCCAAAGCGTATCGCCGGCCACGATGCAGGGATACTCGATCGCCTCGGTCATACGCCCCTGCTCGAAGGAGCTGCGCAGGTGGCTCGCGCTCAGAAACTGGCGCACGTCCTCCTTCGCGCTCTCGTCCACATAGGCGTCGACGGCAGCCTTCCAAAACGCACCGAATGCATCGCCCTGGGTTTCTTTGACGCGCTCGACATCCAGCTTGATGTCATCGCTGTAGCTGATGATGCGGTCGTCGTCCACGTCTGCCACCAGCATCACCGAGCTGCTGCACAGATCGTGTGCGCCGGCAAAGCCCATGCGCTGCTCGCGCTCGTCTATGGCCCCAAACTGCCCGACCATTCGCTTCATCTCCCAAAAACTAGTTCTTTTGAGCGGTAGCGGCGCCCTGCTCATCGTCATCGCCGTAGAAGGCATACCCGTTGTGGCCGCGCTCCTTTGCCACATACAGCGCCCGGTCCGCCGCTTTGAAGATGCTCTGCTCGCTACCAACCAGCGCACTGAAGGCGATTCCCACCGAAAGGGTCACCTTTGGCAGGCCGTCAGAGACATCCGTCAGCGCCACGCGCAAGGCCTCCACCTTGCTGGCAATCACGGTGCGCAGTTCCGGAGTCACGTCGGTCACAATGACGGCAAACTCGTCGCCGCCAATGCGACACGGCAGGTCTGTTGCCCTGAACTGCCGCTCGATTCGGTTGGCCACCTTTCGCAGTATCGCATCGCCCACATCGTGACCATAGGTGTCGTTGACGTCCTTGAAGTAGTCGACGTCAATAAGCAGGAGCGCGACGTTTTGCTTATGCTCGCGTAACAGCTGGTCGAAGGCCCCACGGTTATAGAGGCCGGTCAGGCCGTCACGCTCTGCGGCATGTTGCAGGTTTCTGGTGCGCTCGCGGTTCTCCTCGTAGATGTGATTGTAGGCATCGGCCATATATCGCAGCTCGGAGGCACCGGTAAGTACCAGCTTCTCATCGCGCTTGATCTGGCGCGTATAAACCTGGAGCGGCCGGAGAATAAAGACGTACACGGCAGCAATGACCAGCACCACAATTGCCAACAGCGCGAAGACCACCGCCTGCATCTGGCCAAGACGCCTGCGCATCGTAGCGTTGTTGGTCTCGATGTCGGCATTGAGGCGCGCGAGGAGACGGGTATAGCAGTCGCTTACCGACTGCCGGATCTGCATCTTGGTCGACTGGTACTCCTCCCCCAGTACAATCTGCTCGGCCAGCATACGACGCTCCCCATCGGTGAGGGCAAGGTCATCCTCGCGAAGGGCGACCGAGTCCACCAACTTGGGAACGTCAGCCATTTGGGTTGAAACCGCCACGAGCTTCATCGCATACAGCTCTCGCTCGGCAAGCGCATTGGAATAGCCAAGCGCCTCCTCAAGGTCTGCGACAGCCTGCTCGTCATCGCCTAGGTAGGACCGCAGCGTCTGGACTGCACGGCCACGCCTGTCAACGACTTCTAGCTCATTGAGGTAGGAGTCGAGGTACGCGCGATTTCCCGTTGCCACGAACACGCGCACCTCACTCGTAAGGAAGTCAGAGGCCTCTTGCAAGTCACGCGCGGCACTCGAGCATTCGCGATAGGCCTCGTCGTGGCGCTCTGATGCCATCTCGGTCTCAAAGATGCGTCCGACAGTCACAAGCGCCATGAGCGACAGGGCTGCGGAAAGCAGAATGGCAATAGCATTAATTGTGCGAATCTTAGGCACCACCCGAAGGCGAGGCATCTTTGAGCGATGTGTTTGAAGAGCAGTACCCTGCTCGTTGCGTGATGCCATCAGTGCCTTTCAGGGACGGAGCACCAGAGAAAGAGAAACCGTGACCTGCTTGCCACCTGTATGCAAACGTCATAGTCGCTTTATGGTACTCCCCATTTGCGGTTCTGGCGCGTCCGACAGGCGATATAGCTTCTGCTGCCCGCTAAAAGGCCAGCAAATACGGGGCGACCGTTACACATAGCGGCCACCCCGTCTTATTAGAACGACTTGACGACCTCGATGATGTGCTCGGCACTCAGGCCAAACTCGTCGAGCAGCTCGGCACCCGCACCAGACTTGCCAAAGATGTCGGGCATGCCAATGCGCTTGACGGGCACGGGGCAACGCTCGGCCACAACCTCGCACACCGCAGAGCCCAAGCCACCCACGTAGCTGGCCTCCTCGATGGTCACGATCTTGCCGCACTCGCGCGCGCACTGCTCGACGAGCTCCTCGTCGATGGGCTTGATGGTGTGCATGTTCACCACACGGGCATTGATGCCCTCACGAGCGAGCTGTTCGGCCGCGTCGAGGGCACGGGGAACCATCATGCCGCAGGCAATGATGGCCACATCGTTGCCGTCACGCATGACCTCGCCGTGGAACAGGTCGAACTCATAGTCCTCGTTATGGATGGTGGGCGAGGCAAGGCGCGCGAAGCGCAGGTACATGGGGCCAATATAGTCCGCGGCGGCGTGCACGACCTTCTCGGCCTCAACGTCGTCGGCGGGAACGACTACCACCATGTGGGGCAGCGAACGCATGATGGCGATGTCTTCCACCGCCTGATGCGAGCCGCCATCCTCGCCGCAGCTGGGGCCGGCATGCGTGCCCACCACCTTGACGTTGAGCATGGGATAGCAGATGGAGTTGCGGATCTGATCGAGCGCGCGGCACGTTGCAAAGACGGCGAAGGTCGAGGCGAACGGAATCTTGCCGCAGGTTGCAAGGCCTGCCGCAGTTGCCATCAGATCGGCCTCGGCAATGCCCATGTTGAAGAAGCGCTCGGGGAAGGCCTTGGCAAACGTGGCCGACTTGGTGGTGCAGGAAAGGTCTGCGTCAAGAGAGACGATGTCGGGGTTGGTGGCGCCCAGCTCGGCAAGGGCCTTGCCGAAGGCTTCGCGGGTCGCAGAGTTCATGGATGCTCCTATCGCTTTGGGGATGGACGGTTGTGCGCGTTCGTTGCGTTAGGCCTTGAGCTCTGCAAGCGCGCGAGCGGCCTGCTCGGCATTGGGTGCCACACCATGCCAGCCCACTTCGTTCTCCATGAAGGAGATGCCCTTCCCCTTAACCGTCTCGGCAACAATCAGCGTCGGCTTGCCCTTGGTTGCCTTGGCCTGCTCGACCGCATCGGATATGGCCTCATAGTCGTGGCCATTGATGGTGAGCACATGCCAGCCAAAGGCGCGGAACTTGTCCTCGATGGGATTGACGGTCATGACTTGGTCGTTGTTGCCGTCAATCTGCAGGTGGTTGTGGTCGACGAAGGCAATCACGTGGTCGAGGCCGTAGTGGCTGGCGCTCATGGCAGCCTCCCACACCTGGCCTTCCTGGATCTCGCCGTCACCCATGATGCAGTAGACGTAGTAGTCGCGCTTGTCCAGCCGTCCTGCCAGCGCCATGCCGTTTGCCACCGAGAGGCCCTGGCCAAGCGAGCCCGTGGACATCTCGACGCCCGGCGTGATGTTCATGTTGGGATGGCCCTGCAGGTAGGAAGAGCTCTTGCGCAGGGTGATGAGGTCCTCATGCGGAATGAAGCCCTTCTGCGACAGTGCGGCATACAGCGCCGGCGCAGCGTGACCCTTGGCCAAGACCAGGCGGTCGCGGTCGGGGTCGTCTGGATGAGCGGGATCGATGTTCATCTTGTCGAAGTACAGCACGGCAAGAATGTCGCATGCCGAAAGGGAACCACCCGGGTGCCCTGATCCGGCGGCGGCCAGCATCTCGATGATGTCGGCGCGCATTTGCGTGGCAATGGTCTTCATGTCACTTCGCATGACACACTCCGAATTCCTTCGGTCCGTCTGGCTGGGACCGCAGTCGATACCGTTGCAGGGCAAAAAAATCAAGCCAAAATCGCCAGGCTAGCAACATGCTACGGCAAACGAGGACTTTAGTAGCGTGTAAAGTAACCGAGCATTTATTCTGCGCATTCAGCACACAGCGCAATCCACAAGAGACGAGCCGGGGCGGCTGCTGCCCCGGCTCGTTAGCAACCCGAGCTTTTTACCTGTGATTATTGTCCGGTCACCTTGTTGACCAGGCCGTCTACGGCCTCTTTTGCCTTGTCGGCAACGCCGCGCGCCACCGTCGTGACCTCGTCGAGCGACACCTGGCCGTCAGCGTTGGCGTCAAAGCCCTGCTTCACCTCGTCTGCCGCAGCACTAACCGCTTCGGCGGTCTCCTGTGCCCGCTTGCCCAGGGCGTCGATAACCTCGCCGGCCTCAATCTTGCCGTCACCATTGGCGTCAAGGGCTGCCTTGCCCTTCTCGATCAGTTCGTCTGCGGTCTGCTTGATATCCATGTACGCCTCCTGTCTTCGCGTTTACCGCACCCCCAACATAGCGCATCTTTGTCAACGCGGCGTTACCGCAAGCCCACCCTTCCCGCAAAGGGCTGTCTGGCGGATACATGAGGAGACACGGGCAGCGTGCAGCAAGGGGTATGCCCCAACGCCGTTAAGTTAAGCCGAATCGGACGATCGGGCCCGCGAGCTGGGAAACCGCTCGCGGGTCCGATCGTGCCGCCCGCCAGT
>CACXFC010000235.1 GCA_902766835.1 uncultured Coriobacteriaceae bacterium | reverse complement strand
GCCCATCTCGGCGGCCTTCTTCTCGAGGTTCTCGGCGGCCATGTAGGTGTGGGCGATGCCGGTGGGGCAGGCGGTGATGGCCAGGATCTTGGGCCAAGCGTCGTCGCTGGCAGCGCGGGCAGCCACCTGGGCAGCGGCCTTCTGGGCCTGCTCAAGGTCGCGGGCAGCCTCGGCCTCGTCGATGATCTGCAGGAACTCCTTGGCGTCGTGGGCGCGACGCAGGGCATTGGCGAAGTCTGCGTGCATGAGCAGCGCAGAGAGCTTGGCCAGCATCTCGAGGTGCGTGTTTGCCTCGCCCTCGGGGGCGGCGATCATGAACATGAGGTCTGCGGGCTCGCCATCGGGAGCCTTCCAGTCAACGCCACCGGGCACCGTCATGGCAGCAAGACCGGGCTGCTTGACGGCGGCAACCTTGGCGTGCGGGATGGCAATGCCGTCGCCCACGGCCGTGGAGAACTCTGCCTCGCGGGCAAGGATCCCCTTCTTGTAGCCTTCTGCGTCGTTGATGTTGCCGCTCGCATCCTGCAGGGCGACAAGCTGGTCGATGGCATCCATCTGGCTGGCGGCGGTTGCGCCGACCTTGATGCCCTCCGGTTTGAGCAAGTCAGTAATCTTCATTGCTCCCCTTTCTCTTTCCTTCCTACTGCAACTAATAGAAAAGCCAGCTATGGAAACCCAGCCAAGGCCTGACTGGGGCATTCCCAACGTCAGTACGCTGCGCCTATCCCGTCAGACACCTGAATAATGTTGTCAGTTTGGCGCATTTCTTCTCTAGTAATGCGGTCGGTGACAACAATTGCGTCTTTGAATTCGGCGAACGTTATCAGAGCCACGCTAGAGAACTTGCTTGAGTCGCAGAGCACGTACGGATGCAGGGTGTTCTCGATACCAATGCGCTTGACGGCAGCCTCGTTGAACTCGGGCGTCGTGAAGCCCGAGTCGAGCGCGGCACCATTGGTACCCCAGAAACCGATGGTGAAGTGGTAGCGCCGAATGCTGTCGACGGTCTCCGAGCCAATGAGGACCTCGGTCAGGGGCTTCACTTCCCCGCCGGGCAGCAGGGTGCGGCACCCCTTTGACAGGAGCTTCTGCGCATGGGGCAGCGAATTGGTGAGGTAGGTCGCATTGGTTTCGGTGATGGCATCCACCAGGCACTCCGTCGTCGTGCCACCGTCGATGAACACGAAGTCGCCCGGCTTGATCAGCGTTGCCGCATAGGCGCCAATGGCGCGCTTCTCTTCCATGTGGTACATCTTGCGGCCCGACATCGACTCGTCGACCATGACCATCTCGGAGGTTGCGAGCCTCGTCGCTCCGCCGTGCACCTTGCGCAAACGACCCATGTCGTCGAGCCGCACCAGGTCACGCCGCACCGTCGACTCGGATGCGTCGAGGGCTTCCATGAGCTGCGAGACCGTCATGACGCCGCGCTCGTTGACAAGGGCAACTATGTGGGACCAACGCTCCTCCGCTATCATGCTTCACCTTCTTAGCCGTGTGACCGAAATTGCTTTGTTTTGCTGAACTATACCAACATATTCAGTCAATTACAACCACAATCCGACTTTATTTGAGCGTTTTTGCCTAAATGTCACGAATTAATCGGTCAGATTCAGTCACTTGAAGGATTTTGAAGGGTTGGCGGAAACTAAGGGACACGCCTTTTTGCCCCGCGGGGCAAAAAGGCGTGTCCCTTAGTTTCCCTGCACCAACGTGCGCCGGCGGCGCACGCTCTCAGACTAGACGCAGCTGGCAACCGCATGAGCCACGACGTTGGCTACGTTCTTGTCCAGCGCCGAGGGAATGATGTAGTCGGGACGCAGCTCGTCCTCGGGGATGTAGTTTGCAATGGCGTATGCGGCCTTGATCTCCATCTCCTCGGTAATCTGCGGCGCGCGCGAAGCCAGCGCGCCCTTGAAGATGCCGGGGAAGACCAGCACGTTGTTGACCTGGTTGGGATAGTCCGAGCGCCCCGTGGCCACAATCTTGGCACCCGCCGCCAGAGCCTCCTCGGGCATGATCTCGGGCGTGGGGTTGGCCTGCGCAAAGACGATTCCGTCATTCATGGAGGCCACCATCTCGCGCGTCACAAGCCCCGGTGCGCTCACGCCCACGAAGGCATCGGCGCCAACCATGACGTCGGCCAGGCTCCCCTGCTCGTTGTCGCGGTTGGAAATCTGCGCGAAGGCCTCCTTGGCGGAGTTCATGCCGTCGCGGCCGCGCCAGAGCGCACCTTGGCGGTCGCAGCAGATCACGTTGCCAAAGCCCATGTGGATGAGCAGCGTGCCAATGGCGATGCCCGCAGCTCCAGCGCCGGAGATCACAATCTTGAGCTCGCCCATCTTCTTGCCCGTGAGCTTGATCGCATTGAGCAGGGCCGCGGAGGTGACAACGGCCGTGCCGTGCTGGTCGTCGTGGAAGATGGGGATGTCGCAGATCTCCTTCAGCCGCCGCTCGATCTCGAAGCAGCGCGGCGCGGCAATGTCTTCCAAGTTGATGCCGCCAAAGCTCTTCGAGATGAGGTAGATGGTGCGCACGGCCTCGTCCACGTCGTGGGTGTCGATGCAGATGGGGAACGCGTCCACGTCGGCAAACTCCTTGAAGAGCAGGCACTTCCCCTCCATGACGGGCATGCCGGCCGCAGGCCCAATATCGCCTAGGCCCAGCACCGCCGTGCCATCGGTGATGACGGCCACCAGGTTGTTGCGGCGCGTGAGCTCCCAGCTCTTCTGGTAATCCTTCTGGATAGCGAGGCAGGGCTCTGCCACGCCCGGGGTGTACAGCACCGAGAGGTCATCAGCGGTCTTGGCGTGCGCGCGAGCCACAACCTCAATCTTTCCACGCAGCTGCTCATGCAGCTCGAGGCTGCGCTCGGCTGTGGTCTTCTTGGTCTCGTTAGCGCTCATGTGATTCTCCAAATCGTTCGTCGGCTGGCGGCAATTGCGCCTTACACCATCTTCTCGGGGCAAAACACCTCGTCAAAGCGCTCCGCCGTCAAGAAGCCCAGCGACACGCAGGCCTCTTTCAGGCTCGTGCCCTCCTCAAAGGCCTTGTGCGCCACCTTGGCCGCGTTCTCGTATCCAATGTAGGGGTTGAGGCAGGTGACCAGCATCAGCGAGTTGTGCAGGTTGTGGTGCATCTTCTCGCGATCCGCCACGATGCCGCTCACGCAGCGCTCGCGGAAGGAGTCCATGCAGTCCGCAAGCAACCGCGCGCTCTGCAGCCAGTTATAGGCAATGACCGGCATGAACACGTTGAGCTCGAAGTTGCCTTGGCTCGCCGCAAAGCCAATGGCTGCGTCGTTGCCCATGACCTGCACGGCTACCATGGTGACGGCCTCGCACTGGGTGGGGTTGACCTTGCCCGGCATGATGGAGCTCCCCGGTTCGTTTTCTGGGATGCGGATCTCGCCCAAGCCCAGGCGCGGGCCACTTGCCAGCCAACGAACGTCGTTGGCCACCTTCATGAGGTTGGCCGCAAGCGCCTTGAGGGCCCCATGGCTAAAGGCCATTGCGTCCTTGCCGGTCAGCGCGCGGAACTTGTTGGGGTCGGTCAGGAAGAACTCGCCGGTGAGCTCGGCAACCTTGGAGGCAACGAGCGCGTCAAAGGCCGCAGGGGCGTTGAGGCCCGTCCCCACCGCCGTGCCGCCAAGCGCAAGGAGGTTAAGCCGCTCGGATGCAAGGGCAACCTCGTCGATGGCGCCCTCGATAAGGCCGCGCCACCCAAAGATCTCCTGCGAGAAGGCGATAGGCACCGCGTCTTGGAGATGCGTGCGCCCGCTTTTGACGATGCCCTCGTTCTCGCGCTCGAGGCGCTCGAACTCCTGAGCGAGCCTGCGCGCCGCAGGAAGCACGCCGTCACGCAGGGCGAGCACCGCGGCAATGTGCATGGCCGTGGGGTAGGTGTCGTTAGAGCTCTGCGAGCAATTGACGTGGTCGTTGGGATGAACGGGGGCAGGCAAGGCGATGCCGCGCTCAGCGGCAAGCTGGTTGGCGCGCGTGGCCAAGACTTCGTTCACGTTCATGTTTGACTGCGTGCCAGAGCCCGTCTGCCAGACCTTAAGCGGGAAGTTGCCCTCGAGCTTGCCGGAGAGCAGCTCGTCGCAGGCGTCGCAGATGAGGCTCCCCACCTGGGAATCCAGCACCCCCAGCTCGACGTTTGCCTGTGCCGCAGCTTTCTTGAGAATGCCAAACGCCCGGATTATCTCCTGGGGCATGGTCTCGGTTCCGATGGGAAAGTTCTCGAGCGAGCGCTGCGTCTGCGCACCCCAGAGGGCACTTGCGGGCACACGCATCTCGCCCATGGAGTCGTGTTCAATGCGATAGTCGGCCATTGGTCTCCTTCCTCGGCAACACAACTGCCTAAGTGTAGCGTGACAAACACTTCGTTGGGATACCGATCCATTTCGAAGGGGCGACACCCGTTTGAAACCGTAATATCCGCAAAGCTGATGCATCCCCCCATTCAAAAGGGTGTTGCCCCTGCTTCTATAGGTGAGTCAAGCGGGGCCGTGGCGGCAATTAAGGGACACGCCCCTTAATTGCCCCACCTGCAGGCAGGCGTGCAGAGCCCAGACTCATTCGTCCGTGCTACCATAGCCATACTATGCCGAGTTGGAACATACATACCGCACACGCTGAGCAACTGCTCGACGATCCCGGCGCCCAGAGCCTGGGCATCCACGACGTCGATGCGTTCCTGCTGGGCAACCTGCTGCCCGACGTGTACGTGGGCTACATGGTGAAGAACATCACCCGCAAGATAAAGTACGCGGAGACGCATCTGGCCGATCCCAACTTCGTGCCCGAGCCGGACTATGGCCTCTTCTTTAAGCGCTATGGCACGCCTGACGCAGACGGGCAGGTGAGCGACCTCATCCTGGGCTCGTGGGCGCACCTTGTGGCCGATCATGACTACAACAAGCACGTCAACGAGTTCCTCGTGGCGCACGACATCAAGCCCTGCACCGAGACGCGCATACGCAAGCAGGCCGACTTCGACCTGTTTGGCCGCACGCTCAACATTACGCGCGCGCCGCAGATCACGCCCCAGGTGCTGAAGCAGTGCGAAAGCTATGCGCCCTACGAACTGTACCCTTCGGACATGTTCAACACGCAGGCGGCCATGGAGGCCATCATCGTCGACAATGCCGTGCGACACGTGGATGGTGCGCCGGACTACCAGATGCTGGGCGCAGACTTCTTCGCCGAGACCTTTGATGCGGTCACCAACCACATCCGCAGCGGGCTTGCTGCCTACGCGGCCGGCGACCCGCTGTGGGGAGCTGAGCGGTAATGCCGCGCTTCAGCAAGGCAGACGGTGAGATGCTGCACAAGCAGGTCACCGACTACGTGCGCGAGAAGATCTACTCCAGGCAATGGGGCGTCAACGAGCCCATCCCCTCCGAACACGAGCTCATGGACATGCTGCAGCTCTCGCGCGGCACCGTGCAGAAAGGCATCGCGCAGCTCGTGGACGAGGGACTGCTGGTCAAGCAGCGCGGCCGTGGCACCTTCGTAACCCAGCCCGTCATGACGCGCCCCTCCTCCAACCGCCTGTTCTCGTTTGGCGAATCTATGAGCGCGCAGGGCATCGAGTACGTCACGCGCGTGGTGGAGCACCGCGTCGAGCAGGCCAGCAGCGTATGTGCCGAAAACCTGGGCATCCAGGAGGGCGAGAATCACCTCTACCTCGTGCGCGTGCGCTACGTCAAGCGCCTGCCCGTCATGCTCATCGAGAGTCACCTCTCGCTCTCGGCATGCCCCGGGCTCGAGAAGGCAGACCTCGAGAGCGAGGTGCTCTTTGCCGTCGTCGAACGCCTGAGCGGCCGAGGCGTCAGCCGTTCGGAGGTCTCGTACAGCGCCCGCACGGTCGGGCGGCTTCGCGGCGAATGGCTCCGCTGCGACGAGCACTCCCCCGTTCTTGTTATGGACCAGCTCGTATATCTGGACGATGACATCCCCATCGAATGGGGCAGCGTCTGGATGCCGGCCAACCGCTGCGTCATTTCAAGCCAAACCCGCCGAGAGTAGGTGTTGCCATGGAGTCGCCGACCCTCTTCTTGAAGATCTTCGTGTATGTGGGCTGGATAGCCTCGTGCCTCAGCATGTGCCTGGCACTGGGCGTTCGCGCCAGCCAGAAGCTGACGAAATGGCTCGAGAAGATTCCCCTCTCGCCGTGGTCCTTCTCCACCACAGCCCTCGCCGTGGGCACCTACCTGCTCATTCTCTCGCAGGAGATGTCGGGAATCGTCAAGTACGACGGCAACGTGCCCGTCATCGACTCGGTACTCAACACCATTCGCCTGTTCGGCGCGCGCGGTGGCAACATCATCCAAAACGACGTTCTGAAACTCTTTCTGTCCCCGCGCCTCTGCTCCCTGTACGAGGTCACCCACTCCCTGGCCCGCCTGGCGGCTCCCGTCGACACCCTCATGGGCGTCTTCATCCTCGTGAACAACTTCCTGAGCAACCCCAAACTGCGCTTTGACTCCGTAAAGCGCGACACCTTCGTCTTCTCGAAGCTCAGCGAGCAATCGCTCATGATGGCCACCAGCATTGCCGACCACTATGAGAAGACCCCCTATGCCGGCGACAGCAAGCGCTGCCTGATTGCCTTCGCCAACACCGCAAACATGAAGAACAACCCCCTGATAGAGAAGGCCCTCTCGCGAGGCATGATCTGCGTGGGGCCCTCCATCAGCATGGTGTATGGGCACTTGACCGCTGGCACACGCAGGCGCGTGCTCGTCGTTGCGGGCGACAACGAGATGAACAACCTGCACGATGGCATGGACCTCGTGCAGAAGCTCATCGAGCACGAGAAGGAGCTGCGCAAGCGCGGCAAGAAGGTGCGCACGCCGGAGGTCCACATCATCTCGACCTCGCCTTCCGCCGACACGTTCATCGACGCAGCCTGCGCCCAGGCACAAGCCGGCAGCGCGCCCGGCGAGGCCCCGCTTGTGGCCGTGCGCCGCATCGACCGGCAGCGCTCCACCATCGAGTCGTTCCTGTGGGACTATCCCCTCTTCCTGGTGAGCAAGCCCAGCAAGGGCGAGGCGCCAGGCGCCAGCGACCCCCTCTACACCAACGAGCGTCGGCGCATTGCCATCGTCGGCTCCGGCGACCTTGCGCGCGAGTTCCTGAAAGCTGCCGTTTGGTGCTCGCAGATGGACGGAATCAGCTTCTCCATCGACGTCATCGACAAGACCGTCGACCAGACCCGCAGCAAGCTGGCCCTCGACGCCCCCGAGGTGCTGCGACTCAACGGAGACGGCCCCGGCGCGCTCTATCACATCAACTTCCTCCCCATCAGCGCCGAGACGGGCGAGTACCTCGACTACCTACACACCAACCGCGACGAGCTGACCTACCTGATCATTGCGCTGGGTGACAACCTGCTTAACGTCCGGGTGGCCAGGCGCACGCGCGAGATCCTCGAGCAGGGGCGCTACGAAGCGGACAGGTCGGCAGGACGTGCGGAGCGCCCGCTCATCTGCGCCATCATCAGCGACAAGCGGCTCGCGGGCGCGGTGGCGAAGATGACGACTGGCAGGGGCGACCCCTACGACATCGTGCCCATTGGCATCGACGCCGACACCAGCTCGTACGAGAACCACTTCATGCCCGACATCGACCTCATGGGCCGCAACGTCAATCGCGCCTACTGGGGCTACTACGACCTCAAGAGCCGGGAGGACGAGGAGGCCCAGACCCTGCGCAGCCAGGCTGACGCAAGCTACGAGCGCTTCGAGTACAACCGCCGCTCCTCGCGCGCAACGGCCATCCACCTGAAGTACAACCTCTTCTGCTACGTGCGTAGGAGCATGCTTGCAGCCCATGACGGCGAGGACGTGCCGGCCATCTCAACCGAGCAGTGGCAGGGCGACCTCGCAAAGTTCACAACCTCCGACAAGGGCACGGTTCCGCTTGGCGCCCTCGTGGAGCGCTTCGACCAGTACGTGAAGGACGCCTCGTGGGAGCAGCTGCACTGGCTCTCGTCGATGGAGCACGACCGCTGGTGCGCCTACCTGCGCACCGAGGGCTACGAGGTTGCCGACGAACAGACCTTTGGCGCCTTCTTCGACCAGACGCACGAGAACCAGAACCGCCTCTCCAAGCAGCACGTGTGCCTGGTGCCCTTCGCCGACCTGCAGGCAACGAGCGACTATGTGCACGCGCGCTCGCAGAAGGCAAGCGACCAAGACTACGAGCACCTCGACGACGTGATCGTGCTGCACCTGAAGGACATCGCCAACGACCGCGAGCGCTCGAACTAGAACGAAGGCGCTTCGGCAATTAAGGGACACGCCCTTTTTTGCCCCGCGGGGCAAAAAAGGGCGTGTCCCTTAATTGCCGCAACCTGCTACTCCACAGCTTCCGTGGGATTCTGGCCGTCGAAGGAGTCCACAACAGAGCGGCCCATCCAGATCAGCTCGTCAAGCGAGTAGCGCGGATAGATGACGGGGTCCTCGTCCCAAGGGGTCTTGACCAGCACCTTCTTGCCATCCCGCGAGACCATGTGCCCATAGACGATATTGCTGATGGGGCCAAACGCCTCGGGGTCAAGGTTGAATATGACGATGCCGTCCCTAGACGTCGCCTCGTCGTAATAGGTCGCCACGCTGGTTGCGCCGTCGCTGCTGGGCACCGCATCCTCCAAAAGCGGCAGGACCGCCTCCGACGTTGCAAGCCTCTGGCCATTGGTCGCGTCAATGAGCGTGCTGCGCCCGAGCGAATCCTGCACAACCAGACGACCCTTGGCCACCGTGAGGATGCTCTCGATGCTCGTCCCAGCCGCACTGCTTTCCCAGAGGAGGTGCCCGTCGCGCATGTCGTACGCACGGAGCACGCCATCAACGCAGCCCAGCACGATCGTCTTGCGGTTGTAGCTCAGCTCGTGGCCATCATTTATCAGCTCGAGCGCCAAGGCGTCGGAGATGTCGCAAACGAGCTTCTCCCCCGTTTCGAGAGAATAGAGGGAATAGGCCCCTCGCGAGCCGACCACCTCGTGGACGAGGGCCGTCTTATTCCCCAGGCAGCATCCGCCAAAGTACGCATCCTGCGCCCTGTCCAGGTCGAGCAGCTCCCTGCCAGACACAAGGTCGAAGACGTGCACGCCCTGAAGGTCGTTTGCCATCAGCATGCGCGTGCCATCCTTGGTTGCGACCATGTCGTAATCGAAGCGCGACCAGCGATCGCCGGCAAGATCCTCGTCCGACACCGCATAGGTGGCAAGCACCGACCCATCTTGGTAGGAGAGCTCGACAACCTTGATACGGGAGGCATCGTCTGCAGACGGGGCCAGCAGGAACACGGCACTCGTGGAGGCAATCTTGATCGGCTCGTCGTCTTGCTTGGCAAAGCCCAGTGACGCACACGAAGCCTCCCAGGTGGGCGCGAACGTATTGGGGTCAAAGCCAAAGACCTGATCGCCCTCAACGCCAACCAGACTCGTCTTGCCAGCCGTGGCGGCCGTATTCATTACCCTCTCGTCGGCGGTCTCCGACTCCTTTGTGCCAAAGACCCTTCCTATTCCATACACGCGACAGCGGGAGGGATGGGATGACCAGACGGCATATCCCACAAAGCCGCCACCATCCGTGATTGGCTGGCCCATAAGGACCGGCGCATCCGTCCGATAGGTGTACAGGCCATCGATCTTCTCGCTGTGGCTGAAGGGCTTGCGCCGGAAAAGGACGCCATCAAAGGTGCAGCCGGCAACGACGACCCCCTCATCCTTGTTGGACTCCACATAGGCGTCAACGATGGCGTCGGCCACGCTTTCCTCGTAGGTCACCGTTCCGTCCTCGGCGTTCAGGAAGAGGTATTGAGCGCCGCACACTGCCAGTATCTGGTTGACGCCCACCTCCTCCGGCGTCACATCCCCCACGATGAAGGCGTTTGCGGGAAGGATGCCGCCAAAAGCGTCAAACCGCTTCTCGTTCGGCTGGTCATGAATCCATATGCGCTTGAGCTCGCTGTCAAGAAGCTCGTAGCTGACATGCCCAAAGATGAAGCTGAACCCATCGCATGAGGTGACGAGTATCGATTCGCCAACAAAGTCGAGGTCGGCCACGTACGCTTTGTCCGCGGTCACACGCGTGGACGGGGCCTCCTCCATCAGCCCATTCGCGTCACGACGCCCGAGCAGGGCCACCCCGTTTCCGGAGGCGATTGCCACGCGCTCTCCGTCTGGCGTGACATCCATTGCCGTAGTCGCACCATACGGGAACGAGGTGATCAGCGCCGTGGTCGTGGCGATTCCCTTGTCTTCGTCAAAATAGCTCACGAATGCGTCAACCAGGCTGTTCTCCTCATCCTCCGTATGGGAGGGATTGTCTTGCGAGAAGACGACGAACTCGCCCGTTGACTCGAGGTAGGCCACCTCACGATACTTTGAGTCCTGAGGAAGCGTTGCCAGCCAGAGACAGGCGCCCGTTGAGACGTCATAGCACACGACCTTCGACTCGTAGATGCCCAAAAGCGTACCCGAGCCAAACTTCACGGCCGTGAGCCCGCTTCGCGCCACGAACTCGGCCCCGAGCTGCTGACGCGCATCAAACGTTGCTAAAGGAGCGCCCGACTCCGTGTCAACGAGCATGATGTCGTGGTTTGCCTTTCCCATTGCCTGCAAGTTGCCCTTGCAGTCGAAGGACCTTCTAGCGCCTTCGATGGTATAGAGGCCTTGCCAGGGAGACGAGGAGGGATAGACGTAAAGCGCCCGTTCAAGGGCAAGCTGCGCCTCGGGCACATACGGACGGTCGTCACCGCTGGCCTGTTCGCCGGGCAGGGCCCTCAGGGCGCTCCTGACGGCATCTATGCGGTTGCCATCCGCAAGCAGCTCCGCTGATTCCTTTGCCAGCATCATCGACTCGTTGGTAACGGCCGCAAGGTAGCTCTCCTGCACAAGCATGCGCTGGTACAGCACGAACACGGCAAAGGCAAGCGACGCGATCATCAAGGCCACGGAGACGGCGATGGTGATGCGCAGACGCCGCGTGCGGAGGCGCTGCAGCAGGTCGTCGTAGGCGCATCCCAGCATCGAGGCCTCTAGGCGCACGACCTCGCGGTTGAAGGCGCCTGCGTTGGTGTCGCGCAGATTTGCCGCAAGCGGCTCGGCGGGGACCTTCACGTAACGGCCGGTGTCCTCGTCCTTCTCGAGACGCGACAGCAGAAGCGGCGGAAAGCTCTCGGCCGGCTCGCCGGCAACTAGGGCCACCAAGATCTTGTCCCTGCCATGGATGGATGCGAAGGTCTCCACCTCGCGAAGCACCCACTGGCTTTTCCTAGTCTCGGGCGAGCAGATGACGATGAGGAAGCGCGACTGCTTGAGCGCCTCGACGATCGTGTCAGAAAGGGAGGCTGCCGCCGAGAGCTCGTCCTCGTCGCGGAAGAGCCTGCCCAGGCGCTTCTTGCCCACACGCTGCTGAATCTCGGCCGGGATGGATGCCCCCTCAAGGGCGCGCTGCACCCTCATGGCCGCAGAACGGTCCGTGGGCAGGTGGCGATAGCTGATGAAGGCCTCATAAACGTAGTCATCGGGCTCGACGGCATCCGGTACTTTCGCGCCGCAGAACGGGCAGTATACCGCCGAAGACATAATCTCGGAGCCACATTCCTTGCACAGCATATCGCCCTCCATTGCGCCAAGCACCACGCTGCCTAGTCTACAACAAGGCCTGCCAACCCCGCAGGGGCGTGCGTTGAGGGCATTTCAAAGGGGCGCTACCCTGCCCCAAAGATGAACCAAGTGCAGTGGTGTACGAGGGGCAACTAAGGGACACGCCTTTTTGCCCAGCTAGGCAAAAAGGCGTGTCCCCTAATTCCAGTATGCAACGAACCTTACGAGCGAACCTCGCCGCCGGTGCTCTTCATGACCTTGGTCACCAGCTTGGCGTGCGCCTTCTCAACTTCCTCGGAGGTGAGGGTGCGGTCGTCGGCACGGTAGGTGAGCGAGAAGGCCATCGACTTCTTTCCTGCGCCCACGCGCACCGGGTCGCGGTACACGTCGAACAGGCGCACATCGCGCAGCAGCTTGCCGCCCGCCGAGGAGATGCGCTGCACGAGCATCTCGTAGGTAACCGACTCGTCAACCACAATGGCCAGGTCGACGTCGACGCCCGGAAGCGTGGGGACGTCCTGATAGGGCAGCTGCTTGACGGCCAGCTTCTGCAGCGCGTCAACGGACAGCTCGAAGGCCACCACGGCATCGCTCACGCCAAAGCGCTTGAGTGAGGTGGGATGGATGTTGCCCACCCAGCCAATCGACATGTTCTGGGCGATGACCTCCGCGGCGCGGCCGGGCTGCAGCCAGCCGTAGTGCTCGGGGTCGGCCGGCTTGTACTTGACCTTGGTAATGCGCAGGGCTGCCAGCAGCTGCTCCACCACGCCCTTGGCGTCGAAGAAGTCGAGCTTGGGGTACTTGACGTTCCAGCCGTCGTCGTCCCAGCTGCCGCTCAGGACACCAGCCACGTACGTGGGCTCCTTGGGCAGGCTCTTGTTCTCGCGGCCAAACAGCACGCGGCCAATCTCGTAGAGGTGCACGTTGGCAACGCCGTGGTCCTTGTTGTAGGCAACGGCGCGCAGCAGGCCCGGAATCAGGTCGCGGCGCATCTCGCTCTGGTCTGCCACCAGCGGGCGAATGATCTTGACCGGCACGCCCTTGCCCTCGTCGCTCATGCCCAGGCGCTCGAGGTCGCGCGGGTCGGCGAAGCAGTAGGTGCTGGTCTCCGAGAGGCCACAGGCACGCATGGTGGCACCGATGGTGCGCAGGCGCTGCTGCTCGGGGGTGAGGCCGCCGGCGTGGTTGCGAGCCGCCGGAAGGGTGGGCTCGATGTCACCCTCGCCGTACAGGCGCACGACCTCCTCGATGAGGTCAATCTCGCGCGTGAGGTCGGGGCGGTTGGTGGGAGCGGTCACGTCCCAGCTGTCGGCATTGGCACGGTCGATGGTGCAGCCCAGGCGCTCGAGGCGGCTTGCCATGAAGTCGTCCTCGATGGGGGCGCCGCCAATCAGGCGCGCGCGAGCCGGACGGAAGGCCATCTTCGGCGCGGCAACCGGCGCCGGGTAGGCGTCAACCATGCCGGGGCAGACGGTGGCACCGCAGCAGCTCTCGAAGAGTGCGGCGGCAATGTCGGAAACGCGTGCGCAGCCGTTGGCGTCAACCACGCGCTCGTAGCGGATGGACGCCTCGCTCATGAGGTCGAGCACGCGGCTCGTGCGGCTGATGTTGCCGGAGTTGAACGCGGCGCTCTCAAGCAGCACGTCGACGGTGTCCTCGTCAATCTCGGAGTTGAGGCCACCCATGACGCCCGCAAGCGCCACGGCGCGGTCGTCGCCGTCGGAGATGACGGTGTTCTCGCTGCTAAGCTTGCGCTCCTGGCCGTCGAGGGTCGTCAGCACCTCGCCGTCGCGCGCGGCACGCACCACAATGTGGCGCTTGCCGTCGACCTCGGTGAGCTTGCCCAGGTCAAAGGCGTGCAGGGGCTGGCCGGTGAGGAACATGACGTAGTTGGTGACGTCGACCACGTTGTTGATGGCGCGGGCGCCGGCAGCCATGACGCGCTTGGCCAGCCAGTCGGGGCTGGGGCCAATCTTGACGCCACGCACCACGCGGGCGGTGTAGCGCGGGCAGAGCGCGGGGTCG
>CACXFC010000234.1 GCA_902766835.1 uncultured Coriobacteriaceae bacterium | reverse complement strand
GTCATCAAGAGCCTCTCGCCCGAGTACATCGTGAGCCGCGGCGAGTGGTTTACCGCGCGCCTCATGGCCGAGTACCTGGGGATGCCCTTCCTCGACGCCGCCGACGTGGTGGTGTTCCATCACGACGGTACCGTCGACATGGAGCGCACCCAGATTCGCCTGAAGGACGCCGCCGTGCGCCTGGGCCGCTTCGTGCTGCCCGGCTTCTACGGCGCGACGGTCGACGGCACCATCAAGCTCTTCAAGCGTGGCGGCGGCGACATCACCGGCGCCATCGTGGCCCGCTGCCTGGACGCCACGGTCTACGAGAACTGGACCGACGTCAGTGGCTTCCTCTCCGCCGACCCGCGCGTGGTTGACAACCCCCGCACCATCCACCGCATCACCTTCGACGAGATGCGCGAGCTTTCCTACATGGGCGCCTCGGTGCTGCAGGAGGAGGCCATCTTCCCTGTGCGCGAGGTGGGCATTCCCATCCAGATCAAGAACACCAACAACCCCGACAAGCGCGGCACCATCATCCGCGAGACCGCCGAGGACAACGAGCGCGAGCACCTCATCACCGGCATTGCCGGCCGCAAGAACTTCATGGCCGTGCACATCCAGAAGGCCCACATGTCCGACAAGGTGGGGTTCCTCCGCCGGGCGCTTTCCATCTTCGAGCGCTACAACGTCTCTATCGAGCACGTGCCCACCGGCGTTGACTCGTTTGGCATCGTGGTGAACGGCGCCGACGTGCGCGACACCATCTATTCCATCGTCAACGACCTGCAGCAGGAGCTCAAGCCCGACGTCATCAACGTCGTTGACCAGCTGGCCCTCATCAGCGTGGTGGGCCGCAACATGAACCGCCGCGCGGGTACCTCGGGACGCATCTTCGGCGCCCTGGGCGAGGCCGGCGTCAACATCCGCATGATCACGCAGAGCTCGCAGGAGATCAGCATCATCATGGGCGTGAACAATTCCGACTTCGACCGCGCCATCAACGTGATCTACCAGACCTTCGTCGAGGGCGAGATGGTCGAGATGCCGTCTAAGGAGGCAGTGCAATGACAGGAAAGGTCGTAGCCATTCTGGGCGCCACCGGCGTGGTGGGCCAGCAGATGCTCCAGTGCCTTGAGGAGCGCAACTTCCCCGTTGAGCGTCTGGTGCCGCTGGCAAGCGCGCGCTCCGTGGGCAAGACGGTCAGCTTCCGCGGGCAGGACGTGCCGGTGGCCGAGGCCGTGCCCGATGCCTTCGAGGGCGTGGACATCGTGCTGGGTGCTGCAGGCGACGCCCAGGCGAAGGAGCTTCTGCCCGAGGCCGTAAAGCGCGGCGCGGTGTGCGTGGACAACAGCCATGCCTTCCGCCTGTACGACGACGTGCCGCTGGTGATCCCCGAGATCAACGGTGGCGACGTCTCGTGGCACAACGGCATCATCGCCAATCCCAACTGCGCCACCATCATTGGCCTGGTGCCCCTGTGGCCGCTGCATCAGGCGGCGGGGCTTAAGCGCATCATCGCCAGCACCTACCAGGCCGCCTCGGGCGCCGGCAAGCCCGGCCTCGACGAGCTGGTGCGCGAGCTGGGCTGTGTGGCGGCAGGCGAGCCGGTGGGCGAGAGCGCTCCGTTTGCCTACCAGCTGGCAGCAAACCTCATCCCGCAGATTGGCGGCGAGCGCGAGGAGGGCTACACCTCCGAAGAGGTGAAGATGGGCAACGAGGGGCGCAAGATCATGCACCTGCCCAGCCTGCGCGTGAACTGCACCTGCGTGCGCGTGCCGGTCATGCGTTCGCACTCCGAGTCCATCACGGCCGAGTTCGAGCGTCCGATTACGCCCGAGCAGGCGCGCGAGATTCTTGAGGCGGCGCCGGGCGTAAAGGTGGTCGACGATCTTGGTGCGGCGCAGTACCCCATGCCGCTTGACACCAGCGACCAGGACCTGATCTACGTGGGTCGCATCCGTCGCGACACCTCCGCGCCAGACGAGGTGAACGCGATCACCTTCTTCTGCTGCGGCGACCAGATTCGCAAGGGCGCGGCAACCAACGCCGTGCAGATTGCCGAGCTGCTGCTTGACTAACGCAAACGAGGGCTGTCCTGTGGGGCAGCCCTTTCTTTTGGTGTGGGGGAGGACCCAATGATCAAACTCGTGGTAACTGACATCGACGATACCCTCATTGCCGTGGGGCGCCCGCATGCCACCGAGCATGCCATTGCCAGCATCCATGCCCTGCAGGACGCGGGCGTGGAGTTCTCCGTGGTCACGGGCAGGCGCATGAGCGCGATCCAGAAGCTCTTCGACTACGACGAGGCCTGCTACCAGACGGCCATCACCTCCAACGGCCAGCGCATCTACGTGGACGGGGAGTGCATCCACACCCAGTACCTCAACCACGACGCGCTGGTGAGGGCGGCCGAGGTTATCAAGAACTTCGAGGGCTACGCCATTGGCCTGTACAAGGGCCACGAGGTGGAGCTTGTGGCCACAACCCCCGAAGAGGTGGAGAAGTACGGCCTGGCGTTTTGGAACAAGGCGCATCTGGTGGATGGTGTGAGCGACCACAAGTACTACAAGGCCAACGTGCGCGTGGGGCATGGGCCCGGCGTTGCGTCGCGCGCCGAGGTACGCACGGCCATCGCGCGCGCCTGCCCCGAGTTCAACCTGTTCTACCCCGGCCCCAACTACATCGACCTGCTGCCGGCAGGGTGGGGGAAGGACTCCGCGGTGTGCCTGTTGGCCGGAAGCCTGGGGCTTGAGTTCGAGGAGGTTGCCGCCTTTGGTGACGAGGAGAACGACCTCAACATGCTCTACTCCGTGCCCAATTCGGTGGCAGTGGCTAACGCCGTGCCATCCGTGCGCCGCGACGCGCGCTGGCACATTGGCGCCTCGGCCGACGATGCCGTGGCTGACGCCTTCTTCGACATTGCCCAGGCAGCGCGCGAAGGCCGCATGCCCAGCTTCATGAGCGAGGACCTGGCGAGTGAGGCGCCCCTGGTGGCTCCGCGAGGGTAGGCGTTCCGTGATGAGCTGACGTGCGCTGGGGCATGTCCCCGGCGCGCGTTCCGATAGCAAGATGGCTATAATCGCCCTTACGGGTAAATCGAATTGAGGAGGTAGGAATTATGGCAGCAATCGATGAGGTCTGCGCCTTTCTGAAGGAAGTTGGCACGTACTATCTGGCAACCGTTGAGGGCGACCAGCCGCGCGTGCGCCCCTTTGGCACCGCCCACATCTTTGACGGCAAGCTCTACATTCAGACCGGCAAGGTCAAGGACGTCTCCAAGCAGCTTGAGGCCAACCCCAAGTTCGAGATTTGCGCCTTCAATAAGGGCACGTGGATTCGCGTCTGCGGCAAGCTGGTGGAGGATCCGCGCATCGAGGCGCAGGAGTCCATGCTTGACGACTATGAGAGCCTGAAGAGGATGTATGCGGCTGGCGACGGCAACACCGTGGTCTACTACATTGAGGACGGCGTGGCCACGTTCTCGAGCTTTACGGCCGAGCCGCGCACCGTGGAGTTCTAGGCCAACTGAGCGGGAATCGTGGAGGGGCAAAAAAATTGTAAATTGCCCCTTGCATTCCTGATGTGGTTAGGGCATTATAGTCTGGCCGCGTCACGAGGTGACCAAATGGTGGGCGTAGCTCAGTTGGCAGAGCGCTGGGTTGTGGCCCCGGAGGTCGAGGGTTCGAGTCCCTTCGCCCACCCCATCGTTTGG
>CACXFC010000233.1 GCA_902766835.1 uncultured Coriobacteriaceae bacterium | reverse complement strand
GCGTAGGATACGGGATGATCAAAGGTTCGAGGTGATGGCCTGACCCCTACGAAGTGGCCGTTACACCAACTTTCTCGACACTACCACTAAGGGACACGCCCTTAGTTGCCTGCCCAGCAAGGCGGCGAACGGTGTTGTGCGTTCAGCCGTCCTGTTGAGCCAGTTCCCGCAACACCGTTTGAAAAGTCACACCGCGCATCAAATAGGCAAGCAGCTGGCGTTTAATGGCCTTAGCAGAGCTTATCGGAAAGGAGCGCGCATGGCATTTCCTGAGGGATTCCTGTGGGGCGGCGCAACGGCGGCCAACCAGTGCGAGGGAGCCTACGACATTGATGGCAAGGGACTTTCCACAGCGGATGTCATGACGGTAGGCGGCCGTGGCAAGCGTCGCCAAGTTACCAAGGACGGCGTTGACCCCAGCCTGTACTACCCCAGCCACGTGGCCATCGACCACTACCATCACATGGAGGAAGACATCGCGCTCTTCGGTGAGATGGGCTGGAAGTGCTACCGCTTCTCCATCAACTGGACGCGCATCTTCCCCAACGGAGACGAGCTGAAGCCCAACGAGGCCGGCCTCGCCTTCTACGACCGTCTCTTCGACGAGCTGGAGCGTTGGGGAATCGAGCCGCTCGTGACCATCTCCCACTTTGAGACGCCGCTTGGACTAGTGCGCAAGTTTGGCAGCTGGGAGAGCCGCGAGATGATCGACTGCTTCGTGCGCTTTGCCCGCACCCTGTTTGAGCGGTATCGCGGCCGCTGCCATCTGTGGCTCACCTTCAACGAGATCAACAACATGAGCACCAACCCCTGGGTTGCCGCCGGCGTCGATTCCACCGACGAGGCCGTGCGTGCGCGCGCCGCCTACCACGAGTTTGTGGCCTCGGCACAGGCCGTCAAGCTCGCCCACGAGATTGACCCCGCCAACAAGGTGGGCCTCATGTACAACGGGCATCTCTCCTACCCCGCTACCTGCGACCCCTCCGACGTCATCGGCACCATGAAGTTCGAGCACCTGATGATGTACTACTGCGACGTCATGTGTCGCGGGTACTACCCCGGCTACAAGCTGCGCCAGTTTGAGCGCGAGGGCATTGTGCTGCCGCAGGAGCCGGGCGACGCAGAGATCCTGCGCGAGGGCACCGTGGACTTCGTGAGCTTCTCCTACTATCTCACTCACGTGACCGGGCAGAAGACCGGCGGCGTCCTCAAGGGCCTGCAGGGCATCCAGACCGGCTACGACAATCCCTATCTGGAGAAGAGCGCCTGGGGCTGGGGCGTTGACCCGCAGGGCCTGCGCTTCCTCCTGAACGAACTCTACGACCGCTATCAGCTGCCCGTGATGGTGGTGGAGAATGGCCTCGGAGCCATCGACGAAGTTGTGGTGGAAGACGGCGTTGAGCGCATACACGACAACTATCGCATCGACTACCTGCGCAAGCACATCGAGCAGCTGCGTCTGGCCATCGAGGAAGACGGCGTGGACGTAATGGGCTACACCAGCTGGGGTCCCATCGACATCATTGCGGCCTCAACCGGCGAGATGGCCAAGCGCTACGGTTTCATCTACGTGGACGTGGACGACGCGGGCAAGGGCAGCTTCCGCCGCATCAAGAAGGACAGCTTCGCCTGGTACCAGCAGGTTTGCCGCACCAACGGGGCCTGCCTAGAGCTCTGATAACTCCCGTCGAAATTTGGAATGCCCAACTCTCCGTTGCCTCAAGGCAACCAACAACAACTGAAAGGAAAGATCTGACATGGCAGACATCAATCGCATCGTGGTCATGGATTCGGAATATTGCAGCATGGGTCGTTGGATTTCCATCATTGTGGGCGACGCCACGGGCCTCAAGCTCTATGAGAGCCGCGAGCTGTGCGCACTGGCGGACGAGGACTGGCTTACCCCTGCCTACCTCGACGACTTCGACAACCGTCTGGTGGGGCGCGACCCCAAAGAGGTGGCCCAAGACCCCGAGTTCCAGCGCGTGCACGAAGCTCTGAGCCGCGCCGTGCGCAAGGCTGCCGAGTCCGGCCCCTGCTTCATCCACGAGCGTGCGGCGTCCACCATTCTTGCCGACCGCGATGACCTGCTGCGCGTCATGCTCTACGGTTCCAACGTGGAGGACAAGTACCCGCGTGTCATCATTGACCCCACGGTGCCTTTGGGCGAGGACGCCACCCGCGAGGAGCTTGACGCAGAGCTGTGCGCCCAAGACCAGAAGCGTTCCGTCTACCACGACGCCGTGGCCGCCATCCCCTGGGGCGACAAGCGCGGCTACGACCTGTGCCTCGACAGCTCGGCGCTGGGCCGCGAGAAGTGCGCCGAGATGATCATCGCCGCACTGCAACCTTGCGCTCTCGACCCCGAGCGCTGCGCCGCAGCCGTCGACCGCTTCATGAGCAGCTTCAAGTAAGTAGCAAAGCGTCCAAAACGCAAATAGCCCAACCCGTTGTCTGGCAGATGCCACAGGAGCTTCTCCAGCCCCACTGGTATAGTGGGGCTGGAGAAACCACAACACAGGTAAGACGGTGACATCAATGACGCGGCCCATAACCGATGCGGAGCGGCAGCTTCTCTTGGACAACCCTGAGCTGGTCATGTTCACGCCACGCCATCAAGGACTCGAACCCGTCATGTTTCTGTTATTCGTGCCTGTTGCAAGTATGGTGGTGCTGGGGGGCGTGCTCTATTTTACCGGTGCGCTCTTCACCCTCGTAAACACCGCACCGGTTGCGTCGTGTCTTGCCTACGTGGCCATCTGCGGCGCACTCATGCCCTTCGCTTGCTTGCGCGCCAAGACCTGGTACGACGAGGCCTACGGCTGCAACCGCGAGCTACGTGGATACCTTAGGCACGAGAACCTCACGGTAGAGGTAGTGCGCATCGCGGGCGTTGTGCCAGAGCGGGCAGAGGTGTATGCCGAGGGCGACGAGGGGCCCTTTATGTTTGGCATTGCCGGCACGCGCAACACCTTCGTACCCGAAGTTGGCACGAAGGTGGCCCTGCTCTCCACCGGCGAGATTGGCCTAGCCGTGCGGCCCGACCCCCGCACGCAATCCTTCCTCAGCTAGGCCCACAGTGTGGAAGGGCAATTAAGGGACACGCTTTTTTTGCCCCATAATTCTCATGAAGCTATTTCCAGGTATTCGGAAGCACTCACAGCGCGCACATTGCTCTTGGCAAAGGCGGCCTTGTCGCGCGTAATGATGAAGTCCGCTCCGTTCAGTTCGGCGGCTGCACGCACGATTCCGTCCTCAAAGTCGGGCTCGTTTGAGCGCATGGCCATATCCAGCACCTCAGCATCCACAGGCGCAACAACAAGCAGGCCCATGAGGTTACGCACGGCGTTACGAGCCCAAGGCTCGCCGTGTACCTTGGTCGTGATGTAGTAGACATCCTTGAACGAGAGCGCGCACGCCATGCCAAGCTCTCCGTTGCCGTTGCAAAGATTGATGACCTCACGTGCCGCATCGGTTCCCGGCCTTCCGGACAAAACGGCATCCAGCATGACGTTCGTATCAATCAGAAGTCGGCACATACAGGTCACCTCCCACAAAGTGGCGCTCTTCCTCAAGCATGTCCTCTACCATCATGTCACGCCACTCTTCGTCAGTCAGGTTGATAGCCCAATCTGGCGTCGGAGGTGCTGAGTTCACGAATTCCATGAACTCTTGAAAGCGTCTGCGCTGCTCCTTGAGCTCTTCCTCCCGTTGCTGCGTGGTGGGCAGCTCTCCCGTGAGGTAGATGTTCACCCACACGTCTTTGATGACGTCTGCGGCTGTCTTGCCCGAGCGCTCGAGAATGCGATCTACCTTACGTTTGATTTCCTCATCCACGCGCCCCGCCACAACGACCGTAGCCATGGTTCCTCCTGTTGTGTTATAGGTGTTAACGCGTTAACGCTATACTAGCATATTTATACGAAGGGGGCAGCACGCTTCGTTTACCATAAGGCTTGTACGTGCGCTGGGGGCAATCAGGGGACACGCCCTTTTTTGCCCCGCGGGGCAAAAAAGGGCGTGTCCCCTGATTGCCCCATAGACTCGGTGCTAGGAGAGTTCATGACAGACAAGCTCGTTGCAACCGTGTTGGTGGAAAACAGCCCTTCCGAGGGACTGCTGGGCGAGCATGGCCTTTCGGTACATCTTGCCTATGCTGACCAGCGCATCCTTCTTGACTTTGGCCAGTCCGATGCCTTCGCGCGCAACGCTGATGCGCTGGGCATCGACCTCGCCCAGGTGGATGTGGCCGTACTCTCACATGCTCACTACGACCACGCCGACGGGATGGAAGCGTTCTTTGCAGCAAATGGCCACGCACCGCTGCACTTGAGCGAGGCCTGCGGAGAGGGCTGCTGGTCCACCAAGGCTGGCACAACCGAGGCTCACTACATAGGCATCAAGCAAGGTTTGCTGGCTCACTTTGCCGAGCGTCTCTCCCCCGCCCCCGCCAACCGCGTGACCACCATCGCACCGGGCGTGCATCTGGTGCCTCACACCACGCCCGGGCTCGAAGCTGCGGGCTCTGCTGCGGGTATGCTCCTGCACGAGGGTGACACTTGGCGTCCAGACGACTTCGCACACGAGCTGAGCCTAGTCTTCGAACTGGGTGAAAGCCCCGATGCGCCGCTCGCCATCTTCAACAGCTGCTCGCATGCGGGACTACCCATCATCGTGAACGAGGTGCGGAAAGCCTTCCCTGGTCGGTCCATAGCCGCTTACGTGGGTGGCCTTCATCTGGTGCATTCAGGCGACGACGAGATCCTGAGTGTGGCACACGCCATAAGCGAGGCGAACATCGGCCGACTGTACACCGGCCATTGCACGGGCGCGCATGCCATCGAACTCTTATCGCAGCAGCTACCCGACCATGTCACACCCCTTCGCTCAGGCCTTCGTTTTGTTCTATAGTTCATCAAGAGTTGCTCTACCTTAGGAGAAGAACATGCTGGTATACATTGCGGGACCTCTGTTTTCTGACGGAGAGCGCGCCTTCAACGAACAGGTAGACGCAATCGTGCGTTCCTGCGGGCACGACACCTACCTGCCCCAGCGCGACGGTGGTCGCGTGACCGACCTGCCCGACACCATCGACGGCGTGGACAAGCACACCTATCTCTTCAGGCTCGACTGCGAGAACCTCCGCCACTGCGATGTGTTCCTCTACCTCATGGATGGCCGCGTGCCCGACGAGGGCGCAAGCTTTGCCCTGGGATACTGCTGCGCGCTCGGCAAGCGCTGCGTGGGCTACAAGACCGACGTGCGCACGGTGCTTGACGGAGCCGACAACCTCATGCTCACCGGAGGCGTCGAGCGCGTGCTGCACACCCCAAGCGAGCTGCGCGAGTTCTTCCAGCAGGTATAACGTGCGCTGGGGGCAATTAAGGGACACGCCCTTTTTTGGGCTCTTCGAAACTTTTGGTGGATAGCACACCGCGGCCCCGCCGGCGTGTCCCCGCCGAGCGG
>CACXFC010000232.1 GCA_902766835.1 uncultured Coriobacteriaceae bacterium | reverse complement strand
TCCGTCCCTGATCATCGGCTACAGCCCCTGCGAGATGCACGCCATCAAGGGCGGCATGGCCAACTGCCAGGCCGAGATGAAGAAGGCTGTCGAGTGCGGCTACTGGAACCTCTTCACCTTCAACCCGGCTGCTCCCAAGGGCAAGAAGTTCACGCTCACCAGCAAGGCGCCGGCGGGCGGCTATCAGGACTTCCTGATGAACGAGGCTCGCTACAACCGCCTGACCCGCGAGTTCCCCGAGCGCGCCAAGGAGCTCTTCGCTCGCAACGAGGAAGCTGCCATCGCACGCTACGAGCACCTCGTCAAGCTGCAGGACCTCTACGCCGAGCTCTAAGCTGACGCGTACGTTCTAAACGGCTAAGGCCAAGGGCCCCGGATTCGTCCGGGGCCCTTTTTTGTGTCTGTAAATGCTATGCCATCGGGCAAAGTGCCACTTTGGTCTTGCGTTGCGCACAGGGGCGTGGGTCTTGTGCTGTGCCAGACGTCCCTCGCCTTCCCCTGTGCCACAATCCCAGTTTGTGGGGAATATTTGAGCAAATGTTATGCGTTAATGTTGCATCTATTGCAGTTAGGTTGCAATGTTCATTGAGTTGACCAGTTATGGATATTATCGACAAGGGTTTTCAAAGGCCCCTTATGCGCCAAGCGTCTGTTGGTACGAGAGATAAGGAGCCTACTCATGCCCAAGCGCACCGACATCCATAAGGTACTCATCATCGGTTCTGGCCCCATTATCATTGGCCAGGCCTGCGAGTTTGACTATTCCGGAACGCAGGCGTGCAAGGCCCTGCGAAACCTGGGCTACGAGATCGTGCTGGTCAACTCCAACCCCGCAACCATCATGACCGACCCGGGCACGGCCGACCGCACCTACATCGAGCCCCTGAACATCGACCGCCTCGAGGCCATCATTGCCAAGGAGCGCCCCGATGCCATCCTGCCCAACCTGGGCGGCCAGTCGGCGCTTAACCTTTCCAGCGAGCTCTCCAAGACCGGCGTGCTTGAGAAGTACGGCGTCAAGGTCATCGGCGTGCAGGTAGATGCCATCGAGCGCGGCGAAGACCGCGAGGCCTTCAAGGAGCTTATGAACGACCTTGGCATCGAGATGGCCCGCAGCAAGGTGGCCTACACGGTGGAAGAGGCCGTGGAGATTGCCCGCGAGCTGGGCTACCCGTGCGTGCTGCGTCCTGCCTACACCATGGGCGGCACGGGCGGCGGCCTGGTGTACAACGTCGAAGAGCTGCGTCGCGTGGTGGCGCGTGGCCTGGCGGCAAGCCCCGTGCACGAGGTGCTGGTCGAGGAGTCCGTCCTTGGCTGGGAGGAGCTCGAGTTTGAGGTGGTCCGCGATGCCAACGGCAAGATGATCACCGTATGCACCATTGAGAATATCGACCCCATGGGCATCCACACGGGTGACTCGTTCTGCGTGGCTCCCATGCAGACTATCGCGCAGGAGACCATCGATCGCCTGCAGGAGAAGAGCTACCGCATCGTGGACGCCGTCAAGGTCATCGGCGGCACCAACGTGCAGTGGGCCCACGACCCGGTGAACGACCGCGACATCATCATCGAGATCAACCCGCGTACGTCGCGTTCGTCGGCGCTGGCCTCCAAGGCCACGGGCTTCCCCATCGCCCTGGTCAGCGCCATGCTGGCCAGCGGCCTGACGCTGGACGAGATCCCCTGCGGCAAGTGGGGCACGCTCGACCAGTATCATCCCGACGGCGACTACGTGGTCGTCAAGTTCGCGCGCTGGGCCTTCGAGAAGTTCAAGAGCATCGAGGACAAGCTGGGCACGCAGATGCGCGCGGTGGGCGAGGTCATGTCCATCGGCAAGACCTACAAGGAGGCCTTCCAGAAGGCCATTCGCTCGCTTGAGCAGGGACGCTTTGGCCTAGGCTTTGCCAAGGACTTCAATGAGATGTCGCTGGGCCAGCTCATCGACCTCATCTCCACGCCTACGAGCGAGCGCCAGTTCCAGCTGTATGAGGCCTTGCGCAAGGGTGCCACGGTGGACCAGCTGTTTGCGCTGACCCACATCAAGCAGGAGTTTTTGCAGGAGATGGCCGAGCTGGTGGCCGAGGAAGAGGAGATTCTTGCTTGGGCGGCCGCCAACCCCGGCCAGATGCTGCCGGACGACATGCTGGCGCAGGCCAAGCGCGACGGCTTTGCCGACCGCTACCTTGCGCAGATCACCGGCCTTGCCGAGGCCGACATCCGCGAGCAGCGCAGTGGCATGGGCGTCGTTGAGGGCTGGGACAAGGTGCACGTGTCGTCCACGCCCGACAGCGCCTACTACTACAGCACCTACAACGCGCCGGATGCCAGCGAGCCGCTCGAGGGCAACAAGATCATGATTCTGGGCGGCGGTCCTAACCGCATTGGCCAGGGCATTGAGTTTGACTACTGCTCGGTGCATGCGGCGCAGGCCCTGCGCAAGCTTGGCTTCAAGACGATCATCGTCAACTGCAACCCCGAGACGGTCTCCACCGACTACGACACTTCCGACAAGCTCTACTTCGAGCCGCTGACCACCGAGGACGTGCTGGCCATCTACCAGAAGGAACAGCCGCTGGGCATGATCGTGCAGTTTGGCGGTCAGACGCCGCTCAACATTGCCAGCGAGCTGAAGGCTGCGGGTTGCCGCATCCTGGGCACCTCGCCCGAGATTATCGACCTCGCCGAGGACCGCGACGAGTTCCGCGCAACCATGGACAAGCTGGGCGTGCCCATGCCCGAGGCAGCCATGGCCGTCACGGTGGATGAGGCCCTTGAGGCTGCGCACGAGATTGGCTACCCCGTCATGGTGCGCCCGAGCTACGTGCTGGGCGGCCGCGGCATGGAGGTCGTCTACGACGACAACCACATGACCGCCTACATGGCGGCTGCCATTGGCGTCACGCCCGACAGGCCAATCCTCATCGACCGCTACCTACAGCATGCGCTGGAGTGCGAGGCGGATGCCATCTGTGACGGGCGCAACGCCTACGTGCCAGCAGTCATGGAGCACGTCGAGCTGGCAGGCGTGCACTCGGGCGACTCGGCCTGCGTGCTGCCCAGCGTGACGATCTCCGACGAGAACCTCGCGCTCATCAAGGAATACACGCGCCGCATTGCCGAGGAGATGCACGTGGTGGGCCTGATGAACATCCAGTACGCCATCGAGAACGACGTGGTGTACTGCATCGAGGCCAACCCGCGTGCCAGCCGTACGGTGCCGCTGGTGTCCAAGGTCTGCGGTATCCAGATGGTGCAGATTGCCACGGACGCCATCACTGGCGAGCTGACCGGGCGGCCCTCGCCCGTTCCCAGCCTCAAGGAGGCCAAGTATGCCTTCTATGGCGTGAAGGAGGCCGTGCTGCCCTTCTCGATGTTCCCCGAGGTCGACCCTGTCCTTGGCCCCGAGATGCGCTCGACGGGCGAGGTGCTGGGCTTGGCGCCCACCTTTGGCGAGGCGTTCGTCAAGTCGCAGGAGGCAACGGGCATGCCGCTGGCCAACGCTGGCAATGTGCTGATGTCGGTCGCCGACAAGAACAAGGACGAGCTGGTGGAGGTCGCGCAGCGCTACATCGATGCTGGCTTCCAGATTATCGCTACGCGCGGCACGGCGGCCTACCTCGCCGAGCACGACATT
The DNA here is from genome assembly GCA_902766835.1 of uncultured Coriobacteriaceae bacterium. GTDB lineage: Bacteria > Actinomycetota > Coriobacteriia > Coriobacteriales > Atopobiaceae > UBA1367. The sequence continues at coordinate 12,927 of CACXFC010000232.1, read as the reverse complement.
CCCGCAACGGTCATATTCAAGCAGCGCGAAGGCCGTCCCAATATCACCGACGCCATCAAGAACGGCCAGATTGACCTCATCATCAACACGCCGCAGGGTGACGGTGGATCCGCCACCGATGGATCCTTCATCCGTAAGGAGTCCATCCGTGCACACATCCCGTTCATGATGACGATGGAAGCGGCGCGTGCGGCGGCAATTGGCGTGGCGCAGATGCGCAGCCAGGAGGGCTCGGACGTCAATGCCCTGCAGGACATCCACGCGATGATTCAGTAACGCGCGTGGCCGACAGAGACTAGCGAGGCGGACCGGTGTACAAGCCGGTCCGCTTTTTACTGACTTCGTGCGTGCACCGGGCGCGTGTGCCGCAATTTCGAAAAAGTTTGAGACAAGCGTTTCATCCTTGCGTATGAATACCTGACTACCAGATGCGCAAGGAGGATATGACAATGAGTGCTAAGCATAACAACGAGATCAACGAGTCCGTCCAGAGCCCCGATAAGGCCGATTACATTCACTACGGGTTCACTGGTACCGACGATTCCCATTCTCTCTACCCTTCGACGGGTAGCGCGCGTGCGGCCAAGCGCACGCCGATTCTGCTGGGTGGCGCCGCGTTCGCCGTCGCGCTTGCCCTTGCCGGCGTGGTGGTCTTCAATGCGCCGAAGCCCGCTCCGGTTGTGCCGGCTTCCCAGCCGGCGGCCGTGACGACCGAGGCTGCTGCTACCGACGCGCCGGTGGTGGAGACCGCAAAGCCGTCCGAGACCAGCACGACCGCTAAGCCGTCCGCGGCTACGCAGAGCCAGGCACAGGGTCAGGCTTCCACGCAGGGCCAGACTGCCACGCAGAAGGCCAAAGCCCAGAACCAGGCCAAGAAGACCGCCGAGCAGAAGGCGAAGCGCGAGGCGGAGGCCAAGAAGGCCGCCGAGCAGAAGGCGAAGCGTGAGGCTGAGGCGAAGGCGAACCGCGAAGCCGAGCAGAAGAAGGCCGCAGAGGCTAAGGCGAAGCGCGAGGCAGAAGCCAAGGCCAAGAAGGAGGCCGAGCAGAAGGCCAAGGCTGAGGCGGAAGCAAAGGCTAAGGCCGAGGCAGAAGCTAAGGCCAAGAAGGAAGCTGAGGAGAAGGCAAAAGCTGAGGCGGAAGCTAAGGCCAAGAAGGAGGCCGAGGAGCAGGCGCAGCGCGAGGCCGAGGAGCAGGCGCAGCGCGAGGCCGAGGAGAAGGCGCAGCGCGAGGCTGAGGAAGAGGCTGCGAAGCAGGCTGAGGCCGAGCGCAAGGCCCTGTGCGACCGCTGGGAGGCCGACAAGGAGAACCTCCGCAAGATGGAGGAGGAGTACGGCCAGGGCCAGGACGAGGGCAAGTCTGACGACCAGAACCAGGCCGACGACCAGAACCAGACGGACGACCAGAACCTAACGGACGACCAGAACCTAACGGACGATCAGAACCAGAACGACGACCAGAACCAGTCTGGCGAGCAGGCTGATCAGCCCCAGGCCGACGAGCAGCCCAAGGACGCAGCTCAGGCCCAGAAGGAAGACGCTGCTACCGTCAAGGTCGGCACCGACCTTCTCACTCAGGCGCTCAAGTACGCCGGTGTCACCGACCCGTACACCTACGTACGCACCATCAACAAGACGGACGCCAAGGTGAGCATCCTTACCACCCTCAATGGCGCGAACTACCAGGTTGAGGTCTCGCTCGAGAGCAATGCAATCACCCAGGTAACCATCGCTGCCTGCTAACTCTCCAGCACACTACATACAGCAAAGACACGTGGCCCTCAAGCAGCAAGCCTTGGGGGCCACGTTCGTTTTGCGGGCAATTCGGTGGTGCCACCCAGGTGTGCGTCTCGCTGATGCTCATCTGCTCCATCATGGGTATGGACTTCGTGCAGTTTGGCCCCAGGGGCCGTACCATCCCCGACGGCGTCCTGCATGTGGGCGCTCCCCGAGGAGCGCAAGGTCTTCGGCACCGAGCTCCAGGCCTAGTTTTTGCCTCATGACCCGGCGGTGGCTGCTTCCCGCCGCCGGGTTCCACCCATTCCCCGCAGAAGCAAGTTGGGAGCCAGACATGGCTGAAAAGAAGAAAGGACTCTCGTTCTTTACCATCATCTCGACGGTCATCTGCGTCGTCTTTGTGTGCGAAGCCGCAGCTCCCGCCGCCGCCATTGGTAACCAGCAGTTCTTCTGGTGGATCTTCCTTATCATCACCTTCCTTGTGCCCTACGGCCTGGCTGTGGCAGAGCTGGGCACCGCCTATGAGAGCGACGGCGGCATCATCGACTGGATCCGCGACGGCCTGGGCGACAAGTGGGCCGCACGCGCTGCGTACTATTACTGGGTCAACTACCCGTTCTGGATTGCCTCGCTGGCCACGCTGTTCCCCTTCATCATGACCATGATTTCGGGCTACACAATCGACTTCGAGGCCAACATCTGGGTCACCCTCGGTATCGAGCTCGCCTTTACCTGGATCGTCACGTTCATGGCCTTCTCGCCGGTGGCCGACTCCGAGTGGGTGCTCAACGGCGGCGCCATTATCAAGGTGGCCGTGGCCGTGCTCGTGGGCTGCGTCGGCATCTGGTACGCCAGCAAGAACGGCTTTGCTTCCGACATGAGCCCCCACACCTTCCTGCCCGACCTCTCCAACGTCGGTGCCCTGGGGTACCTCTCCATCATCATCTTCAACTTCATGGGCTTCGAGGTCATCTGCACCATGGCAGACGACATAAACGACCCCAAGTGCGAGATTCCGCGCGCGGTCATCATGGGCGGCATGGCTATCGCCATCATCTACCTGTTCACCTCCTTCGGCATTGGCGCTGCTATTCCGGCAGACCAGATTGACCCCGACTTCGGCATGGTCGTGGCACTGGAGACCATGGTGGGCAACGGCCCCCTCTTCAAGCTTGTGGCCGTCCTGTTCCTCATCACCATGTTCGCCAACATGGCCTCCTGGTCCTTCGGCGTCAACTCTGTGGCTGCCTATGCCGCAAAGACCGGCAACATGCCCAAGGCCTTCGGCAAGCTCAACCCCAAGACCGGCATGCCCGACAACGCCGCCATCATCAACGGCGTGGTGGCCTCCCTCATCCTGTGCATCCAGATCATCCCCAATGAGTCCATTGCCAACAACATTTTCTGGATGCTCTTCGGCCTGTCCGTGGTCTTCCTGCTGCTTACCTACATCCCCATGTTCCCGGCCTTCCTCAAGCTGCGCCAGGTCGATCCTAACCGCGAGCGCATCTATGAGTTCCCCTTCAAGGGCACCATGATGAAGGTTGCGCTGTTCGTTCCGATGATCGAGCTCGTGCTGACCGTCATTGCCACCCTTGTGCCACTCTCTGGAGCAGAGGTTGCCGACAAGCTTCCCATGATTGTGGGCTTCATCTTCTTCCTGGTTCTGGGCGAGGTCATGCGTATCGTGAGCGCCAAGGACCGCGAGGTCGAGTACACCGGCCTCACCCCTGAGCTTGCCGCCCAGCGGTTGGCCGAGGAGGCAGCCGCCGAGCAGGAGTAGCAAACACCCCAGCGATTTCAAAAGGGCAATACCCCTTTGAAATCGTCCCACGAATCGATGCAACTCTTAGGAGGATTGAAATGCGTACCATCACTGAGTCCGAGTCCACGCCGTTGGCCGACGGTTTCTACATGCCCGCTGAGTGGGCCAAGCAGAAGCGCGTGTGGATGGGCTGGCCTCACCGCACCGACACCTGGGCCCATGGCGCCAAGCCGGCCCAGAAGCAGTACGAGCACGTCGCCCGCACCATCGCCGAGTTCACGCCGGTCTACATGTGCGCCAACCAGGTCGACTACGCCAACTGCAAGGCTGTCTTTGAGGACTGCGAGAACGTGCATGTCATCGAGATGACCACCGACGATGCCTGGTTCCGCGACACCGGTGCCACCTACGTCGTGGACGGCGAGGGCAACAAGCGCGCCGTGCACTGGCACTTCAATGCCTATGGCGGCATGGTCGACGGCCTGTACTTCCCCTGGGACAAGGACGAGCAGATTGCCCTCAAGATGTGCGAGCTCTCCGAGGTCGTCCGCTACCGTCCCGACGACATGATCCTCGAGGGCGGCTCCATCACCGTTGACGGCGAGGGCACCGTCGTCGTGACCGACCAGTGCCTGCTCTCGTCGGGCCGCACCTGCTCCGCCGTGCTTGAGGACGAGGATGAGGACAACATCTGGCCCAGCTATGGTCGCAAGTTTGAGCCCTGGACCGAGGAGCTGCGCGCGTACATGACCGAGCACCTCAAGCAGTACCTGGGTGTGGAGAAGGTCATCTGGGTCAAGGAGGGCATCGACCCCTCCGAGACCAACGGCCACATCGACGACGTCGCGACCTTCATCGCCCCTGGTGTCATGGCCTGCATCTGGTCCGACGACCCCGACTACCCCTTCTACCGCCAGTGCCATGAGGCCTATGAGACCCTCTCCAACGCCACCGACGCCAAGGGCCGCAAGCTCAAGGTCTACAAGCTCCCCATGCCGGTGAACCCGGTCTACATGGACCAGGCCTCCTGCGATTCCATCGACATCGACGAGAACGCCGAGCCGCGCGTGGCCGACGAGCCGCTGATTGCCTCCTACATGAACTATCTGGTGACCAACGGCGGTATCATCACCCCGCAGTACGGCGACGAGAACGACGACCTGGCCGTTGAGACGCTCCAGAAGATTTACGACGAGACCTGGGGCGAGGGCGCCTTCAAGGTTGTGGGCGTCAAGACCACCGAGCAGGTTGTCTTTGGAGGCGGCAACATCCACTGCATCACGCAGCAGGAGCCTGCCAGCGACGCCAAATAGGCGCACGGGGAGCCGCCGGACGTGTCCAGCGGCTCCCCTTTTTAGGGGCGGCGATTAGGGTCTGCCCGCTTAACTGCCTTCACAAACCATTCCCCCGAGAGGCCGACTGCCTGCCCGTCGGCTCGTCCTCTCCTACACCCGAAGGGAGTCATCCCTATGGCTGAGAAGAAGTTTCGCCTAATAGACGTGGTGCTGTCCGTCATCTGCGTTACCTTTACCATCGAGGCCGTGGCGCCTGCCGCCGCCATGGGTAACGTGCAGTTCTTCTGGTGGGCCTTCCTGACCATCACCTTCCTTTTGCCCTACGGCCTGGTTGTGGCCGAGCTGGGCACTACCTACGACTCCGACGGAGGCCTCTATGACTGGGTACGCGAGGGCCTGGGCGACACGTGGGCAGCGCGCGTCAGCTGGTGGTACTGGGTCAACTTCCCGCTGTGGATGAGCTCGCTGGCCTGCATGTTCCCCTCCGTCATGAACAACATCTGGGGCATCCAGCTGTCGTTGCCGGTGGCCATCCTCATCGAGCTTGCCTTCGTATGGGGCGTTACGTTCCTTGCGTTTTCGCCGGTCTCCGAGGCTGACTGGATCATGAATGGCGGCGCGGCCATCAAGATGTTCATCACTGCCGTCATTGGTTGCGTAGGTATCTGGTTTGGCGTTACCCATGGCTTTGCCAACGACATGAGCTTCGAGACGTTCCTGCCGCGGCTCGACAGCCTTGATTCGCTCACGTACCTCTCGATCATCCTGTTCAACTTCATGGGCTTCGAAGTCATTGCAACCTTCACCAGCTCGATGAAAGACCCGCGGCGCGACATTCCCAAGGCACTGGTGGTGGGCGGCATTGCCATTGTGGCCATCTACGTGTTCTGCGGCTTTGGCATTGGCGCGGCCATTCCGCTCAAGGATCTCTCGCTCGACTCCGGTATAGTGGACGCCGTTGCCACCATGTTGGGGACTCATGCGCCGCTTACCCAGATTGTGGCCTTTGTCTTCCTGCTGACGCTGTTTGCCAACATGACCAGCTGGTCGTTTGGCATCAACATGGTGGCCAGTTATGGCGCCAAGCAAGGCAACATGCTCAAGCCCTTTGCATACGTAAACAAGAAGACCGGTATGCCTAACGGCTCTGCCATCTGCACGGGCGTTGTGGCCACGGCAGTCATCCTACTGCAGCTGGTGCTGGGCGAGGACGCACCCATCTTCTGGATCTTCTTCTCCATGAACGTGGTGTTCCTGCTTATGAGCTACATTCCCATGTTCCCGGCGTTTCTGCAGCTCCGCAAGCGTGACGGTGCTCGCGAGCGCGTGTACCGGGCGCCATTCGAGGGCAAGGTGCTCGATGTGATGCTCACCATTCCGGCTATAGAGCTCGTGCTCTCCATCATCGCGACCATCGTCCCGCTCAACGGCAGCCCCGACGAGATGGGCAAGCTTCCCATGCTGGTGGGCGTGATTGCGCTTACGGCGGTGGGCGAGGTTGTGCGCATCGTGTCCAAACAGGGGCGCAAGCAGGACTACCCTGGCATTGGCCGCGGTGTGCCGAGCCGGTTTGACAGGCCAGCCGAGGAAGAGGCAGCGTAGGCTGCACGGCTACACCCCCAAAAGGCCATTCACACGCCCCGGCAGGCCCTTCCTGTCGGGGCGTGGTTCGCAAAGTCCGAGAAATTGGTAAAATATCGGAGAAATGTGAGCCTAATTATGAAATGAAGCTAGCGAATGGCAATCAGCCTGCATTATAACTTGACGCACAATGACGTTGACCACTGGATTGGTTAGCGCCAATTTGACGTGGCGAAAGCAGGGGAAGCGTGTCCATGGAAAGCGACTCGCAAATCGTCAAAATTTTGCCACTTTTGTAAGACTAGCTAACCACTTGCCCACTCGAACCATATACGTGAAGGTCCGTGTCTTCCAAATTGAGGTCTTCAACCATCCACACGCCATCGGCTTCCCACGAATCGTTGGGGTCCGGATTGTCGTAAGGGAGGTCATCCAGCCAAACTGAGATGGAGCTATCCATTTGGCCCTCGACTGAGGTCAGTTTGTCTAGGCCACCCAACTCTTCGCTGGCGCCGAGAGGTGCCTGGCTAACAAGGAGCTCTTCGCGTAACGCCTTGCGCTTCTCAGCAAAACCTCGTTCAGCCTCGGATCGAATACGTCTTCTGAAGCGGCTTGCAATGCGCAAGGCGGTTGCATGGAAAAGGCTCGTTGAGTAGAGCTCGTTAGCCGTGAGTTCAATGACCTCAACGTTCATCCGCTCGAGAGCTTTGCGTCGCATGGAGTCCACGGCACGCTGCTTTTCGGTGTGGAATTCGTCGCTGTTGTATTCAAGGTCTATGCGGGCGTACTCCCAGTAAAGGTCAGGTTTTGCCGAATTACGCAGCGTGTATTTACGACCAGATTTAGAGAACGCGATGGGTGGGTTTAGCGTTGGCAAAGGGAGTGCATAGCCCCCGAGTCTTCGTGGGAGACAGAGGAGCAGTACGATGGCTGTCTCGACGGGTGAGGCTGAGTTGGGCAAAACGTATTCGAGTGCCTTAAGTGCTCGCGTCTGTCCCGGCGCTGACTTCATCGATGCAACAAAGCCCTGCAACCTCTTTGGGGTAGTGAGCGCTGGCAGCTGGTAGACGGTTATGAAGCTCGTCTCGCCCGTACCAAGGAAGGCAGCGTCCATGTTGCGGCGGTATGTACCGCAGAGCTCCATACCTAGAGCTGCAAGCTGAGGCAAGGTGAGCTTTGTAGCCATCTGGAGAAAGACGAACTCGGGTGAGCTCACATATATGTCCTTGCTGACGCGTCTGAACGCCGTACGGGGGACTTCGTGTGTCCACACTCTCGGGCGCACCGACCGAGCACGGCTCCGTTTGCTGGGGCTGGAAACGAGCACCTCGAGCGGGCGGTCTTCGGTTGGCTCCCCAATACCGAGGCGCCATATACTTGTGCCCGCTATTGCGTTGAACGAAGAGGTGGCGTTTTTGAGTGTCTGGACCGAGCGAGGACACAGTTCGACGCCGCTAAGCGCGTCAGGGCTTCGATAGTGAGCGAGGGCAGATGCACCTTGAACATATATGGTCATGTGGTCCCAATCTGAAGATGGCTGGTGAGCATATGCTATCAAAATGGCAAAATATTGGCGAAATGTGAGCCAAAATCTGCTTAACGTGAAGAATCGCTTCCTTCACGAAGCATGGTGCAAATTGACTACCGGCTACTACCAGCAGTTAATGTGATAAGCATCAAGTAATAATTATGTCCTCATGCCCGGGGGAAGAGCGTGACTCGCAAATCTCAAATATTTTGCCAGTTTTGCGTGATTACCCTTCCAGTAGAGCCAGAATGTCATCGCGGGTTATGCTTGCGCTTGCCATGGCCTCGCCACCGATGACGGCGTCGGCAAGTGCGCGCTTTGCCTGCTGCATCTCTATGATCTTTTCCTCAATGGTGTCCTTGGCTACCAGCTTGAAAACGCTGACGTCACGGGTTTGTCCGATGCGATGGGCGCGGTCGGTGGCCTGGTCTTCGGCTGCCACGTTCCACCATGGATCAAAGTGCACCACGATGTCGGCGGCGGTTAGGTTGAGTCCCACGCCGCCTGCCTTGAGAGAGATGAGGAATACGGGGGCCTCTCCGGCTTGGAAGCGCTCCACCAGACGGGCTCGCGCCTCCTTCGAAGTGGTGCCGGTCAGGATGAGGTGTTCGATACCTATTGCGTCCAAGCGATCGGAGATTCGGTCGAGCATGCTGGTGAACTGCGAGAAGATAAGCATCCGGTGGCCGCCATCCAAGGCGCCGGAAACCAGCTCCATGCAGGTGTCAAGCTTGGCTGACTCGCCTTGGTAGTTCTCGAAGGCAATGTGCGGATCGCAGCAGATCTGCCTGAGTTTGGTCAGCTCCGCCAGTATCTGCAAGCGCATTCCGGCGAACTCCTCAGGCAACTGGTGCTCTACCTGCATGCGCAGGCGTTGGGCGCTTGCGCGATAGAGCTTTGCCTGCTCGCCTTCGAGTGAGGTGGTAACCACACTCTCGTTCTTGTCGGGCAGGTCACGCAGGACGTCGCGCTTCAGGCGGCGCAGGATGAAGGGTCCCACGAGGCGCTGTAGGCGCAGCGCACTGGCCTCGTCACCGTTGCCGATAGGCGTGGAGAAGCGCTTGGTGAACGAGTCGCGCTTCCCCAGAACGCCGGGCATCAGGAAGTCGAAGATGCTCCACAGCTCGGAAAGTCGGTTCTCAATGGGTGTGCCGGTAAGCGCAAGGTGCACGTGGGCGGGAAGCTGCTTGGCTGCACGCGCAACCTGCGTGGTGGCATTTTTGATGTACTGGGCTTCGTCGAGGATCACGCAGTGGAAGTCCTGCTCCACATAGGCCTTCGTGTCGCGTTTCATCAAATCATACGAAGTGACAAGCACCGCATAATCTGATGCTGCGTCAATGGCTGCGTTTCGTGCCCGTTTTGTGCCGGCGACCACGGCAACCTCGAGACTGGGACAGAAGCGCTCGAATTCGGCTTGCCAGTTGTACACCAGTGACGCGGGGCACACCACCAGCGATGGCCGGGCCTCTCCTTCGGCACGGGCGTGCGCGAGGTAGGCGATGGCCTGCAGCGTTTTGCCCAAGCCCATGTCGTCGGCAAGGATGCCGCCGAAACCTGTCTTTCCCAGTGTGCAAAGCCAGCGGAAACCCTCCTGCTGATAGGGGCGCAGTTTGGCCTGCACGCTGGTAGGAACCGTAAAGTCGGCGTCGGCAATGGTCTCAAAGTCGCGCACAATCTGCCTGAAGCCGGCGTTGCGGCTGAACTGAACGCCGTCGGCGCGCTTGAGCATAGCGTCAACGAAAAGCGTGCGGTTGGTGGGCAGACCGTCCATGCCCTCTACCAGCTCCTGCTCGCTAACGCCCAAGCCATCGGCAAGGTCGGCTACTGCCTGTATGGAACCGTCCAAGCGCACGATATCGCCATTGTCCAGGCGCACATAGCGCCGATGGCTGCGGTATGAGGCGAGATACGCCATCAGCTCGTGGGCGTCCATATCCTCCGAGGTCACCGCAAGGTCAAGCAAGCCTCCCGCCACCGAGGCTTCGACCGTAACGGAAGGGGCCTGACGTACGCCCACGTGGCTCAGGCGCTCGTCGAGATACACCTCGCCTAGTTGCGACAGAAGGGTCAAACCCTCGGAGAACAGCAGGTAATAGGCCTCGTCGTCATCCTTATCGAACCAAGGGTCGCTTGTGTCTTGCCACGAGGGGTTAGGCTGATAGTAATTGGGGGTCCGCAGGCCCAAGCCCCCGGGCTGCTTGCCCTTGTGGGGAGCACCATAGTTGGGAGTGCGGTGGTAGCCATTGGGAAAGAGCGCCCGCACGAGTTGCTGGGCGGCTGTCTCCTTCTGCACGTTGCGGACGGGTCCCTTGTCGTAGACTTCGGCAAACAGCGGGATGGTCACGTTGTCATAGCCAACACTGGGGGTGCAGACTATGCACCCTTGAGCCAGCGCAATGCGGAAGGTGAGCTCTGGTTCGGGTGGCATGAGGTTGGCAACCTCGTCCGGCGCGGCTAGGTTGGCGTGGCGCCTCAGGGCTGGCAGGGTGGCTGCGCAGAACCCCGGCATGTCTTTCTGTCGGATATAAGCGGGGCCGTCCATGGGCAGGAGGCTGGCGAGTAGAAGCCCCAAATCGTGGGTGAAGGTTGGGCTACAGAGATAGAGCTTCTTGTCGTATCCAAGGGCAAGCTCACGCTCGTCGCCTATGCAGGTCATCCCCGACGGCTCAAGCCTCAGCTCCCATAGCTGGTTGTCGTGGGTGGGGGTGAGGCTGGCGCGTAGCTCGGGATTGCCTTCAACCACGTCTAGTGTCCGCTTGCTTTTGACCTCGCCCCTTCGCGGCACGTACTGGCTGGTTTCGAGCACGACTTTTGCGCCAAGCATAATGCGCAGGACGTCTAGCAGCTGTTTGGTTGAAAGGGGAAGCGCCTTGGCGCTCATGCGGTTCTGGTATTCGTAGGATCGGTAACTGTATGAGCGATGCTCCTGTGCCATGTAAAGCGACCGTTGCGACTCCACCACTCCAGAAATGTGCTCAAGCAATCTGTTGGCACGCTCTGAAAATGCTGACTGGTGATGTGCAAAAGCGAGGTTCTTACCATAGGTAACGACGGCGCCCGTCTGCCAAGCGCTTACCAGCTCGTGGATGTCCTTAACCACATAGGAGGCCTTGCCGCGGGTGATGCGCAGCCCCAGCGACCAGGTGTCGTCAGCCCACGTGTAACGCCAGGCGGCCCCGGCAGACTGGATGAGGCACTCCAGCTCTACGGGCGGGAGGTCTGCGACCTGTTCTGCCTCAGGCGCGTTGAGTGCCAGACGACTGGTATCATCGGCCAGCCGCTGGGCATGCGCACTGAGGTAATCCGTTATGGTGGCACTTGTGGGAGGCAAAGGGGCTGGACGTTTGGCGGGCTTGGGCTGTCGAGGAGTGGCGCTGCTCGCGTCTGTTTTAGCCGAAGAGTGGGAGAGGGGCGTGGCGTCATTCTTGTTGATGGGGCCAATGTCGACCCAAGCAAGGGCATTGAGTGCGAGAGCCACCACGTGCTTACACATGCCGTCATACTTTGCATGCGCCGGACACGTGCAGCTGTGATGCGTGACGGCGGATTGCTCAAAATTGATCGTAGCGCCCACGACATAACTACCGTAGCTGCCTGCCACCTTGCCCGTGAGCTTGATGGAGGCTCCCTCAAGGGCTGAGGAGCAGCTGATCACGTCGTGATTTCGTACGATGCGAATGCCGCGCTCGTAGGTGCTTTGCAGAGCAGCACCCTCTTTGACCGAGGCAATAAGGGCGTCTTCAGGCTTGTATGCGCCGCGATACGATGGAGCCATGGTCGTTACCTACGCGGCCTGATCGAGCTGTTGCTCTGCTTCGGCCTCCTGTGCCTCCGCCTGGGGCTGCTGTACCGGGAAGCTGCCCAGGTAGCGCAGGCTGAAGGCGTCGCTGCCCTCAAGTGCTGCGAACTGCTCATAGCCACCGCCCGTGCATTCGATGAGGAAGGCGTAGTGGCCGAGTTCGGTTTTCTGAGGACGGTCGTGAAGGGCCACGATGGTCAGCCCCTGCTCATCGATGGCCGTAAGGAGCTTGGGCAGCCCCTCGGCCGCACCCGTGGCCACAAAGGCCATGCGATCCGAGGCCTCGCGCGCGGGCTCCTCGAGCGAGAGCACGTAGAAGCGGGTCTTGTTAGTGTCGCTCATCTGGATGCCAGGGGCAAGAACCTCAAGGCCATAGACGTCCGCCGCCGCTGCGGCGCCGATTGCCGCACAGGGCTCGTCCTGTTCCTCGGCTGCCATGCGGGCACCCTCAGCGGTGCTCGACACCTCAACGAGCTCGGCGTTAGGCAGGTTTTCTGCCAGCCACGCCTTGCCCTGGGCCAAACCCTGCTTGTGCGAGTAGACGCGTTTGATGTCGGCAAGCTGCGTGCCGGGCTTTGCCAGCAGGTTCTGGTTGATGGGCAGCTCGACCTCACCCACAACGGACAGACCCTCATGCGAGATGACTTCGTCGAGGTACTCGGCAACGGGGCCGCCGATGGTGTTCTCCTGCGGAATGACGGCGTAGGTGCTGGTGCCGTCAACCACTGCCTGTACGGAGGCGCTGACGTCGGCTTGGGGCAGGTAGGTGCCTTCGCCGTTAAAGAACAGGGTGCAGGCCTCCTGGGTGTAGGTGCCCTCGGGGCCAAGGTAGCTGACGGTTGGCTGTGCTACCTCCGCGGGTTGCGTGACCGATTCGGTGGCAGGGGCTTCCGGTGTGGTGTCGACGGGGGCGGACTGGCCGCATCCCGCCAAGAAGAGAATGCCGGCAAGTGCGTAGGTTATTGAGTGACGAGAGACGATGTTCATGCGTTTCATGATACTCCCTGAACGGCGGGTTCGAATCGTATGAGGACAGTATACGGGGCAACAACGGGGTGCGTCTCATGGTGCTAAATGAAATTAAGGGACACGTCCTTTTTGAAGTGGGGCTGTAGCGACTGCATCGGCTAACTCAGTGGGCAATTAAGGGACACGCCCTTTTTTGCCCCGCGGGGCAAAAAAGGGCGTGTCCCTTAATTGCCCCTCGTATACCATCATGATTA
>CACXFC010000231.1 GCA_902766835.1 uncultured Coriobacteriaceae bacterium | reverse complement strand
CTGGATCGACGTGGTCTCCGCCGGCACGGGCGAGATGCGCAAGCGCTACGGCTTCGTCTACGTCGACATGGACGACGACGGCAACGGAGACCTCTCACGCAGCCGCAAGGACTCCTTCTACTACATGCAGAAGGTCTACAAGAGCAACGGCGAGGATCTCGACTAAGCTCTCTGACCTGCAATTTTGCAAGCCCGGCACAGGGGATGTCGCTCCCTAGTGCCGGGCTTTTGTGAACAGAGGACGGGTACCTGTTCATGCGCGTCGCTGGGGCACGCGGCGGCGAGGTCGCTCGGCTGACGTATCCCCAGAGAGGGTGGCGAGAGAGCGCTCATAGGCGTTGAAGGCAGCCACCACCTCGTCTGCAACATAGATGCCACTCTTGCGGTTCTTCGAGTTCTGCCTGAGGATCCCCGCGTCCACGCAGGCCAGGACGGCACCCCTTGCAGCCGGGTAGCTCTTCCCCGTAAGCGCCTGGGCAGTCTTGATGCTGAGTGCGGGAGTTCCCAGCAACAGTCCGATGAGCTGCCGACCGGCGGAACCTGCTCGGAACCCGGTGCGCCTGAGCCAATCCTCTCGTATCTCCAGAAGCGTGCGCTCGAACTCCTCGGCCCGCTCGCAAGAGAGTGTCAGCGCGTTGGCGAAGTACTCAACCCATCCATTCATGGATGTGGAACGAGCAGAGGCATCCTCGCACCTGAACGACGCGAGATTCGCGATGTAGCGGTCCCTGTCGGTGGCAAGCACAAGGGAGACGGGCGGAACGGTGGCGCGGGACATTCCCGCGGCCTTGAGCACCACATGGACGAGCGCCCTTCCCGCACGACCATTGCCGTCGGCGAAGGGGTGTATCGTCTCGAGCTGCGCATGTGCCACTGCGGCCTTTGCAACTGGAGGGAGCTCGGAAGATGCGAGGAAGGCCACGAGGTCGTCCATGAGGGCGGGCACCTCCTCGGGAACAGGCGGGATATACGCGGCACCGACCGGGTTCACGCGATTGCCACCAATCCAATTCTGCTCAGTGCGAATAATGCCCCCCACCCCCTCGAGCCATGTACCCGCCAAGAGGACTCGGTTGAGCTCGCAGATCATGTCGAGGGTTATCAGCATGCCTTCGCCAACACGCAAGAGCGACTCCGTCAGAGCATGGAGGTTCCCAAGCACCTGCGCCTCGGTGCCATCCAGACGATGCTCCACGCCAAGGCGGTCGAGTTCCTCATACTCCAAAAGCTTCGAGGCGGGCATTTCCAACCCCTCAATCCTCGAGGACGAGACTGCCTCCGCACGGAGCAGGAGCCGGGCGAGGGGTTCGGTATCGACGAGGGTCCCACCCGCATCGAGGCGCCTCAGCGCCTCCTGGGCGCGAGCCACAGCATCCGAGCACGACGGCGAGAGCATCATCTCGTAGTCAGCGATGGTGTCCGGCGAGTAGGGGTGGTACGTGCCGCCCATCCGCTCGGTCTTGTTCATGCCATAGCCATCCGGCTGCCAGAACCTTGTGAGGTAGCATCCCATGCGCAACCTTTCTTTTCTCTACCTGAAAAGAAAGGTTAGTAGTATAACCTTTCTTTTTCAAGGCCGAAAAGAAAGGTTCGCGCGCGTCGCTGGGGCACGCGGCGGCGAGGTCGCTCAGCTGATGGATCCCTAGAGAGGGTGCCGTGAATACTCGCAGGCATGTGAGAGTCCCCCCTGTGTTGTGTTAGCGGCATATTGAACTCCCGTGTGAGCGAGGGACGGGTGCCTGTTCACCGCTTGCCGTGAGAAGGCACCCGTCCCCTGCTCGCACGGCGGAGCCGCACGCGGGCGGCAAGCGCGATGGCGACTCCCAGCGCAATGCCGATCAAGAACGGCACGGTGCGCCAGTTGAAGAAGATGGCTGCGTCGGTGGCGACGTCGTCGGTGACCTCCTCGTACGCGCACCGCTCGCCCGTCACCAGCAGGCGATGCGTGTTGACGCCCAGCGGCGTGCAGGTCACGAGCGTGCAGAGGTCGCGGCCCTCCTCGGGCTTAAGCAGCGCCGCGGCGTCCTCGGGCAGGCACGTGCGCACCTCGCACACGCGGTAGGCGTAGGGCTCGCCCAGCGTGCGCACCACAAAGACGTCGCCCTCCTGCAGCCTGCGGATGTCGTCGAACATGCGCACCGTCTGCATGCCGGAGTGCGCCGTGAGCACGCAGCGGGTGCCCTCCCCGCCCACGGGCAGGGCGCTCCACTCCAGGTGGCCGGCGCCGGCCATGAGCTCGGCGTCGCCCGTCCCGTGGAAGATGGGCAGGCGCAGGGCGATCTTGGGCACCTCGACCCAGGCCATCATGGAGTCGGTCGTGGACCTCCAGGTGAGCTGCTGGCGGTAGTCCCACAGCTCCATCCCCGGGTCCTCGCCACGCAGGCTCGCGTTCCAGGCGCGCGCCTGTGCGAGGTTCTCCATGCGGGTGGGGTCGTCCATCGCGTTGTAGGTGTCCTCGATCCGGCTGATGGCCGTGCGCGCCTCGAGCGCGCCCCACCAGTCGGTGAGCACCGGCCAGGCGAGGAGCGCTATGCCCAGCGCGATGACCGCGCGGAACAGCACCACAGGCCAGGGCGCCCCGGCGGAGCCGAGGCGCCCTTCTGCTGCAGCATGCTCATGTGTGCGCAGGTGAGCTGCCACGCTGCCTGCCTACGCGGCCTTCTGCGCCGTCTTGCGACGGTAGAGGGCGAGCGCCCCGGAGCCCACGACAATCAGCACCAGGCCCACGTAGGGCAGGAGGCGGTCGGGAGTCATGCCCGTGAGCGGGAGCTCCGTGTAGTCCCTGCGGTGCAGGGGCACCACGATCTCGACCACACCCTTTTCGACGTCGGTGAAGACCGCGGGCTCCTTGCCCCAGTCATTGTCCTCGTATTGGTCCGTACCATACTCAAACGCAAGCGAGCTCACATTGGACGAGGTCTCATCGAGGTCACTCCTCAGGTTAAAGTAATAGAATGCCTCAGCAGGGTCCTTCACACCGTGGTACTCTGCGGGATGCGTGTAGAGATACGGTGCGGGCCAAATCAAAATCGTATAAGGCTCAGGCTCGTAAGTGTCGTGTTTTGCCCCCACAGTGGGCCCCACGCTGTCGTAAGTAAACCAACCTGCGTCGTCACGCTCTCCAAGCTTATGGCTCGTCATAGAGCCATAGGTTCCGGCACCGAAGTCGACCTCGGCATGCTGGTCCTTGTGCGCATCAATAATGCCCCTGTCGTCATCCTCGGGATAGGGCAGGTCCTCAACAGGCGTCCACGTTGACCAGAGCAGCAAGGTAGCATTTGCCAAAGCGGGCATGAGTTTTGCACAGCAAAGGTCGGTGTCGCGTTACAGCACAAAGGCACGAGGAGGCGCTCACCTTCACCTGAGTCAAGGTGAGAGGTCATTTGGCTCCTGCGCTTGACCCCATGCACAATCGGGGCACGACATGACGGGCGGGAGGAGTGTGGACGTGGACGAGAGGTTCGAGCAGCTTGGCAGAGGCCTTGCGAAGTCGCCAGACGACGCCATTGGCTGCTCGCGGATGCCGTCTTTCCTTTCTGCCTTGCACCGCTTACGGAAGCGAAATATAATTCACTTCCGTAAGTCTGGATGACAGGGTATCAGAGGAAGACACAAATATGTGGCCGGGCATCACGTACGAGACCTGCAGATGGGAGCGAGACCCCGACGAGCTTGCTTTCAGGCGCAAGATCCTGTCGACCTACGAGGCCGCTGTCCCCGCACGCATTGCCGCGCTCCCCGTAGAGATACCCGCCTCACTTTCGCAACGACTTGCCGAGGTCGAGGTCTCCCTCGCCCGCTTCGACCAGGCACAAGCCGCGCGAACCTGGTCGCTCCCCGCGCTGCTGCTCAGGAGCGAGTCCTCAACGAGCTCGCAGATTGAGCGGCTCACTTCCAGCGTCCGCAACGTTGCGCTTGCCGAGCTCTCCGACAAGGCGCCGGCGAATGCGCTGCTCATTGCCGGCAATCTTGCCGCAATGCGCGAGGCACTAGGGCAAGGCGGAGAGCTCGGAATCGACTCCATCTGCGCCATTCACGACACGCTCATGGGGAGCACGCACGAGACGATGGGCCTACGTGAAGAGCAAGTCTGGATAGGGGGGTCCCCCTACAGCCCGCATGGGGCGTCGTTCGTACCCCCGCATGCCAGCCGCGTGCGGACGTGCCTGGACGACTTGCTTTCGTTCGGCGAGCGTGATGACGTGCCTTCCATCGCGAAGGCCTCCATCTTCCATGCGCAGTTCGAGACCATCCATCCCTTTACGGATGGCAACGGGCGTACGGGCCGCACCATCCTGCATCGCATGCTCGCCGCCGATGAGGTGTTGCGCCACACGATGCTGCCGGTCTCGGCCGGGCTCTTGCACGACGTCGACAGATACATGCATTCGCTCGACGCCTACCACGGCGGGGCAGTCGAGCCGATTATCGAGTGCCTCGCGGACGCCCTGGAACTCTCCGTCGTCATCGGGTCGCGCATCGCGTCCGACGTGGACGGGGTGCTTGCCGAATGGGCGTCTGCGAACACGGACCGCGCCGGATCTGCATCGCACCGCCTGCCCGCGCTCCTCGTCGAGCAGCCGGTCGTCAGCGCCTCCTACGTCGCGTCGCACCTTGGCATAACCGACCGGGCCGCCCGCAACCTGATCGAAAGCGCCTGCGAGCGTGGAATCCTCGCAAAGATGGGAAATGCGCGGCGCGGCGCATTCTACCAGGCGGTCGACCTCATCGCCGTGCTGGAGGAGGCATCAAGCCTAGAGGGCATACGGAGAATTGCGGCACGATAAGGGCACCCATGGGCATACTGTCAGGCTCCTTGACTCGTCCTTGACTCGTGTGTGACGGTTTGCACATGCGTCCCCCAAGCACGAAACGACCTTCCTTGTTTTACAACACGGATGGCCCGTGAACAGGTACCCGACCCCTGCTCACGCCCTCCCAAACACCTCGTCGAGCATCGCCTCGATGAGCGCGTCGACCGTCTTTTCGAGGGCATCGGGGTGCAGGACCCTTTGCGGTGACGCTATCCGCACTTCCTGCAACGGAGGATGTGTGCTCCCCCTTCCGAACCCGCACGGCAGTCACAAGCTGCGATCTCTGGGTTAGCTCCCCTGCCCCATGAGCTCCCGATACCGTTCCAGCACGAACGCATCGGCATCCTCACGCTTCCTCGTGCAGCGGACGCGCTTGCCACTGGCAATGCGCCCCAACGGACATCCGCCGTAGCAGGTGG
>CACXFC010000230.1 GCA_902766835.1 uncultured Coriobacteriaceae bacterium | reverse complement strand
TTCTTGGCCTCCTCGAGGAACGCGAGGTGCGCCTCGAGGTCCTCCTTGCTGGCAAAGGCGATGCCGTTGATGCGGGTGAGCATCTTGTTCTTGGCGTCGTTCTTCCAGTAGGCGCCGGAGACACCGGTGAGCTTGAAGGCCTTCACGGCCTTGGTGTACATCACGTGCGGGCCCTTGCACATGTCGACGTACTCGCCCTGCTTGTAGAAGGTGATGCGGGCATCCTCGGGGAGGTCGCCGATGTGCTCGACCTTGTACTTCTCGCCGCGCTCGGCCATGTGGGCGATGGCCTCCTCACGCGGGAGCTCGTAGGTCTCGATCTTGAGGTTTTCCTTGCAGATCTTCTTCATCTCGGCCTCGATCGCGGGGAAGTCCTCCTCGCTGATCTTGACACCCTCGGGCAGGTCGATGTCGTAGTAGAAGCCATTCTCGGTGGCGGGACCATAGCCAAAGTCGGCCTCGGGGTACAGGCGCTTGATGGCCTGCGCCAGGATGTGGGATGCGCTGTGGCGGATGACGTGGAGCTCCTCGTCTTCCGGGCACTCGTCAACATGGCCGTCGTTGTACAGGATTTTCATGGGATAGTCTCCTTGTTGGTGAAACAGCTAACCTTCCGAATTATGGCAGAAGATGCCCATGTGCGGCGGGGCAACCGAAAAATACGGTGCAGGTCACACGAATATGGCGCATGTGAGGCGGCCACATAGCAATTTCAAAGGGTCTTTTGATAATTAAGGGACACGCCCTTTTTTGCCCCGCGGGGCAAAAAAGGGCGTGTCCCTTAATTATCGTATGTGAGGGCTACTGCGTCTCCGGGGTGGAAAGCGTGCGGCCGGTCAGCGCCTTGAAGGCGGCGTTGATGGTTGTGCCGCAGCTCGTGCCCAGTTGCGCGTCAAACAGACCCGCCTCAACGGCCGGCTCGCTGAAGACCGACACCAGATACACATCGTTGCTCTTGTTGACAAAGACCAGGCAGCGCTTGCCCGAGGGCCCGCTCACCACGCCGATGGCGCCCGCGTCGGTAATCTCGGAGTCCTCGCATGTCATAAGCTTTCCAGCCAGCCCCTCGAAGGCTTTCTTCGCATTCGAAAAGCCGCTGGTCACAATGCGGTAGGTGGTTGCGGGCTCGGTGGCCCCGGTGCCAAGCTGACCGATCTTCTCGCTCGCAAGGTGCTCGCCGTTGGCATCGTTTACCACCAGCGCGGCAGAGCCGTCCTGCTTGACCCACATCTGGTTGCGCTCGCTCCAGGCATAGTCCTGCTGGCGCAGCAGCGCCTCGAGCTGACCTCCGGTGAGCTCGGCCACGGCATAGACCGTCACGTCGCCGCGGCGGTCGGTGCACTCGTCGGCCCACGTGTCGAGCGCCGGGTCGCCGTCGATACGTCCCTGCGGCTCGGAGGCTTCGCCTTCCGTCTGCTGTGCAGGCTGCTCTTCCGAGGCGTCCTGAGAGACAGCCACGTCTCCCCCGCCACCTGCCGAGGAGCATCCGGCGAGCAGCGGCGCTGTGCCCATGGCAAGCGCAAGCAGGATGCCCAGCACGCTGGGTGCCACGGTGTTGGTCATCGTTGGTCGAGCGGACATGCAAACCCCCGTGTCTTTTTTTAAGCCTCGCGCGCAGCGGTGCCACGCGGATCGTCGCCTTGCTGGCCCCAATCGTACACCTATGCCGCGCACCTCTGCCCGGCAAGCACGCCTCACGGCCAATGCGCCACAAATCCCGTTCGCCAGAGGAGCTCACGCGGCGATAGAATCGTGGGGCAAGACGGAGCAAACAAGGAGCACCCATGGACAGAGACCGGGCACGCCGTACCTTTGACGCCTACGTCGCACGCTACGATGCGGCCAATCCGCGCATTGCGCTCAAGGTGCAGCACACGCTGCGTGTGGCGGAGCTCTGCGAGCAGATCGCGCGCGGGCTCGAGCTGCCCGACCCCGACATCGAGCTGGCGTGGCTGGTGGGGCTTTTGCATGACATTGGGCGCTTCGAGCAGGTCCGCCGCTACGACACGTTCAACGACGCAGCCTCGGTGAGCCATGCCGCGCTGGGAGTCTCGGTGCTCTTTGATGAGCGCCCCAGCGAGGACACCATCCTCCTAAGAGAGTTCTTAGACGGCACCGACTGCGACGACCTGATTCGCCTAGCCGTGGGCACGCACAGCGACTACCGCTTGCCCGATGGCTTGGACGAGCGCGAGAAGACCCTCTGCAACATCCTGCGCGACGCCGACAAGATCGACATCGTCCGCGTCAACTGCATCTGCCCCATCGAGGACATCTATGGTGTAAGCAGCGCCCAGATGCGTGCCAGCGAGGTGAGCGACGCCTGCGTCGACATCTTCTACCAGCACCGATGCCTCCCGCGCGGCGTGCGCCAGCATCCGGCGGACATCCTGCTGGGCCACATCTGCTTCGCATGGGAGATCGTCTTTTCGCAAAGCCTCGCCTGCCTGAGGAGCCAGGGCTATCTGGATCAGATGCTGGGCCGCACGTGGGATTTGCCCCAGACCCAGCGCGCCTTCGATGCCATGGCCCAGCACATGCGCGCCGAGCTCAGCCTCTAGGACTTCCTGCGCCCGACGAGGCGACCGAGCGGGGCGAACAGCGCCGGCGCACCCGCCACAACCGCAAAGAAGACCAGCGTGTGGCGCACCAGCTGCCCGCCGTTCTCACCCAGAAGAGCTATGGCACCGCGCCCGATGACCAGATAGCAGACCGCAATGATGACAGCACCCGTCACCACGCGCAGCACTCCCTCGAAAAAGCTCAGCCCGCCGGTCTCGAAGCGCACGTAGCGGCGCTCGACGAGCCAGCCGACCAGAACGCCGGCAAACACGCCCGCCACCTTGTAGCATCCCACGAGCATCTCAGCAGGATCCACCAGCACCTCGCCGTTGACGTAGTCGACCGGATACGGCTTGAACGTCACCACAAGCAGGAACACCACCGTGGCCACAAGGCCGATTGCCACCGCCTTGACGTCGTTGCCCTCGCGCTCCATCCATGGCAGGGCCTTCTTCGCCAGCGCTACGAACAGGCATCCCTCGAGGAAGCCGACGATGACGTCCTGCGGCGTGTGCACGCCCAGAAGGTTGCGTGTGTGGCCCACGATCACCGCAAAGATGATGCTCAGCACCAAGGGCCAGCGCTTTTTCCGGTACCACCAGCCAAGCCCGATCATCATGCTCGCCGCAGACTGGGTGTGGCCGCTGGGGAACGAGTACCCTCCCGCGCCCTTGATGGCAACGGGGTCTGGCTTGACGCGCGCGTCCCTCACCCAGGGCCGATACGCGCACACAAAGTTTTTGACGAGCTGATTGCACACGCTGCTTGAGCCATAGGCGAGCAGGGCAAAGGTTCCCGCCGCCTTGTTGAGGCACCAGTAGATGACGCAGGGAACGATTACCGCCGCAGCGATGGCCGCCTCAGACCCCATGAACTCCAGGATTTTCTGCGCGAAGGCCGGCAGGCTCTCACGGATTGACTGTAGCCACAACAGGTAATCGATGTCCATGAGCAAGTGCCCTTCCAAACGTGATGGGAAGTCCTCCAATAGTTATATCAGATGGGTTAGCGTACGCTAACGCGCGCTGGGGCGCACCCCCTTCCGCACATGCGCGTGCCTTGGGGTCGGTTCTCGCGGCACATCCGTGTGCGAAAACGCACACGGATGTGCCGCGAGAAC
>CACXFC010000229.1 GCA_902766835.1 uncultured Coriobacteriaceae bacterium | reverse complement strand
CCTGGGGTCGGTTCTCGCGGCACATCCGCGTGCGTTTTCGCACGCGGATGTGCCGCGAGAACCGACCCCAGGGCACACGCATGCGCGGAAAGACGATTATGACCCGCTTTTAACCCTAGGAGCCGATCTTCCTGTTCAGGAACCGCTCGGCGTTATGCCAGCACATATCCTCAAGCTCGGCCTCCGCAAATCCCAGCGAGGTGAACGTCTCAAGCTCCGCTGCCGGCTCCCACATGGGGAAGTCGGATCCGAACAGGATCCGGTCGGTGCCGTAGGCATACACCAGCTCGCGCGTGCGGCGCGGGCCCAGGAAGCGCATAGAGCTCGACATGTCGAGGAAGCAGCGCTCGTCCTCCAGAAACTCCAGGGCATAGTCCTGGATCGACCATCCGCCAAAGTGCGCGGCATCCACCACGAGCTCGGGGAAGGCGTGCAGGATGCGCTTGAGCCTGCGCGGATGGGAGTAGTCGTAGCGGTAGTCGCCGCAGTGGATGGTCAGCGGGAGATGCTTGTCCTGGGCAATCTCGTACACGCGCATCAGGCGCGGGTCGTCCATGTTGACGGCCTGCGTATCGGGGTGGAGCTTGATGCCGCAGAGGCCCATCCCCATGGCACGCTCGATCTCTGCCTCGGGGTCCTCGTAGTCCTGGTGCATGGCCATGAAGCCAATGTAGTGGGGGTTGTTCGCGCACACCTGCGCGATGAAGTCGTTGATGGACTCGACCGTCGCGGGCTTCACGGCCACCGAGCAAACCACGCAGTCGGTTATGGGGGTGTCGGCGATGAGGGCATCAAGCCGCGAGACCGAACCGTCCTGCGCGTCCATCTCTATGTTGTAGAAGCGCCCGATGCTCTGGGTGGCACGCTCGCTGATCTTGTCCGGATAGATGTGAACGTGCACATCGACTACTGCCATGGCGACTCCCCTGCTCAAAAACCTGACGCCTCATGTTAGCCGAGCAGCGAAAGGATTTCCGCAGGCAGAAACATTCCCGTGACAGTGCGCAGGCGAACATTGGCGGCGCCTGTGCCCCTCGCGCGAGGTTAGTCGTCGCTGCCGATGGCCTTGAGCACCCAGTTGACGCGCAGGATGATGAACAGCGAGATGCTGGCAATGATCAGGAAGATGACGATGGGCGTGGCATAGGTGAGGAAGTGGATGATGCCCGCGTTGCTGGTTGAGGCAAAGCGGCCAATGGCTGCGGTCTGCAGCGAGTACACCGACACCAGCGCGCACGACAGCGAGAGCGCCTTGCTCGCGCTGATGAGCGGGTCCTCCAGCTTGCGCCACTTGTGGAGGTTGATGATGGCAAAGGTCACGTTGTACACGGCGAACAGCGCGACCACCACCAGCATGTGCGTGGCGTAACTCGGCCGGTAGCCAAGGCGGTTCGACACCACGCCCAGCACCATCACGACCGTCGTCAGCATGAGCAGCCACACGCCGCACTGGCGGTACCGGCGCAGCTCCTCGCGGCCGTCTGCCGCCATGGTCTGCATGTAGGTCACGATGTTGACGCGCATGAAGGTGAGCCAGGCATAGTAGACCGACAGCGCGCCAAACCACAGCGAGCTGCGGCGATACGCGTTGTAGGCCTGATAGAAGACGAAGAAGAGGTTGATGACCGCGCTCATCTTGGTGGAGGTTGCCGCGCGCAGCCAGGGGTCGTTTTGGTACGACTCATAGAACCCGCGCAGGGGCTTCTTGATGAAGGTCTCGACGAACGACGAGCGGTCGGTGCGAATCCTGTTGACCACCCAGCCGGCAGCCCTCGCGAAGTCCTGAGCGATGTCGGCGTTGACCAGCGGAGACTGCCCCAGCTCTCCGCCAACAGGAGCCTGTCCAGAAGTGCTCTTCTGCTCGGGTGCGCTCTTCTCCTGCTCCGAGGTGCCCTTCTGCTCGGGAGCGCTTTGCTGCTCCGGAGTGCCCGTCTGCTCGCGAACGTCGTCCATGCTGCCTCCTCCCATCAATGCTCAAAGCGTACCAGACCGGGCGGCCCTCCATGCCCCCAAACCATCCGAACGCTCCGCTTCATGCGGCAAAGCGCCTGGCGCAGCCTAGAGGTCGAGCAGCTCCTCGGCGAAGCCCACGCGATACTCGCGGAACACGACCTCGCCCAGCTCCTGCGTCTCGTCGAGGTCCACGTCCGCGGCAATGCCAAAGTCGCGGTCGCCCTCGGGGTCGCGGAAGGTCTGGCGCACGTGCCACACGTGGTCGGTCCGCTCGTCTGCCTCGTTGATGAGGAGGTAGTCCATCGAGCGGGCGTCCCCGTCCAGCAGGACCTCGTCGTGCACCTCGAAGTAGGCATCGAGCGCCTGGCGCCAGCGCGGGGCACGCCAGCCCCACTCGCCATCGAGCTCGCCCAGCTCGTCCACGCGTTCCTCTGCCGCCAGGCGCACGCGGCGGAACAGGGCGTTGCGCACCAACACGGTAAGGGCGCGCCGGTCGTGCACGACCTCGTCGGCCGCGCCTGGAGCTGCAAGGTCGGCACCGGATCCATCGTCCTCCCCCGTGCGGGCCCATTCGTCCACAAGGCTCGAGTCGACGGTGCGCACCACCAGCCCAAGCCACGAGACGATGTCCTCCAAGCGCTCGTCACGCTTGTCGAGCGGCACCGTGCGGTCCAGCGAGCGATAGGCCTCGGACAGGTAGCGCAGCAGGATGCCCTCGGCACGCGAGATGCCGCAACGCTGCACGTAGCCCTTGAAGTCGGAGGCCGTCTCCACCATCTCGCGCAGCACCGACTTGGGCCGCAGCTCGTAGTCGGCAGCCCAGGGGACCTCGGCACAGTAGCGCTCGAAGGCCGCCTCGAGCAGCTCCTCGAGCGGCTTGGGGTAGCTGACCTCGGCAATGCGCTCGATGCGCTCGTCGTAGTCCACGCCGTCGGCCTTCATCTGGGCCATGGCCTCATCGCGCGCGCGGCGCTCCTGGGCAATCAGGATCTGCCGGGGGTTCTCGATGGTGGCCTCCACCATCGAGATGACGTCAAGCGCATAGGTGTCACTCTCGCGGTCGAGCAGCTCCAAGGCCGCCAGCAGGAAGGGCGAGAGCGGCTGGTCGAGCGCGAAGTCCTCGGGCAGGTCGATGGTCGTGTAGTAGGAATCGTCCCCCTCGTCGTCGGTCTCGCGCACCACCACGCCTGCGCCCATGAGCGTCTCGAAGAGCTCGTCGGCCCGCACCTGCAGCTTTGCCTTCTGCTCGTCGGTCTGCAGGGAGTCCTCGATGATCTGGCGCACACGCGCACGGGCGTCGCCGCCCTGCGCCACCTCCGAGAGCACCATGGAGTTGGTCACGCGCAGCCGCGGGCGCAGTGCCTCGGGCTGCGCCTCCACGAGGCGCTCGAAGGTCTGGCGGTTCCACCCCACAAAGCCCGCAGGTGGGGTCTTGGTGTGCACCTTGCGTGCCTTCTTCGGGTCTCCCCCGGCCTTTTGCAGCGCACGGGCCTTCTCGATGTCGTACTCGGTGGCCTGCGCTATGACCATGCCCTCGGTGTCGAAGCCCGCACGGCCGGCGCGACCCGCAATCTGGTGGAACTCACGGGCGTTGAGCCTGCGGCTCCGATGCCCGTCGTACTTGGCTAGGGCCGTCAGCAGCACGGTGTGGATGGGCACGTTGATGCCCACGCCCAGGGTGTCGGTCCCGCAGATCACCGGCAGCAGGCCCTCCTGTGCCAGCTTCTCCACCAGCAGGCGGTAGCGCGGGAGCATGCCGGCATGGTGGACGCCCACGCCAGCCAGCAGCAGTCGCTGCAGCGTACGACCGAACATGGTGGTGAAGCGCGTCCCCTTGACGGCCTCCTTGATGGCGTCGCGCTGCTCGCGCGTGCTCACCCCGTAGCTCGCCAGCGACTGCGCGCTCTTCAGCGCCGCGTCCTGCGAGAAGTGCACCGCGTAGATGGGTGCCTTGCCCTCGCGAATGGCCAGCTCGACGGTTGCCTCAAGGGCCGTCTCCACAAACTCGTACGACAGCGGCACCGGCCGCGGGGCGTCAAGCACGCGCTCCACGTCGCGATCGGTCTGCCGCTCGAGCAGGCCGCAGATGGCATCCATGTCGCCCAGCGTGGCGCTCATCAGGAGGAACTGCGTGTGGGGCAGCGTGAGCAGCGGCACCTGCCACGCCCAGCCACGGTCGGGGTCGGCGAAGTAGTGGAACTCGTCCATGGCCACGCGGGCGATGCCCGCCTCCTCGCCCCAGCGCAGGGCGTCGTTGGCCAGGATCTCGGCCGTGCAGCAGATGACGGGCGCGTCTCCGTTGATGACCACATCCCCGGTGATCATGCCCACGTTCTCGCGGCCGAGCACGTCCACCAGCTCGAAGAACTTCTCGCTCACCAGCGCCTTGATGGGCGCCGTGTAATAGGCGCGCTCGCCCGCGCACAGCGCCATGAAGCACATGCCCAGCGCCACCATGCTCTTGCCCGAGCCCGTTGGGGTGCCCAGCACCACATGGCTTCCCATGGCAAGGCTCAGCAGGGCCTCCTCCTGATGCTCCCAGAGCGACATCTCGCGCGCCTCGCACCAGGCAAGATAGCGCTCGAGCGCGTCCTCGGCAGGCAGGGGGAAGTCCTCGTCATCGGCATAGGGAGCCAGAAACGCCAGCGACGCATAGGAATAGGGCTCCTTGTAGGCTTCGTCCATCGCGGCCTTGTCAGTCATGCGGCTCCTTCGCTCGCGTGCGGGGTATGGGTGGGAACGCGCTGGGCAGGCAGGTGTCCGCGACACCCGCTGCCCGGCGTTTTGCTAGTCCTGCAGCGCCTCGACGGCTGCGCGCAGCTCGTCGACGCGGTTGGTTGCCTCCCAGGTGAAGTCGGGGTCGTTGCGGCCAAAGTGGCCATATGCCGCCGTCTTCTCAAAGATGGGGCGGCGCAGGTCGAGGTCGCGGATGATGGCGCCGGGGCGCAGGTCGAACACCTCCGTCACGGCCTTCGTGATGATCTGCTCGGGGACCTTGGCGGTGCCGAACGTGTCGACCATCACCGACAGGGGCCTGCTCACGCCAATGGCGTAGGCAAGCTCGATCTCGCAGCGGTGCGCCAGCCCCGCCGCCACGACGTTCTTCGCCACCCAGCGCGCGGCATAGGCGGCAGAGCGGTCGACCTTGGTGCAGTCCTTGCCCGAGAAGGCGCCACCACCATGGCGACCCATGCCTCCATAGGTGTCCACCACGATCTTGCGGCCGGTAAGGCCGGTGTCGCCCATGGGCCCGCCCACGACGAAGCGCCCGGTGGGGTTCACGTAGACGTCGGCGTGGTCCCAAAGGACCCCCTCCTCGGCCATTACGGGCGCGATGACATGCTTGATCATGTCGGCCTTGATGACCTCCATGTCCTCGATGGTGGGGTCATGCTGGGTGGAGATGACGATGGCGGTGACCTCCACGGGATGGTCGTCCTCGTAGCGCACGGTAACCTGCGTCTTTCCGTCGGGACGCAGGTAGGGCACCACGGCGTCCTTGCGCACCTGGGACAGGCGCTGAGCCAGGCGCTGCGCGAGGAAGATGGGCATGGGCATGAGCGCGGTCGTCTCGTCGGAGGCGTAGCCAAACATCATGCCTTGGTCGCCGGCGCCAATCTGGTCGAGCTCGTCGGTGGCGTTTCCGGCCTGGACGTCAAAGCTCTCGTCGACGCCCTGGGCGATGTCGGGGCTCTGCTCGTGAATCATGTTGATGACGCCGCAGGTCTCGCAGTCGAAGCCATACTTCGCGCGGTCGTAGCCGATGCGCCTGATGGTGTCGCGGGCGATCTTCTGCACGTCCACATAGGCCTGTGTGCGAATCTCGCCCGAGACGATGACCGTGCCGGTGGTGACGAAGGTCTCGCAGGCGCAGCGCACGTTGTCGACGCACGCCGCCACGCCCGTGGGCGAGATGTACCCCTCGCGCTCGAGGCGAGCCTCCTTTGCCAGGATGGCGTCCAGAATGGCGTCCGACACCTGGTCGCAGATCTTGTCGGGATGTCCCTCGGTCACCGATTCCGAGGTGAAGTAGTAATTGCGCGCTACCATGATGCGCCCCTCTCTCCCGCCGCGCGGGTGCTAAGGGGGATAAAAAAATCCCCGTTTTCAGGGGATTCCTCCACGAACTCCCCCGTCTTCCAGGCCCAGGTGGCCTGCCGAGATTTGGCACCGTTTCCCTTCTTTGGGATGGTTGCCGGAGCTTCAAAGGGCTCGGTCCCTCAGCTCTATGCGTCCAAAAAGACGCCTCTTGACGAGTGAATCCATCGTAGGCAACTGGCCGTTCCTTGTAAAGCATCCAAGAAGCCAGCCACCCCACCACCACACCTGTGTCCCAACACCAGAATCAGGGACGGTCCCCGATTCACATGCTAGAGGGTGGCGCCTTCCGTGCCTACGCCGCGCAAGATCATGTCCATGAGGCTGGCCGAGACCACGTCGGCATCGACGGTTGCCTGGCCGGAGGCAACGGCCATCGACATGGTGATGAGGCCGCCAGTGGTAAAGACCGCAGCCGTTTCGCTGTTTACGTCTTCCCTCACGAGCCCCTCCGACTTCGCCCGCTCGATCTGCGCCGCAATAACGCCGGCCGCACGCGAGAAGTGCGAGGTCACCTGGGGAATCGAGCCGTCCTTCGCGCCCACGAGCTCGTAGGTCATCGCCATTGCCAGAGGACTTCCCGCCCTAAGGCGTCGTGAGAACTCGGCATAGAGGGTGCGCAGCGCCTCGCGCGCCGAGGAAGCCTTGGCGGCAAGCGACTCGATAACGGAGACCAGATCGTCCACCGACTCGTCGAAGATGGCAGAGATCAGCTCGTCCTTGTCGGCGAAGTAATAGTAGAGCGAACCCTTCGACATGTGGCAGCGCTCGGAGACCTCGCTCATCTGGAAGCCGGTGTTGCCGCGCTCCGCCATCAGCTCGCTGGCCGCGGTCATGATGCGATTGCGCGTCATGGCACTCTTGCGCGTCTTCGAGACCGAGCGGAGATGCGACTTCCCGCGCGCAATCTGCTCCTCCACCAGTTCGTGCGCAGCGTTGTGCGCCGCTATCATGCCGCCCACAATCTCTGTGGCCGGATCCTCGTGCGTCAGTGGCATGGCTCCACCCCTCATACGTAGCTCATAGGAACAAATCCTAGCAGTTGAATAAAATCTCGGACTCGTGTTTCCGCCGTGTGCACGTCTCGGCCACTCCATTGGCAATCCAGCAAAACACAAGGTCAGAGGTTAGAAACAGCAACTTCTGTCCTGTCACACAAGTGGCCCGGCAGACAAGTTGCGTCTGCCGGGCCACCAGCTCTGGAAGCTACAGAAGGCTTAGAGGTCAACCAGAGGATGCAGGTCCATCATGGTTACCAGGCGCTTGCGGCGCGCCACGAGGCACGTGAGCGCATACGATGCCGCCAGGAAGGCGAACAGCGCAGACACGCTCGGCCACAAGAGCGACAGATCGATGCCTGCCATGGCCTGTCGCAGCGCCCTCACCACATAGGTCATGGGCAGATACGGGCTCATGGCCTGGAAGATGGGGAACTCAGTCTCGATTGGGAAGGTTCCGGCGGCCGTGGTGAGCTGCAGCATGAGCAGGACGACAGCGACGAACTTTCCGGGGAAGCCGAACAGCGCGATGACCGCCTGGACGATTGCCGTGAACACGAAACTCGCCAGCAGGCACAGCAGGTAGTACGGCAGCGGATGCGCCACGCTGATGTGGCAGGGGTACTGGATGGTGAAGGCAATCAGCAGCGCTTGGATGGCACCCACGATGAGCATGGGCACCAGGCCCGCAAACGCGGCGACGGCGGGGCTCGCGCCACTCATGATGAGGCGCTTGTTCAGGGGGTCGAACAGGAAGGTCATGACCAGCGAGCCAACCCACAGGCCCAGGGCGATGAAGTACGGCGCAAAGCCAGAGCCGTAGTTGTCGACCGTCGTGTACTTGGTCTGCTCGAGGGTCACCGGCTCGCTCATCATCTGGGCCTTCTTGTCGGAGTCGGCAGTGGACTCCTTCACGGCAGCAACGCCGTCGGCAAGGCCGTTGGAGAGTTCGACAGAGCCGTCCTGCGCCGTCTTGAGGCCATCGGTAAGGGTGGCAGAGCCATCGTGGAGCTGCCCCAGACCGCTGACCAGCGAATCAGAGCCTGCCTTGGCCGTGGCAAGGCCGTCCGTGAGGGTGGCCGAGCCGTCGTGGAGCTGATCGAGTCCGCCTGCCAGCTGGGCAGAGCCGCTCTTGGCGTCGCCCAGGCCATTCGCAAGCGTATCGGCGCCCGCGTAGAGCGTGCCCAGGCCCGCCTTCAGCGCATTCGCGCCCGTGGTGGCCGTCACCAGGCCGCCAGACAGCTGCTGCGAACCCGCATGGAGCTGGCTGAGGCCACCGGCAAGCTGGGACGACCCGTTCTTGGCCGCGCCCGCACCGGCACCGGCCGCCTTCCAGCCGTCGGTGAGCTGGTCGGCCGCACCCGCGGCGGCAAGCATCTTCTCGTCAACCTGCTGGGCACCTGCTGCCAGCTGCGATGCGGCGGCGTGCAGCGTGGGCGTGCCGGCCGCGTCGGCGCCGTCGGTCGTGAGGGATGCCACCAGCTGGCTCACGCCCTCAGACACTTGCTGCGCGCCGATAGAGAGCGCCTGCGCCTGGCCAAGCTTGGTCTTGAGGCCGGCGACAAGCTGGCTGGCACCATCGATGGCAGACTGTGAGTTGTCGATGAGGGTCTGAGACTTGCTCGTCACGCCGTCAAGGCCCCTGGCACCCTGCTTGATGGTCTGAAGGTCGCCACCGATTGTCTGCAGATCGCCTGCAAGGGTTCCGAGCGCCTGCGTGTCGATGCCGGAAAGCGCGCCGGCAGCCTCGTCGAGACCACCCTTCACGCCCGTGGCATAGGCGGAAGCCTCACCAGCGGCACCCTTGGCCTCAGCCGCGGAGCCGGATGCGGCATCGGCCTCGCTCACGGCCGTCTGCACCATGCCCATGAGGGCGCTGTAGTCCTCTTCGCTCAGGTAGTAGCGACCGCTCTCCTCGTCCTTCACGAGCGAGCCAAGCTTGCCGGCAGCCTCGTTGGCGCTGCCCGAGGCGGCAGCCGCATGGCCCTGTGCCTCGCCGGCCTTGCCCGCGGCATCGGCGGCGCGCGAAGAAGCCGTACCCGCTGCTGCGCTGGCATCCCCCACCTTGCCGGTCAGCGCGGTGAGGCCGCCGAGCGCCGAGCCAAGCGAGCTTGCGTGACCCATGGCGGTGTCGGCATCCTTCTGCAGCTCGTCGCCTGTGGTGGCAAGCCCGACTGCCAGCGTCTGGGCGTCGGCCTTGATGTCGTTGAGCTGATCCTGCAGGCCCGCGACGTTTGCGCTCATGCCGTCGATGGTCCCGCTGAGGCCGCCGAGCGCCTCACTGAGCTGGTTGGTTCCGTCGGCAACCTGCTTGGCGCCCCCGTCGAGGGTCGCCAGCTTGGTGGCAAACTCAGGGTTGTTCAGGGCGCTGTTGAGTGCATTTGCACCTGAGGCGAGCTTGCCCGAGCCTTCCGTCTGAAGCTGGTGAAGCCCCGCGGCAAGCTGTGCCGAGCCCGTCTGTCCGCTCGCCAGGCCCTCGCTCAGCTGCTTGAGGCCGGAGTCGAGCGTGGCGGCTCCGTCGGCCGCCTCCTTGAGCTTCTCGGTGATGGTGGCCGAACCGTCGGAAGCCGTCTTGACGCCGTCGGCAAGCTGGGTGGCGCCGTCCTTGGCGCTGCCGAGGCCACCGGCCAGCTGGCCTGCGCCATCGGCGGCGGCAACCGTGCCGTCGGCAAGCTGATGGGCACCGTCGCGGGCGGTCTTCAGACCGTCGGTGATGGTAGCCGAGCCGCTGTGGGCGTCGCCCATGCCCTGAGCCAGCTCCTTCGAGCCATCGTGCGCCGTCACCAGTCCATCGGTGATCTTCTGCGAGCCGTCGTGGGCATCGGCCATGCCGTCGGCAAGCTCGGCCGCACCGTCAGCCGCCTTCTGCAGGTCGTCGCCCGTGCTGGCAATCTTGTCGAAGATCTGGACGTAGTAGTTCTCGCCCACCGAGTAGTTGGTCTCGGAGGTCACCACGCGCATGACCGAGGCACCCAGGATCGAGGAGAGGTAGTTGTTCGCATCGTTGACCACCAGCTCGAGGTGCGCCTTCTGCGGCGCACTCGTGTCGGCGGAGGCAATCTTCTCGGAGAAGTCTGCCGGGATGATGACGGTGTTGTAGTACTTGCCGCTCTCCAGGCCCTTCTGGGCCTCGGCGGCATCGTCGACGAAGTGCCACTGGAGTGCGTCGGAGTCCTTCAGCTCTGCCACCAGGTCCTCGCCGGCATGCACCATCTTGCCGTCCTCGGTGCGCACGGGTACGTCCTCGTTGACGACGGCAACCGGCAGGGTATCGAGCTTGCCATAGGGGTCATAGAAGGCCATGAGGTACATGGCGCCATAGATGAGCGGGATGAGCGCTATGCCCAGCATGGCTATCTTCATGCCCGCATTCGCGCGCGCCGACTGGAAGTCGAGCAGCGAGAAGCGCAGACCGCGGAAGGGGTTCTTCATGGCTATGCCACCTCCTTCTTGTGGTTACGCATCCAGGCCGCCTGCTGGGCCCGAGACGCGTCGGTGATGCAGGTGGTCGTATCGAAGTGGCGCGCCAGGTCGTAGTCGATGACACCGCACACGACTGTGACGCCCGTGTCGTGCGCAAGGTGGCCAAGCTCGTCGCAGAGCTTGAGCGACTCGTGCTCGGTGAGGTCGCGCTCTATGTCCTGAACAAGCAGGAGCTGCGGGTCGTGGGCCATGGCCAGCGCGATGCCCAGCCGGTCGTACACAAAGCGCGGAAGCTCCTCGATGGTGCTGTCGTAGTATGCACCCAGCTCCCACTGGTCCAGGAACTCTCTTGTCGCCGCCGCGTTGGAGCGCTTACCCGCAAGGCCGAGCTCCGCCGAGGCGATGGTGTGCACGCGCAGGACGCGCTCAACCTCGTTCACGTTCTCGATGAAGGCGAGGCTGGCAATCTTGCGCACCGCATGCATGCCCCGCAGCCTGCTGATGTCGTTGCCGGCAACGCTGCAGCTGCCGGAGCTTGGATGCATCCGGCCCGCCAGCGTCAGCAGCAGCTCGGTGGTGCCACCCTTGTCTTCCGCGCATATCGCATGGGCCCCGCCTCGCGCCAACGTCAGGTTGACGTGTTGGTATGCCTTCATGCGAAGGTCACCCAGCGACAGGTCATGCGCCTCGATGAACGCCCGGTCCGCCGGGTCAAAAGGTATGACGTGCTTCTTGTCCACTACCCTCTGCCTCCTTGTTGAATGAGCCGCCCATGCGGGCGACATAGATGACCACGCAAGTCTAGGACGATTCGCTACATTTTCGAACGCGAGTCAAATTGTGCCCAATTTTTCAAATAGTATTCAAATTTGCAGAAATCGATATTTGTGCGGCCTCTGTGTCACTTCGCGCGGCGTCCGGTTTTTTGCTCACTCGTCTATACTGAAAAGGTTTATCAGCACCCTATTGAGAGGCACCAACTTGAGCACTTCCAACACTCCCGTGCGCGTGCGCTTCGCGCCCTCCCCCACCGGCAAGCTTCACGTGGGCGGCGCACGCACGGCCATCTACAACTGGGCCTTCGCCCGTGCCAACGGCGGCACGTTTATCCTGCGCATCGACGACACCGACCCAACCCGCTCGACCGGCGAGAACACGCAGGTCATCCTGCGTGCCATGCGCTGGCTCGGTCTCGACTGGGACGAGGGCCCGGAGGTGGGCGGAGACTTTGGCCCCTACTGGCAGACCGAGTGCCTTCCGCTCTACCGCGAGGCAGCCGAGCGCCTGGTGGCCGAGGGCAAGGCCTACTACTGCTTCTGCACGCCCGAGAAGCTCGAAGCCGACCGCAAGGCTGCCCAGGAGCGCAAGGACTCCTTCCAGGGATACCAGCGCACCTGCCGCAACATCGACCCGGCCGAGGCCCAGGCCCGCGTCGACGCAGGCGAGGCCTACACCATCCGCATCAAGGTTCCGCTCGACCGCGGCGACGTGGTGGTGCACGACGCCGTGCACGGAGACGTGACCTTCAACGCCCGCGAGCTCGACGACTTCATCATCTTCCGCTCCGATGGCACCCCCACCTACAACTTTGCCACCGTGGTGGA
Source organism: uncultured Coriobacteriaceae bacterium (assembly GCA_902766835.1). Classification (GTDB taxonomy): domain Bacteria; phylum Actinomycetota; class Coriobacteriia; order Coriobacteriales; family Atopobiaceae; genus UBA1367. Next base: position 73 of record CACXFC010000229.1, on the reverse strand, counting down.
CGACGCCCGCATGGGCATCACCCACATCATCCGCGGCGACGACCACCTCTCCAACACCCCGCGCCAGATCATG
>CACXFC010000228.1 GCA_902766835.1 uncultured Coriobacteriaceae bacterium | reverse complement strand
TGAAGAATGGCTGGGACTGAGAGAATCGAACTCCCACTGACGGAACCAGAATCCGTTGTCCTACCGTTAGACGAAGTCCCAATGCTCTGGAGCAACATCCTTCAACGCAAGAAGATACTATACGTGAAACAATCTGCTAACGCAAGAAGAATTTTCTCTTTTTTCTTGGTCCTCAGCGCATGCCCCCGAAGCACCTCATGCGCCCGCGGCTCAACCCACAATTCTCACTTGTAATAAGTATCAAGAGAATTAGTCTGTTTCACGTAATTATGTCTGCCGAACGATGCTACACTCACATCAGAAAATATTTCGTGCGTGTTACGCACCCGTATACAAGGAGGCCATTATGGCATGCATCGCATTCATCGCCAGCATCGTTCTCTGCAGTGCCGTTAGCGCGCTCGTCAAGGTCGACACCGGAACCTCGCATTCCAATCAGCCCGACTACCACTTCGTTCCCTTCGCGGGCGATGTCTGGGGCGCATAATTCCCAGACTCTCCCCATAAGGCAAGCAACCAAACGCCTCCCGCACACGCCAGTGCGGGAGGCGTTTTCTTACATCCTGTACGCTTCCCTATTCAGTCTGCTGAGCCGTGCGCCACAGCTCGGTAATGAGCGCCTCGCGCGTATTCTCCACCTCGCCGTCAATAACAGCCTGCAGCAGCTGTGACAGCGCCATCCCCACCATCGGACCCGGATCTATACCCAGTTCCTCAATCACGTCGCGTCCACCAATGGCAAGGTCCTTCACGCGCACCGTGGCTCCCTTGCTCCCCTCGCTCCTGAGGATGCGGTCCATCTCGTCAAGCTCCACCGCATACCACGCGCACTTGATCTGCTTGCTCACCGCATCGGCGCGCTTGAGGTCCATGAGCTCATGGGCCAACGTCATGGCCTCTCCCGTGCACTCCTCGTCGAGGATGGCGAGCACCCTGCGCATCGAGCGCTCGGTGGGACGGATGATGTGGTCGTGGTAGCGCACCAGGGCAACGGCACCACGCGTCAGCTCGCCCGGAATGGCCAGGCGCTTCATGATGCGCTCCGCCATGATGGCGCCCAGGATCGGATGCCCGTAGAAGTGCCCGCGGCCGTTCTCGTCGATGGAGAGGGTGGCCGGCTTGCCAATGTCATGCAGAAACGCCGCCCAACGCAGGCGCAGGGATGCCACCCCCGCCGTGAAGGCCTCGACGGCGTTGCACACATGCGCCGTGTGCTCCATAACGTCGAAGACGTGCCAAGAGCTGAGCTGATCGAAGCCCTGCATGTCGGTAACCTCGGGAATGGCGGCACCGATGACCTCGGGCTCGTGCATGAGCGCCCAGCCCATCCGGCCCGACTCGAGGATGCCGCTCACCTCCTGTCCGATGCGCTCCTGGGCGATGTCACCAAGCAGCGGAGCCATCTCCACCAGCGCCTTGTGCGTGTCCGCCTCGATGCTGAAGCCCATGCGGCAGGCAAAGCGCACAGCCCGCAGCACGCGCAGGGCGTCCTCGGCAAAGCGCTTGCGCGGGTCTCCGACGGCCCTGACGACACCTGCAGCTAGATCCTCGCAGCCGCCAAAGGGGTCAAGCAGGCCGCGCTTAGGGTGATAGGCCATGGCGTTGATGGTAAAGTCGCGCCGCGCGAGGTCCTCCTGCACGCTGCGCACGAAATGGACCTCGTCCGGATGGCGGTGGTCGCTGTAGGTACCCTCGACGCGATAGGTGGTCACCTCCACGGGCCTCCCGTCAACCACGGCCGTTATGGTGCCATGGGCGGTGCCTGTCTCATGCACCACAATGCCCGCCTCGCGCAGAATCCGCGCCCCGTCCTGCCACAGGGCGGAAGTGGTGACATCCACGTCATGGCACGGTGCACCGCGCAGTGCGTCACGCACCCAACCACCCACAATCCAAGCCTCATGGCCGGCACGTTCCAACACCTCCAGCACGCGCAGCGCGTAGGCAGGGGGCTCATAGGCAACGTGGGTGGCAAACCGTGCGCTCATGCCCATCCTTTCGTCGGGAGAATCTGTGGCGGCATCCGAGATGTGCCACATAGCCAAGTATAGCGCTTGCACACAGGCCCTCTTGCTCGCACGCGCATGCTATGCTCACGTAGTCAGATTGCGCCGACGGCACGTTTTTGATGTCGTTGCGGCATAGCAAGGAGGATCCATCATGGACAGCAAGGCAAGCATCACCACAGAAGACCTCGCCAACGCCCGCGCGCGCTTCGAGGCCGACCGCACGTGCGTCGTGGCCAAGAACGCCGCCAGCTCCGCGGGTATTCGCGCCGCGGCTCGCGTTCCCGAGGCCATGAGCGCCAACTCGCTCGACTTCGACGTGGAAGTGACGCAGGGCTCGCGCTGCGATCAGGAGCGCTCCGGCCGCTGCTGGATGTTTGCCAGCCTCAACACGATGCGCTACCGCACCATCAAGAAGTTCAACCTCAAGGACTTCGAGCTCTCGCAGGCCTATCCCCTCTTCTTCGACAAGCTTGAGAAGAGCAACTGGTTTTTGGGCAACATCATCAGCACGCTCGACGAGCCGCTCGACGGACGCCTGGTGAGCTTCCTGCTCACCGACCCCATTGGCGACGGCGGCCAGTGGGACATGTTCCGCAGCCTGGTGAAGAAGTACGGCGTGGTACCCAAGGAGGCCATGCCCGAGACCGCCAACTCGCGCAACACCCGCGACATGGACAAGTACCTCACCCGCTACCTGCGCGGCTGCGCAAAGATGCTGCGCCAGTCCTACGAGGCGGGCTTTGGCATCGACACCCTGCAGAAGATGCGCAAGGCCATGATGGGCGACGTGTGGCAGCTTCTGGCCATCAGCCTGGGCGAGCCGCCCGAGCGCTTTGACGTGCGCCTGCGCGACAAGGACAACAAGCTCGTGCTCTCTGGCACCTTTACCCCGCAGGAGTTCTTTGCCAAGGCCGTGGGGATGGACCTTGATGCCTACGTGTCGCTCATCAGCGCCCCCACGCAGGACAAGCCCTTTGGCCGCAGCTTCACCGTCGAGCGCCTGGGCAACGTCGAGGAGGACGGCACGGTGCGCTACCTCAACCTCCCGCCGACGGAGCTCAAGCGCGTGGCAATCGCACAGCTGCGCGACGACCTGCCCGTCTGGTTTGGCTGCGACGTGGACCAGAGCTACCTGCGCCAGGAGGGCATCATGGACACCGCCGCGCTCGACATCGACGCGCTCTTTGGCTTCCCGGTTGAGGGATGCCTCAACAAGGCCGAGCGCTTGGACTACGGCGAGTCGCTCATGACCCACGCCATGGTGCTTGAGGGCGTACGCCTGAGCGAGGACGGCGATCCCCAGATGTGGAAGGTCGAGAACAGCTGGGGCAAGGACCACGGCCGAGACGGCTTTGACACCCTCTCGGACGCTTGGTTCGACGAGTACGTCTATCAGGTTGTGGTTGACAAGAAGTACCTGACCGACGAGCAGCGCGCCGCACTGGACAGCGAGCCCATCGCCCTCACGCCCTGGGATCCCATGGGTTCTCTCGCCCGCTCCCGCTAGGAATCAGCCACAAATCAACGCGCACTAAAAGACCGTCCCCGTTTCCCATCCACCGGAATCGGGGACGGTCCTGGTTTCACATCCGCGTGAAATTAAGGGACACGCCCTTTTTGCCCAGCTGAGCAAAAAGGGCGTGTCCCTTAATTTCGTCCACCGGGAGGGCGGACCTCGTGCGCGAGGCGCCCGGCCCTAAGCGAATTCCGCGGGATGCGAGGAGCGCAGGCGCGGCGGGAGGGCGGCGCTGTCCGAGCGCCCGCAGGGCGCGAGCTCGGCGCCCTCCCGCACCTGCGCGACGAGCGCCCATCCCGCGAATGAGCGGCGGGCCACCCGCCCCACGCGAGGTCCGTCCCCGATTCACACGGAGAGGTGGGGGTTAGAACTCGGCGAAGGTGGGGTCGCTCACGAGGCAGACGTCTTCGCCGCCCATGAGCTCTTGCATCGCAGCCAGGAAGCGCTGCTCGTCGCCACTCAGAAAGGCACAGGTCAGCTGCACATCCTCGGCAAATATCGAATCCTTGATCTTGCCGGCGCAATCGCTCACCAAGCGCTCCACGCGCCCGTAGGCGCTATAGGGAATCACGCAGGTAAGGCGTGTGATCTGCGTCATCGTCACCACGAGCCCCTGTGACTCGGCTGCCGCTACCGCCTCCTGCGTCGCAGCCGTGTAGGCACGGACGAGCCCACCAGGGCCCAGCAGCGTGCCACCAAAGTAGCGGGTCACCACGCAGCAGACATCGGCCAGGCCGGCGCCGCGCAGCACCTCGAGGGTGGGCATGCCGCTCGTGCGCTGAGGCTCGCCGTCATCCGAGCAGCGCTCGCGCCCATCGGCCAGAATCCATGCCGGCACATTGTGGCGCGCGTCATGGTGACGCGAGCGCACCTCGGCGATGAAGGCGTCGGCCTCGCGCTCGCTCTCCACATGGCGGATCTGCGCGATGAAGCGGCTCTTGCGATCGACAAACTCACCAGTTGCCTCTACGCCTGCCGCAAGGGTCTTGTACCCCATGCCCGCCATGCTAGAGCGACATCCTCATGAGCGCGTGGATGGTAGAGGCGGCCTCCACCTCATCGAGCCCGTCGCACTCAACCTGCAGCTCGTCGCCGTACACGCCATGCAGGGCCAGAAGCGATGCCATGCTCTTGCCATCAGCCACTTGGTCTGCCAGAAGCACGCGCACCGAGCACACCCACTTGCTCGCCTCGCGTGCAAGCGTCACGCACGAGCGGGCGTGGAGGCCCTGTCTATCTGCAATAACGTGGGAAAACGTCCTCATCTGGAAGCACTGCCTCTCTATTGGCATGCCGATACGCAACAAACTTCGTCAGCAATGGTAGGCGCCTGTCTACCGCACGACCCTCATGACGCATGAGCCAGCGTTCACATGCCCGGCTGCGGCCGGCACGACTTCCGCAAATGCATCAGAGTTGGTAATAACAGTAATAGCTACGTCACTATACCCAGCAGCGGCAATCTTGTCGAGGTCCATTGTCATAAGCGGCTCGCCCGCACGAACCCGCTGTCCCTTCTCCACAAATCCGTGGAAGCCCTCGCCTTTCATGTTGACGGTGTCCACCCCAAGGTGGATGAGTATAGAGACTCCGTCGTCGGCGGTCAGGCCCACCGCATGCAAGGTACCCGTGATCAGCGTCACCACGCCGCTCACCGGGGCATAGACCGTTCCGTCGGTTGGCTTGATGCCCACCGCCATGCCCATGGCTCCCGCCGCAAACACGGGGTCAGGGATGTCAGCCATGTTCATGAGCTCTCCGGAGCAGATGGCAAGAACCTTGTCGGGCGAACCGCTGACCGCAAGGGCAGCAGGCCGCACGACCTCGGGCTCCATGCCCTCGGCCTTCCCAAAGAGCACCTCAAGCAGACCCATGGCACAACCCTTCCGCCCCGCAGGGCAACACCGATACATGCGGCAGGCCCCGCCGCCAGACGCAAGTCTGACGGCGGGGCCTGCCGGTCAACTAACAACTAGTCGAGGTCCTCGCCATTGCTCTTGATGAGCTTCTGGTAGTAGAAGAAGGAGTCCTTGCGCGCGCGGTGCAGGTCGCCCGTGCCGTCGTCATGCTTGTCGACGTAGATGAAGCCATAGCGCTTGCGCATCTCGCCGGTGCCGGCGGAAACGACGTCGATGGGGCCCCACCAGGTGTAGCCGATGAGGTCGACGCCATCGTCGATGGCCTCGCCCATGCACTTCACGTGCTTCTTCAGGTACTCGATGCGGTACGGGTCGTGGATGCGCTCGACGCCGTCCTCGATGACAACCTCGTCCAGGGCGCCCATGCCATTCTCGACGACCATCAGAGGAATCTCATAGCGGTCGTAAATCTCGTTGAGCGAGAAGCGCAGGCCCTGCGGGTCAATCTGCCAACCCCACTCGGTGGCCTCGAGGTAGGGATTCTTGCCGCCCATGCTCATGTTGCCAGCTGTGGTCTCGGCACCCTCGTGGGTGGTCACGGTGTTGGACATGTAGTAGCTGAAGCTGTAGAAGTCGATCTTGCCCTTAGCAAGGATCTCCTCGTCACCGGGCTGGATGTCGGGCTCGGCACCCCACTCCTTCCAGAGTGCCTTGGCATAGCGCGGATACTTGCCGCGAGCCTGGACGTCGGAGGCGTACCAGTTGGACATGCGCATATTCTTCTGGTTGGCCAGCTCGTCTGCCGGGTCGCAGGTCAGAGGATAGGTGAGGATGAAGCAGTCCATGTTGCCCATCTTCACGTCGGGATAGTTCTCGTGGACGTAGGCTATGGTCTTGGCGGCCGCCACGAACTGATAGTGCAGGGCGTTGAGGCGCATCTGCGGGGTGGTCTTGATCTGGTCCTGCGTGCCGGTGAAGCCCTGCAGCATGCTGGTGGAGAGCATGGTGCCCATGTCAGACCAGCCCAGGTTGTTCTCGTTGAAGGTCAGCCAGTACTTGACGCGGTCATGATAGCGGTCGATGACGGTCTTGGCATAGTTGAAGAAGATGTCGATGAGCTCGCGGCTCGCCCAGCCATTGAAGCGCTCGATGAGGCTGTAGGGCAGCTCGTAGTGAGACAGGGTCACCAGCGGCTGGATGCCATGGGCCACGCAGCAGTCGAAGACCTTGTCATAGAAGGCGAGGCCCGCCTCAAGGGGCTCACCGTCGCCGTTGGCGAAGATGCGGCTCCAGTTGATGGACATGCGGAAGACGTTCCAGCCCATCTCGGCGAACAGAGCGATGTCCTCTTCGTAATGATGATAGAAGTCGGTTGCTTCCCAGCTGGGATAGAGCGCGTTGGGGTCGAACTCGGCGTCAATCTGGCGAGGAATGCCATGGATGCCGTCTCCGCCACGGATGTGGTCGTCGATGCTGGCGCCCTTGCCGTCTACATTCCATGCGCCCTCGTACTGGTTGGCCGCCGTAGCGCCGCCCCACAGGAAGCCTTTCGGAAATGCCATAACACCCTCCTCAGAAAAGAATCCTTCTGTCTGTCGGCCGCCATAGCTGACAGACTCCCTAATCCTTAGAGTATGCGCTAAGTATGCATAAGGGAACTTGTCCCTACGCCATCCGGTGCGAGACAGCCTGACGAACGGTTACATCAATTATGCGCATGCCAGCCAGACGCCCGTGCTATGCGTTTGCTACGTCCTTGATCTGGACGTTGTAGGAGCCGGCAGGAATCATCCAGCCGTTTACACCATAAGAGGTGTCGCACATGCACTTGCTGCCATCGGTGTTGGTGACGAACACCAGGCCGTGGTCTCCCCAGTCGCCGCTTTCCTTCTCGATAATGCAGGCCTGGGCGATGGCATCGTCGTAGCCCATGTATTGCAGGCAGAAGGACAGGAACGTGGCGTACTCGTAGCAGTTGCCCGTGCAGTCGTGCTCGTAGTACTTGCGCGCGTATTCCTGGCGCCAATCCTTGCCCTTGGGGTCTTGCGCGTCATCGCGCTCCACATACTCAGACCAGGCGATGGCCTTGTACACCTCAAGCGCTGCCTCGTCGACGTCCTTGCTCTTGCCGCAGTTCTTGTCGACGAACTCCTTGACCTCCTTGTCGAGCGTGTCATCGCCCGAGGTGAACTTGCCCGAGGCAAGCCAAGGCGACTCCACTCCCCTGTTGGAAGACTCGGCCTTCTTGATGGCCTCCTGCAGACTGTCGACCTCGCTCTTCAGGGTGGCAATCTCGTTGTTTGCCTTCTTCTCGGCCTTCTGCGCCTCAACGATCTTGGGCTTCATGACGCAGTGGGTTGCAAAGACGGAGATGCCCGCGCTCAGGATGACCGCGATGAGCAGCGTGATGGGCGGGATGCCCCTGCGCCTGGGGGCGCGGCGGGGCTCCCGAGCAACATTCCGCGTTGAGCGCGTGCCTTCCACCTGCGTGCGCGGCCTGCGGCTGCGCGTGGAAGACGAGTCGCGGCGCGTGCGCCCCGACGTGCTGGCACGACGCGTGCTGGGGCTGTCGTAACGGCTCGAACGGCTGCTCGAGCGGGAGGACGAACGTGTGGAGCGTCGCTCGCGGCTCCTTCTGCTGCTATCGTCATAGCGGTCGTACATTACAGCACCTCGATGCCTAGAACTGGTTGTAGATGAATTCGGCCGAAGAGCCGAAGCCCGAGAAGGTCACGAAGAGAAATATACCCACAAGCGTCAGTGCCACCGATGAGCCAATGATGGCACATGCCGCCTTCGGATGGGCGGACAGCCACTCGTCAAAGCGGTCGCGGAGCGTCTTCTTCTTATTGCGCGCCATAAGACCCCCCATCCTGAGCGAAGTCGTACAGGGCATGCTCTGCGTCGATCCAGCCCGTCCAGCCAAAGTGCACGATGTCGAACAGGAAGTACTTCTCATACTCGCGGTCCGAGAAGTCGGCGAGGCGCGCGTTGGGATGCGTTGCCACCACGTCACGAATGTGCTGGTAGGCAGACCAGCGCGTGTCGCGGGAGATGCCGATGTGGTCGTAATAGGGGCCCAGCGAGGGCTGTATAACCACAAGCGGCTGGATGCCGCAGGCGTCGCAGACCGACAGGAAGCAGTCGAGGTCTTCGTACTCGGGCGTGTTGGTGTACGTCTCCTCCTTGCGCGCGTCCTTCAGGCCGTCAAGCGCCGGCGCGAGCTGCGTGGTGTAGAACTCGTCCTCCGTACCCCAGTCGTTGGTGGTGCTCATCGTCTGGGCCGTCAGGAGGGCCTCCTCGCGCAGCGCTCCCCAGTCGGGGGCAACCGCAGACCCATCGAGCATCGTGATGCCCTTGGCACGCACCTCGCGAAGGCCCTGGCGCAGCTTGAGGTCGTCCATGGCACCTAGCACCATGCCGTCAATCAGCTCCAGCGGGTTTTTAGGCATGCCGGAGCGGATGGTTGTCTCGTCTATCCCCTGCTGGGACAGGCGCTCCCGCACGTAGGCCTTGAGCACAGCCGGCACCTGCTCGTTGGCGCAGAAGCCCTGGTAGAGCGTGTAGGAGAAGCGCTCGCCGAAGGAGCTGTTGTCGAGCCCGCCATCGGTGAACTGTCCCAAGCCCACGATGACGGCCACCTTGTTGTGCGGCAGGCCACCGTCAGCCAAGGCACCAAGCGCCATGGCATCCCACAGGCACTGGTCGAAGGCCTCCCCCACCAGCATGGTATGGATGCCATAGTCGTTGGTGCCAAAGGTCTGCGCAGGAATCTGCGGCACCGTGCGCGCGGGCGTCGAGAACTCGGAGGAGCCCAGCACCAGAAGCGAGTTCTCGCGCAGGTTGGCCTTGATGAAGTCGACGCTCGACGACTTGGCGCCCGAATAGACGTAGCCGTAGTCAACCGCCTCGTCGTGGGTGGCCTGCGGCGGCAGCACGAAGAACGAGCCTGCCACGACGGCAGCCGCCACGGCAACGCCCGCCATCATGGCGGCAAACCGTTGTTTTAGCACCTGAGGTTCCACGCGCACCCTCTAGAGTCGCTCTTTTACGCGGGCAATGATCTTGTTGACCGTGTTCATCTCTTCGCGGTCGAGCTCGGTGGGGGCGATGGACACGCCAAACTCGTCCTTGATGGCTACCAGCAGCTCGATGGCCGCCATGGAGTCGAGGATGCGCTCCTCGAAGAGGTCGAGGTCACGCTCCTCTGCCACCTCGTCCTCGCCGGAGATGTCGGCAACGAGCGCTACGATCCTCTCGTCGATGTCATTCATGGAATCTTCCCTCCTTTATGCCGGTTTCCCGGCAACGTTTCGTATCAGGCCGGGCACGCCCGGCAAAACCTTTTGCGGCAGAGGCGCCTAGCTCAGAAGCGGGCTCACCACATATCCGCCGAACAGGGCAAAGCCAAAGAACACCGCAAGCATGGTAATGACCCAGGAGACAACCTGGTACCAGCGCTCGCGACGATGCTTCTTGTAGAACTTCGACGTCTGCTGGTAGTAATGATAGCCCGCCAGCAGGGCGCCGTGGTACAGGCCATACACGAAATAGTCTGGCGTGATGCCATGCCAGAGGCCCATCAGCGTCATGTTGATGCCGAAGCCGACGCAGGCCGTGATGTGGCGCGACGGGAAGAGCTTGCGCTCCATTGCAAAGCGCGAGAAACGCATGAACACGAAGTCGCGCAGCCACGTGGAGAGCGACATGTGCCAGCGGTCCCAGAACTCCTTGATGTCGGTTGCAAGGAACGGCAGGTTGAAGTTGCGGGGCACCTCAATGCCCAGCACAAGCCCCAGGCCCATTGCCATATCGGAGTAGCCGGCGAAGTCGAAGAAGAGGTCGAGGCCGTAGAACAGCACCGTGACCAGCCACTTGAGCGCAGGGGCACCCACCACGCTGGGAACGAACCACATGCCCCACTGCGCTATGGCCGAGCCCACGAACTTATAGGCCGCGCCCAGCACGAACCAGCCGATGCCGCGGTAGAGCCTATCGAGGTAGTCCATGCGCGAGAGGTTGGCGCGCACATCGGCCACGAAGGGGCGGCTGCGCAGGATGGGGCCAGACGTGAAGGTGGGAAAGAAGCTCAGGAAGTAGAGGTACTCCCCACACGACATGTCTTTGATGAGGCCGTCGCGGGTCTCGATGATCGCCTGCACGGCCTTGAACGTAATGTAGGAGATGCCGAGGAAGCCCGGGAAATCGGGTTTGAACAGCACGCCTATCTTGTACAACACAAGCGGTGCAATCTGAGCTGCCAGGGCAAGGTAGTAGCCGCGCATCTTGTTGGGGTCGTCACGCGTGAAGAGCGTGCGCACCCACCGGTACAGCAGCACCGACGCCACCAGATAGCAGCTCGCATACACCAGCGCCGGCACCGACCGGAAGAACAGCAGGTAGAGCATGGCCAGAGACACCGCACAGCCATAGTGGCCCAGCGGGCGCTCGGTGAGTCCAAGAGCTGCCGCCACCAGCACTATCGGCACAAGCAGCACAAAGAACGCAGGCTCGGTAAAGAAGTCCACAATGCTCCGTTCTATATGCCCACGGCAGCAGCAAGGGCCTTGCGGTCAGCCTTGCCGTTGGTGTTGAGCGGAATCTCGTCCACGTACTTGAACGAGCTCGGAATCATGTACGAAGGCAGGATGTCGCGAACGGCAGCTTTGATCTGCCTGGTGAGCTTAAGCCCGCGCTCCTGCGCCGCATCGGAGGCAACCACGACGGCGCACAGGTGGTGAATCGACCCGTCGCGCACCACCGGCAGCACGCACGCCATGTGCACGAGGGGCACCGAGCACAGGCACGACTCGATATCGCCCAGCTCTATGCGGTATCCGTGCAGCTTGATCTGCAGGTCAAGACGTCCGTGGAAGTAGTACAGGCCGTCCTCGCCCAGGGTCACCTCGTCGCCCGTGCGATACGAGCGTCGCCCTCCGGTCACCTCGGCAGGGCAGGAATGGAACGCCGCCTCCGTGAGGTCGGGGCGACCCCAGTATCCCTTGGCCACGGTCTCACCCACAATGAACAGCTCGCCCGCCGTACCAACCGGCACGCGCTCCAAGGTATTGGGGTCAAGCACCACAAGCTCGGAGTACTTCTTCGCATAGCCAATGGGCAGCGCGAAGTCATTGGCAAGCATCTCGTCGGTGATCTCGCACAGGGTTACCAGGTCGGTCGACTCGGTGGGGCCGTAGCCGTTGTATACATGGATGCCGGGGAAGCGGCGCTTCACCTCGCGCACCGTGGCGGGGCGCAGGGTCTCGCCCGCCAGCAGCATGCGCTTCAGGCGCGGCAGCAAGTGTGCGTCGAAGGTGTCCACGGCAAGGCATTGCTCCACAAACGAAGGGGTCGAGACCCAGTCGGTTGCGTCGCAGCTCTCGAGCGCCTTGAACGTGAGGCCAAGGCTTGCGTCGGCGTCGGACTCGAGGGCATAGGTGGTGTCGCCGCGCGTGGTGCCGCAGACCATGTCGGTGATACTCACGTCAAAGGAGTACGGCGTGCGGTTGAACCAGATGCGCACCCCGTCCTCGGGGAAGACGTAATCCTCCATCATCCAGCGCGAGAACTGGTCAACGCACTCCGTGGTGACCTCGACGCCCTTGGGGGCACCCGTGGAGCCGGAGGTGAACAGGATGTAGAAGGTGTCCTGCTGGCCCATGCCCGGAAGCGCCGCTAGCGCCTCTTCGGTGGGCTGCTGGGCATAGATCGCCTCGAGGTCGGCGTTGTTGATAATGCGGGGCAGCGTGCAGCCGTCGAGCGTCTGCCAGTCGATCTTGCCCGCACTGGTGTCGATGACCAGCGTGCGCCCCACCTGCTCGATGATGTTGGCCACGCGGTCTGCCGGATAGACCGTGTCGACCGGCACGTAGGCATGGCCCGCCTTCACGCAGGCAAAGATGCTCACCAGCATGTTGGGCGACTTGTGGCCATAGAGAATGATCGGCACGCCCGCGTCGACGTTGCGCGCATCCGCAAGCCAGCAGGCAAGCGCATTGGACTTGGCGCGCAGCTCACCGTAGGTAAGCGACTCCTGGGCGCTGTTGGCAAAGACGATGCGGTCGGGCACCTCTTGGCATTGGCGCTCTACCGCCGCTACGAACTCGCTCCCAAACAAGGCTCTTCCCTACTCCTCGTTGATGACGGGCATGTCCTCGCCGTAGCAGTTGTCCTGCTCCTCGGCGGAACCCTTGCAGCCAGCCAGTGCGAACGAGCCAAAGAACAGCGACATCACAAGCAGGGCAGAGAGCACGGTGTGCAGACGATTCTTCAGACCAGAGGTCTTGGTGTTGGTGGTCATGGTATCCCCTTCCTCGGCGCTTGCGCCGGGTAATCTGATTGGTGCGTTTCAGCCGCATTGACATGGTAGCCAATGACCGATGAGTTTCACGCCAGACCAGCGTGAAACCAGCTTTTTCGTGCAACTATCCATGATAGCGAGGAGAGCCCCTCCCGCACAAGGCCCGATATGTGCAGCAGGGCCTGCCTTCGCGGGTGCAGAAAACTGCCCGGCAGTTAAGTGCTCCATGGGCGCAGATGCGGGCTCGCATGTACATGCGGGAGCACTTAACTGCCGGGCAGTTTTCTGCACCTACATACGTCCAATCTCGAGCCAGAAGCGGTTATTCTACGCCATATGCTCCACACCGCTGGCGCTGACGCGCGCCAGGAAGTGCGGAACTGCAGGAGGCTGCTCGTCGGCGATGTGATAGGCGCCGCGCAGCACACGCTCACCCTGGTCGAGGCGCTCTTCGCTCGAAGAGTAGAGCGTGGCCAGAAGCGTTCCGGGCTCCACGCGGTCGCCCGTCTTGCAGGCGAGCACGATGCCCGCGCTGGGGTCGATGGCGTCCTCGATCTTCTCGCGCCCGGCGCCCAACATGAGCGAGGCGACGCCTACCTGTTCGGTATCCATCGAGCCAACCCATCCGCTTTGCGTGGCAAACACCTCGCGCGACACCTCGGGCTGCGGGAAGCGCGCGTAGTCGCTCAGGCATGCGGCGTCTCCGCCCTGCGCAGCCACCATGCGCTCGAGCTGCGCAAACGCCCTGCCGTTGGCAATCTGCTCGCGGGCAAGCTCGCGACATGCGGGCAAGGAGCCCTTCCCTGCCATATGCAGCAGATTGGCCGCAAGCTCGATGCAGACCTCGGTCACGTCCTCGGCTGCTTTGCCCTTGAGCACGTCGCAGGCCTCCATGACCTCGAGGGCATTTCCCACGTGCATGCCCAGGGGTCGATCCATGTCCGAGATGAGCGCCACGGTCTTGCGCCCGGCGCGCTCGCCTATCGACACCATGGCCTCCGCAAGCTCCAGCGCGCTCTGCTCGTCCTTCATGAAGGCGCCGCTGCCACACTTGACATCGAGCAGGATGCACTGCGGCCCTGCCGCGATCTTCTTGCTCATGACGCTCGAGGCAATGAGCGGGACGCTTCCGATGGTGGCCGTCACGTCGCGCAGGGCATAGAGCTTCTTGTCAGCCGGAACGAGGTTGCCCGACTGGCCAACGACGGCGCATCCGCACTCCCTCACCACTTCCTTGAAGCGGTGGGAGCCAAGGGTCACGCTCAGCCCGGGTATCGACTCGAGCTTGTCAAGTGTGCCGCCCGTGTGCCCCAGGCCGCGCCCGCTCATCTTGGCCATCGTCACACCGCAGGAGGCGACGATGGGCGCTATGACAAGGGTCGTCTTGTCGCCCACGCCGCCGGTGGAATGCTTGTCGACGGTTATGCCCGGCAGGTCCGAGAGGTCGAGCATGTCGCCCGAGGCGGCCATGGCCATGGTGAGGTGCGCAACCTCGCGCGGGTCCATTCCGCGCAGGTAGATTGCCATGCACAGGGCCGAGGCCTGATAGTCGGGGATGTCCCCGTTCACGTAGCCCTCGACGAAGTAGTCGATCTCCTCGTCGGTAAGGGCGCGGCCGTCGCGCTTGTGTGCAATGATGTCGAACATCCTCATGGTGACTCCTCGAGCACTGGTGTCGTATTGGTTGGGCGTTCCTTGTGCGTCAAACGCCCAGGTTGGAGGGGCCAAATCCCTCGGGAAGGAGCTCGCGCAGCAGGTATGCCCTGCTCTCGCCCTCCGACCTGCCCAGTATGATGCGGAAGGTCTTGGGGTCGCAGAACTCCATCATCACCTGGCGGCACACGCCGCAGGGCGCGCAGAACTCGGGCGCCGCCTCGCCCTCGGGGCCGCCCACCACCGCAATGGCGTCAAAGCTGCGCTGCCCGTCGTAGATGGCCTTGAAGAACGCCGTGCGCTCCGCGCAGTTTGACGGCGTGTAGGCAGCGTTCTCTATGTTGCAGCCCTGGTAGACCGTACCGTCGGAACACAGCAGCGCGGCACCCACCGCCCAGTGCGAGTAGGGTACATACGCATGCTCGCGGGCCTCAAACGCCAGCTCTACCAGCTTGCCATCATCCATGCCTCACCTCCCAAACAAAAGGTCCCCCCGAGCCATGCTCGAGGGGACCCACAATTTCCGCTGAGCTTCTCTATCTTAGCGCGAGCCCTTGATGTACGGAACGCCATCGGCCTTCGGCGCAACCGAACGACCGACGAAGAGAATCAGCACGATGATGGTCATGGCGTAGGGCAGCATGGACAGGATCTGGCTGGGAACCACGAAGTCGCCGCCACCGAGCATAATGACCAGCGCCTGCGTGAAGCCAAACAGCAGGCATGCGCCATAGGCGCCAAAGGGCGTCCACTTGCCGAAGATGACCGCGGCCATGGCAATGAAGCCGTGGCCCGAGATGGCCGTCTGCGTGAACTGGGCGATGATGGCGATGGTCATCGAGGCGCCGCCCAGGCCAGCGAGCACGCCCGAGAGGATGACGCACACATAGCGGATCTTGTACACGTCGATGCCGAGGGTGTCGGCCGCTGCGGGATGCTCGCCCACAGCGCGGATGCGCAGGCCCCACTTGGTCTTGTAGAGCACAAACCACATCAGCACGGTCAGAAGCAGGGCGATGACCGTCGTCACGTTGACGTTGAGGTTGGCAAACGGCGTGCCCGCAAGGCCCTTCTCGCCCAGGATCTTGGGCAGCTTGGGGGCGATGGGGCTCATGGCCGCGCCGTCAAAGAAGCGACGGCAGGCAAACAGGGCCAGGCCGGGTGCCAGCATGTTGATGGCCACGCCCGAGATGGTCTGGTCGGCGGCAAAGCTGACGGAAGCGATCGCATGGAGCAGCGCAACCAGGCCACCGCAGATGCCGGCTGCCAAAAAGCCAATCCAGGGGTTTCCGGTGAAGTAGCTTGCCGTTGCCGCGGCGACGGCACCGATGACCATCATGCCCTCGATACCGATGTTGGTGACGCCCGAGCGCTCGGAGATGACACCACCCAGGGCACCAAAGACGAGCGGGGTCGAATACATGAGGGTAATGCCAATCAGAAGAATGATGTTTCCAAACATGGCCTACGCCTCCTTTGCAGCGCTGAGCGCAGCCTCGGCGGCCTTGCGCTTCTTCGCAATCGTGTCGGCAAGCATGTTCGTGACGCCCGGAAGCGCCGTGAAGAACACGATGGTGCCGATCATGATGGAGATGATGTCGGACGGAGCGCCCATGGCCTGCTGCACCGACATGCCACCATAGATGAGCGAGGCGAACAGGATGCTTGACGGGATGCAGCCAATGGGCGAGCAGGCGGCGATGAAGGCCACCGACATGCCGTTGAAGCCATAGCTCTCCATGGCGGCGAGCAGCGTGGTGGTGTGCGGCGAGATGCCCGTGATGGTGAGGGCGCCCGCAAGGCCGCTGATGCCGCCGGCGATGAGCATGGACAGCACGATGTTGCGCTCGACCGAGATGCCCGAGAAGCGGGCGGCGTCACGGTTGAAGCCCACGGCGCGCAGCTCGTAGCCAAGCTTGGTGCGGTTGAGCACGTAACTGGCCGCGAAGGCCACGATGATGGCAATGATGAAGCCGTAGTTGAGGTCGGTCTTCAGCAGGATCTCGCGCAGCCACGGGATGTTGGCGAGGAACTGCTTGCCTGCCTCCGACTTCTTCCAGTTACCCAGAATCATGGTGTAGCTCGAGCTGCTCACCGGCAGGGCGCTGGTGGAGTTGGGCTTGTGGAAGGTCTCGGACATAACCACGTAGTTGCACAGGTAGAAGGCAATCCAGTTGCACATGATGGACGTAATGACCTCATGGATGCCAAACTTCGCCTTGAGCCAGCCCACGAAGGCGCCCAGCGCAGCACCGCCGATGATGCCGGCAGAAAGCACGATGGGGACCTGCAGGGGCATGGGCAGGTTCAGCTTGACGCCCACGATGGTGGCAAGCGTGGAGCCCAGGATGTACTGGCCCTCTGCGCCGATGTTGAACAGGCCCGTCTTGAAGGCGAAGGCCACCGAAACGCCGGTGAGCAGGATGGGCGTCGACTTGATGAAGACGTTTGCGATGTACTTGGGCTTGCCCAGGGCGCCCTTGAACAGGGCTGCGAACGAGCCGATCGGGTCGAAGCCCGCAGCTGCCAGCACGATTGCCGAGATGGCAAAGCCCACGAGCACGGCCACAAGTGCCGCAGCAAAGCGGCCTCTCAGAAACTTCTCGAGATTTCTCACTTTGCCTCACCTCCTGCCATGAGAAGACCAAGCTGGTTCTCGTCGACCGTACCCTGGGCGAAGGTGCCCGTGATCTGGCCGTGATAGATGACCGCGATGGTGTCGGAGACGTCCATGACCTCGTCGAGCTCGAACGAGATGAGCAGGATGGCGGCGCCGCGGTCGCGCTCGGCAATGAGCGTCTTGTGGACGAACTCGATGGCGCCGACGTCAAGGCCTCGGGTGGGCTGGAAGGCGATGAGCATGTTGGGGGCCGCAGACACCATGCGTGCGATGATGGCCTTCTGCTGGTTGCCGCCGGAAAGGCCGCTCATGCGCTCGTCCTCGCAACCCGAGGGACGGATGTCGAACTGCTCGATGAGCTTGGTGGTGTAGGCGCGCATCTTGTCGTAGTCGAGCGTGAGGCCCTCGCCAAACTCGTTGTCCTGATGGCGCTCCAAGACCGTGTTCTCGCTCACCGCAAAGGGAAGCACGAGGCCCCAGCGGTGACGGTCGGACGGAATGGTGGCGATCGAGTGCAGGAAGGTGTTGCGCGGGTTGGTGTTCTGGATCTCCTCGCCGTTCACCTTGATGGTGCCCGACTCCGCCTTCACGAGGTTGGTGATGGCGTCCACCAGCTCCTGCTGGCCATTGCCGTCGATGCCGGCTATGCCCACGATCTCGCCGGCGCGCACGTCGAGGTTGAGGCCGCGCACCTGCTCGATGCCGCGCTCGTCCTTTACGGTGAGGCCACGGATGGACATGACCACATCGCCCGGAGTGGCCGGGGTCTTCTCAACCGTGAGGTTGACGTTGCGGCCCACCATCTTGGAGGCAAGCTCGGTCTCGTTGGAGCTCTTCACGTCGACGGTGCCCATGTAGACGCCGCGGCGGATGATTGAGCACTCGTCGGAGGACTGCATGATCTCCTTGAGCTTGTGGGTGATGATGATGATCGTCTTGCCCTTGGCAATGAGGTCATGCATGATCTCGATGAGCTTGTCGATCTCCTGCGG
>CACXFC010000227.1 GCA_902766835.1 uncultured Coriobacteriaceae bacterium | reverse complement strand
CAAAATACAGCAGTTCATAGGCCTTCATGTGGTCACCTCCTCTGGGCTGAACGGCTCCGGTCGGTGATATATGCCGGAGCAGGAAACGATGCAGTATCGTAGCACATCTGCCTGCGAATTCCTGCTAACAGATTCCGCGATTGCACCCCTCCCATACAGTTCCCACATAAGCGTAGGAGCAGATGGTTGCAGCTGGCTACGCCTCCGGTTGGCACAAGGTCGTAGCAAGCCTACGCGAGATGCACCGTTCCCTGCTAGGGTAGTGAGCCCACAGGTCGCAGTCCTGTCGCACGATCGAGGACCGCTCCAAAAATTCCAGCGTTCCCTCACATGTGCAACGGGGGCGTGTCCCCCAATTGCCCCTCAGTTGCCCAAAAATGAAGCGGGCCGCACCTCAGTTGGTGCGGCCCGCTCTTAATCATCCTGATTACCTGCGGTTATGCCTCTTCGTGAGGAGCTTCGCTCTCACCTTCGTCGGTACCGTCGATGCTGTCCACGTAGTTCTTGATCTTGGTCACGCGCTCGTCGTCGGTCTCATTCGAGGGGCCACCAAGGGAGAAGGTCATGACTTCGTCGGTCTCGGTCTCGTTCTCCACCTCAACGGGAGCCGGCTGCTCCTCGCGCGCCGCCACGTCGGCGTCCATGATGGCTGCTGTGGTCTTTGCCAGCACCTCGTCCTCTACGAAGGGCTCGTCTTCCTCTGCAGCCGGTGCCGCATCCTGGGCGGGCTTGTCTGCCACGGGCACGTCGGTAACCTCTTCGGGCGTAAGGGCAAACGACTCAACCTCACGCTCGGTAACCTCCTCGGCAACGGGCTCGGGGTTCGGGGTCAGCGAGAAGGTCGAGACCTCCTCCACGGGCTCTTCTGCGGCAGGGGCGCTTGGTGCGGGCTCGTCATTGAACGTCGGAGGGGCCACAAAGCCAAAGTCGCCGCCGTTCGAGAAGGAGTCGGCCGCCTGGCGTGCGCGGGTGATATCAACGTCCTCGTCCTTGTCTGTCACACCCAACGTCGTGTTGCTGGCGGCGCCGGACAGGTCGGTGCTTGCCACTGCCGTGCCGCCGAGGAAGTCGGCAAATCCGTCATTGGACGTGGCCGGTGCGCTCGTGGGGGCAGCAGTCTGGGGCTCCTGTGCCACGTCGGCGGGAGCCTGCTCGCCTGCGGGAGCAGCGTAGGACGGTGCAGAGTACTGCGGATCGGCAGCCGTTGCGCGTGAGGCTGCAGGACCAGCGGTTCCAGGCAGCGGGTCTGCCGACTCGCCCCAGTTCTGCACGTCAAACTGACGCATCCACAGGGCGGTCGCATTGGTGGTGAGCATGCTCACGCACGTTCCGGCGATGGAGATGATGTATCCCACCACAAACATCAGCGGCAGCGAGGTGCCAATGATGCCGAACATCATGCTGACCACATAGGCGTCGTTGGGATAGGCGGTGTTCTCAAGATACATTGCGAGGTCGATGATGTCGCCCATCTTGCTCAGAAGAATTCCACCCACGAACAGGGACACGACAGCCGCAAGGGCCGCTGCGAGCAAGGCGAAGATACCCGTGACACGCAGGAAGCCATTCGAGTCGCGCTTGACCATGTCATAAAGGCGATCGAGCTGATAGCCTGCGCCGATCTGCTGGTAGATGGTGGCGCGCAGGGTGGCCATCGCAATGACCGGACCCGTGAGCAGGCCAACCGCAAGCGCGGCAAGCGTCCCGATCAGGGGGATAACATTGAGTATTGCGTTGAAGAAGCCCAGAGCCAGGCCAAAGCCGAGGCTAACCGCAAGGGCGCGAGCGCCACTCTTGATGCAGCCACCGATGTCGACGCCCTTCTGCTTGGGCGAGGAATCGACGCCCCAGGCGGTAAGGCGCGCCCACTCAAGGACGTAGCCGTTCACGCCGATAGGGCCGATTACGGGTACAAGCTGCGCTGCAGCAAGCACGAGCAGGGGCTTAATCCAGCCTTCGTCCCGGGTGAGCAGACCCCAAGAGTGAGACAGGTAGCCTTCGTTGTTAGAAGCCATGACATATCCTTTCGCATCGGCCAGGCTTGCGAGCCTTGCGAGACTCACTGATATGCCTAGGATACCCCGTTCGGCGAGCAAGCTAACAGGTCACGGCAGATGAATAAAGCTGTTGGTAACTTGAAAGGACAGGTTTGCGAAACCGGAAGCATGTGCTAGGGGGTATGCACGTGCAGGATTCGAGGCTCCCCGGCGCTTGGTGCGGAAAACTGCCCGGCACTTAAGTGCTCCATGGGTGTAGATACGGGCTCGCACTCACATGCGGGAGCACTTAAGTGCCGGGCAGTTTTCCGCACCAAGCGAGGACGTGTGTCCCCAATGCACCATCCACAGACATGAAAAGACCCCCATGGCTGGGGGTCGCGCTAACCAATGGCGGAGGAGGAGGGATTCCCGCGTCGCCTTCGGCAACGCTCGTGGGCTTCGCCTTCGGCTCAGCCCGCAAGGCCCCACAGGGGCCTTGCGACCTTGCGGTTCGAATCCCCTGCACCATCCACAGACATGAAAAGACCCCCATGGCTGGGGGTCGTGCTAACCAATGGCGGAGGAGGAGGGATTCGAACCCTCGTACCCTCGAAAGGGTAAACGGTTTTCGAGACCGCCGCATTCAACCACTCT
>CACXFC010000226.1 GCA_902766835.1 uncultured Coriobacteriaceae bacterium | reverse complement strand
TTGTCGCGATTTCAAATTCTAGGCAATGGCCGTTCTCCTTACAAAGGGGCCGTTCCCGGGCTTACACCAACATTTACGACGCGATCCTGCACGTTGCGCAAGGTTCCCGCAGACACCAGCGCATACCACATCTGTCAGCGTCAACATCTGGTCAAGCTGCTGCGCAAAGACGTGGAGGGCAGGGAGCGTTGCTTCCCCAATGCGCAGTTTGGTGTGCTGGCAACGCGCATTTGCTGCCTTGTAGCTGTGTCAACGGATGAGGCAAAGTCCGAGCATGTCGAGCAGGTGCAGCGCGTAAGTGCTGGTGAGGTCTGCCCGCGTTGCGGGGGCACTCTCGTGAGCCGCAAGGGCAGATACGGCGAGTTTGTTGGCTGCTCGAACTACCCAAGGTGCCGGTACACGAGGAACGTGTAGGGGTGGAGGGAGTTGATTGTACGTAAGTGGTATTCCCAGACCGGTGCTCTACCACCCCGCTGTGCGTCCAGCGCTGTGTGTAAAGGCTGCGGAACATGCCTGAGCGAGTTAGCTCAAAAGTCTTGTGATACAGCCGTAGGGCAACACCGTAGGTACTACACCGGCCTAAACCTGACCATGCGCAAGACTGTATCGTTGAGTCCGTGAAATCGACAATAGAAGAACTGGGTGAGCGCAAGAACTAGAGCTTCTGAATCAGTAGCGCGGTTTGATGACGCATTGACTTGGATTGTCTTCGTAAGGAGTGGCTGCCAAACCGCCCTTCTGTAACACGGAGACAAACTTATCCAATAGCAGCTTTCCGCAATTGTTAAACCAGCGAGTTTCGCCATAATAACGAACTAACACAGGACTGACGGCGTAATACACCCTGATAAAAGCACGGCCATACCATGTTGCGGCTAACTTATAGTCGCGAAAACGACGTAGAGTCCAGACCTCCGGGCAGTCATAAGAGCCATATATAGCCGTTGCGACGTAGCATGCGCCTTTTGCACCACGCCTGGCACGATCCGGACTATATCCTAAATCTCTCATATGCTTGTAACGGCGTTGGTAGTCACTTCTGGAGCGATGGCCGTTTCGCTTCCTTTTTGGGCTGGTTATTGATGCGAGAAGACTCAAGGGCGCCGTGATGAATCTCAGGCAACTGGCCAAAAACCGAAGAGCGAAGTTTATGGGCAGCGTGAGAAGAGCGGCGAGTGCAGAGATGATTAATGACAAGCATCCTCGAATCATGAGTATGTGCTCCATTCCGGCTCCAATGCTGATTATAGATACTACGCTAAGGATTCCGTGTGGGCGTAGAGCTTTAGGTAGATGGAGTACAGATGAGAAGCTCTGTACAAATACTGACCAACACTGTATGTGCCGAGGACACTGAGCTTGGATTCTGTCAGGTTTTTGCTTCCCTTAGTTAGAATTGGAAGCGAAGCCCCCGACACACATCGGGGGCTTCCAAGCCTAAACGAGCTTCTCAAAAATCAGGGTTGCCTGGATGCGGTCTCCGCCTCCAAAGCCCTTGCTTCCGCCGTTGGAGGTCGTGCACGTGTGCAGTCGGTACCCCTTGGCGGCCTGCCTGTTAATCACGCTCTCCAGCTCGGTGAGGTTGCCCGACCCCGTGCCAAGGAACTTCTCCTTAAGCGTCACCTGCAGCACCACATACTGGTAGTTTTGCCCGGATGCGACGGAATACGAAGACTCGTGCTGTGCCTTCTCCAGCTCCTGCTGTGCCCTGTCCAGAAAACCCATGATTACCTCCATCTTGTTTGCGAGTACAAAAGAACTGCATCTCCATCCACAAGAGACAGCGCCGCTTGATGATAGCAGCTTGCAGAAGCGAGCGACTCAGCTCGCAGCACACTTGGTGGTTGGTGGGGGCAATCAAGGGTCCGCGCCGCACGGCCTTCCGCTACCTGACAGGTGCGCAAAACTGCCCGGCAATAAAACGCTCCATGCGTGTGGATGCGAGCTCGCAAGCGCATGCGGGAGCGTTTTATTGCCGGGCAGTTTTGCGCACCCATGCGAACTCGCAGGCAATTAAGGGACACGCCCTGCCCCGTCCACGGACCAGCTGCGAGCCGCGCCCCTCGCGTTTGCTAAGCTTTCGTTACACATATGTGCTCGTCTATCTGAGGAGCCAACCATGTTCAACAAACCAGGCAAACCCGTAGACCCCAGCGCCACACCTCAGCCAAAGGTCAAGCGTCATCCGTTCCGCTGGGCTGCGTTCATCTTGCTGGCTCTCTGCGTGGCAGTCTACTTTCCCAGCGCCGCATCGCTCGTGTTCCTCGTGGCAGCCCTCCTCATCTGCCCCATACAGCGCTTCCGCCAGCTCAGCTTCGTGCAGCAGGTGGAAGGGAAGCTCGCCTCGCTGGGCCTCCCCACCAACCTTGTGCTGAATATAGCCGCCGCGCTCGTGTTCGTCTTTGGCGTGATGATCACGCCCACGACCGGTGCGACGCGATCCGCTCCTACGGCAACCGGCTCCCTGCTGTACGCCGCCAGCGACATCGAGTACTCCCACGACCCGGTCAACATCTTCGACTACGTGGTCTGCACGGATGCAAAGGCCAAGCTAGAGGCCACAGACGACATCGTGGCAAGCAAGGTGGGCAACCATACGGTAACGTTCAGGGTCTCGCGCGGCCTGTTCAGCAACAGCGAGGAGAGCGTCGAGTTCACCGTGCGGGATACCCAGCCGCCCGTCATCGAACTTGCCGAGGACAGCGTGGAGGTCACCATGGGCGACTCGTTCGACCCCTCGTCCAACGTGACCTCGGTTGCCGACCCGGTGGATGGCGAGCTTGCCGAGGTGCAGGAGGAGCAGCAGGCGCGCAAGGGCGAGCCGGGCCTCAGCCGCCTGTACGACGAGGGCTGGTATCTTGTGAGCTCCGCTGATACGAGTGAAGCGGGCGAGCAGGAGATTACCGTTTGGGCGTCTGACCAGCATGGTAACGAGGCGACGGCAAGCTATCAGCTTACGGTCGTCGACCCGTTCGAGGGCCTGCACTTCAACAAGACGACGTCGGTGCTGGAGTATTCCAACAAGCAGCTCGACCCCACCAAGCTCATCAAGTGCTCGGACCCCGAGGTTGCGTTCACGGCGGACAAGATCAACCTGAGCAAGGTGGGCGACATCAAGGTGACCTACACGCTCACGAAGGACGGCGCCACCAGGAAGGAGGTGCGGACCTTCCACGTGCGCGACACCAAGGCGCCGCGCATCTCTGTTGGCCAGGACGAGCTGAGCATCGAGCAGGGCGAGAGCTTCGACCCGTATGGCAACGTCGTGTCGGTTGAGGACGAGGTGGACGGCCCGCTGGCGCGCGTTGACGAGGAGCCGGGCGACAATGGCGACGGTTGGTACACCGTCCAGGGGTCCTATGACGTCAATGTGCCGAGCAAGTACTTCTTCACGGTTGTGGCGTGCGACCGCAACGGAAACCGCGTGACCAAGGAGTTCAGCCTGCTGGTGAAGGACCCGCCGGCGCCCGTGGTGAGTGCGGCCGAGGAGGCTCCCTCCGCGCCCACGCATGACTACATCGTCAACGTTAATACGGGTAAGTTCCATTACCCTTATTGTCGTTCTGTCAAGGCGATGAATGAATCCAACAAGTGGTATGTGACCACCACACGCGATGACCTTATCGCTCAAGGCTACGTCGCTTGTCAGAACTGCAATCCGTAGCGTGCGTTGGGGGCAAGGGGTCCGCGCCGCACGGCCTTTCGTTACCCGACAGGTGCGCAAAACTACCCGGCACTAAAACGCTCCCGCATGCGCTTCCGAGCTCGCATCCGCACCCATGGAGCGCTTTATTGCCGGGTAGTTTTGCGCACCCATGCTAACTCGCATTTGAAAAAACGCTCCCGCATGCGCTTGCGAGCTCGCATCCGCACCCATGGAGCGCTTTAGTGCCGGGTAGTTTGCGCACCAGTGTGAACTTGCAGGCAACTAAGGGCGTGTCCCTGAAGCTGCTGCGCTTCGACACCAACGGGTTCTGCATGTACTACGCGAGGCTGGCGGAGGGCGGCTTCAGGTGGGCCCACTCCGAGGGCGGGGAGCCGTCCCTGCAGGTCGAGCGAAGGCAGCTGATCTGGCTGCTGGACGGGATCGACTTCGAGCAGCCGGGCGCGCCCAGGCCGGTCGCCGGCAAGGTGGTCCTCTGACCTAAATATGGCCATCTACCTGCGGCTTCGTGGGATAATATGCCTATGAGCGGAAGGAAGACGACACCCACGGCCCCCACCCCCGAGCAGGAGCTCGCCCTGCTGCGGGCGCAGCTCGCCTCGCTCTCCCGCGACAACGAGTCGCTCGCCGCCGAG
>CACXFC010000225.1 GCA_902766835.1 uncultured Coriobacteriaceae bacterium | reverse complement strand
TCGCCCGCCTAGACTGTGCTACCCACCAGAAACCCCGAAGAGCCCCTTTTTTGCCCCGCGGGGCAAAAAAGGGCGTGTCCCTTAATTGCCCCTCGCATGCTACTGCGCCTGCGCGTCTAACCTGCAGTTTCGCAGGTAGATGAGGTCGTTCACCACAAGCGCTGCCAAGTTGAAGAGATAGACCCCCAACACCCAGTTGATGTTGTTCCCCACGAACTTCGCCGCGATGCCCGCAACATACCCAAAGGTTATGAGCGCGAGGAAGGCCGGCGAGGTGCCCTTTGCCGTGCGGGCCTTCCAGGCATTTATCGCGTTGATGGGCCATGAGAGCCCGAAGCTTATCAGCATGAGCGCCTCAAGAAATGATGCCACAGACACCTCCAGCTGCTGCGGTTTGATATGCGCCTTACAGCCCCACGATGGTAATGCGTCCCTGCGGGTTTGCATACTGCTCAGGCACCGCATGGTCGCAACCCGACACCAGATAGCTCGAAAGTGCCTCGTAGTCAAAGCCGAGTGTCACCGGATCGCCGGTCTCTGCCGCCTCCTTAAAGCAGTAGTAGGTGTCCCCGCCATCGCAGATGAAGTCCGTCGAGGCAATGGTATAGACCGCAGCCTCATCGAAGCCCTTGCCACCCACGTCGTGGATGGTGATGCGCGAACCGGGATCTGCGGGCGAAGCATAGGTGGATTCGGGATAGTTGGGGCCAGCAGCGTAGGGCACTGCTGCATCGATGGTAAAGGTGATGCCTGACACCTGCGGAAAGGCACCCATGGCATCGGCAACGCCAATACCCTGGCAGGATGCCTCGAGCGCCTCGAGCAGCTGTGCGCCCGTCACCTCAATGACCATGACGTTGTTCGTGAACGGCATGATGGTCTTGATAATCTTGAGAGAGATGTCTCCCGCCTCGACGGAGGTGCGAAGTGCTCCGCCATTGAGGATTGCCGCATCAATCTGGCGCCCGAGCTCCTGCTCTGCCGTCCATTTAACGGCGTCGGTCGCAAAGTCGCCCAGGTTGGTCTCTTGGGTGCGTACGCCGGGGTCGCGCTCGCCATTGAGCAGGTAGGGCGTTTCGCCCAACACGACACCCAGCTCGCTCTCGACGCGCGCATTCTCTTCGTCGATGATGGCCTGTGTGGCCGCATCGATGCCCTCGAAGGTGCCGTAGGCAACCGACTGGTTGGCCGGGACGCCCTCGTCGATGGCCACGACGCCGATGTTATGCAGGTAGCTGCCCGTTTCCACGAGCAACGTTCCCGCCACTTCCTCCTCCACCAGCAGATGGTCGTGCCCGTCGATGAACAGGTCGATGCCCTTGACGTTGTTCAGCACTTCCTTGCTCGTGTTCTTGCCCACAGCCGTCTCGTTGCCCAGGTGCCCCACGCAGACAACAAGCTCGCAGCCCTTGCCACGCAGCTCGTCCACCTGCGCCTGCGCACAGGCAAAGAGCTCTTCGTCCTGCTGGAAAGTGAAGCTCGCAACAGCTTTAGGCTTGCACGTGGTGAGGGTCGCCGGCGTGGTCAGGCCAAAGAAACCCACCTTGGTGCCACTGGCAGTCTCGCAGATCTTGTTGGGCGTGAAGCGCGGCTTGCCGTCTTCCTTGTTGAGCACATTGGCAGAGAGCAGCGGGAAGGTCGCCTGCTTCTCGATCTTTGCCAGATTCTCGGCACCCCAGTCGAACTCGTGGTTGCCCACGGTCATAAGCTCGTAGCCACAGGAGTTCATGAAGGCAATGGCCGACTCGCCGTGATTGACGTCCACCAGCGGCATGCCCTGCGTGGCATCGCCCGCATCCACCAGCAGCACCTCATAGCCCTTGGCCTCCCACTCAGCCTTGAGGGCCGCCACGGCCGCCATCGAGAAGTTACCCTCGACGTTCTCGCTCTTTGGCACCTCCACGTCGTGTCCGTGGGTATCGTTGGTGTGGATGATGGCAATGAGGGGCGCTGCGGCAGGCGCAGCCTCTTCCTTCGGCTGCTGCGCGCAGGCCGCGAGGGCCGCGCCGGCGCTCAGGAGCCCTAACCCCCGCAGGAAGTAGCGACGGGTTATGTTTGCCGGACGCGTGTTGGGATATGACATGAGGGCTCCTTTCATGACGCAATCAATAAAAGGCTTGATGCTCTTTGTGCAAGTGCAGCCGATAATACGAGGTGCCTCACGCCACAGGAATCCCTCGCCTACGAAGCAGACTCCACGAGCTTCTGGGAATTCTCCTTGGCGTAGATGGGGTCATCGGTGATCTTGGAGGCACCCCGCACGTGCTCGGGCACAGCCGTCTTGTTGGGGTCGACGGTGCCGTACTTGTCCATCACGGCATCAAAGGCCGCCGTGACCTTGAGGGGCTGCGGGACGAGCTCCCGGTTCTCGTAGGTGAAGTTGAGGTCGAGCGACACCGAGCGAACCAGGCAGTCCTTGTTGAAGCACACGTGGAGCTTGCTCTCCTTGACCGCATCAAGCAAAACCTGCTTGTCGACCTCCCAGAAGCTCGTCGTGATCTCGCCCATATCGAGGAGGGTCTCGACGACGTTCTTTGCCGGAAGCACGAGCTCGTAGCGAATCTGCTCGTCGGAGTCGTAGGCCACCCGCATGAACTTGGCGTCGGATAGCAGCTTGACGGCCAAGGGGATGTCCAGCTTGAAGCTTGCCGTAATCTCGCTGCGGTCCCACGTGACGCCATTGCGTGCCTTGGGCTTCGCATACACCGTGACGGAGCTGCCCTGCACCCGAGCATAGATCTCATAGTCCTGCGTGCCGGCATTGATGGCAGACAGGTCGGCCGTCACCGTGCCATGCGCACACGAGTCGGCTGCCTCGACCTGCGCCGTCACGGGAGTGCGCGCGCGGAACCCCGCAAGCGAGACGGCTGCGTCCACGCGCACGTCGGCAACGCAGTTGCAGTTGTCGGGGTTGTTCGCAAAGCGCAGGAGGAGGTCGGCAGCGGAGTTGGGCTCGCCCGCAAAGGAGCAGCCCCACAAGCCGCCTATCACCAAGGCCAGGGCCACCATTGCACCCGCCAGTCGCGTGCCGCGTATCTTCATCTCGCTCTCCCCCACCACAGGTTGCCTAGCAAACTACCCTACAATGCGCACGGTGCCAACCGAAGCTGGCACCGTGCGCTGACCATTACATGAACTTCGTCTCTTCGAGGTGCTCTTCGATCCACTCGTTGATGGGCACGAAGGGCTTGCGAAGCACAAGGCCGAGCAGCAGCGCCGGCACAAGGTACAGGGCAAGCACGCCCATGGAATGGAGCCACACGTTGCCGTACATGCCGCAGATGGTCTCCCTGAATGCCGTCTCGGAGTACACGAACGGCAGGAAGCGGTAGAGGGTCTGGAACAGCTTGGGCAGCATCTCCACCGGGAAGGTACCGCCCGAACCCGCTACCTGCACCACCATGAACAGCACGCCGATGGCCTTGCCCACGTCACCAAAGGTGGCCGACAGCGCAAAGACGATGTTGATGAACACGAACGACGCAAGCCAGCCCGTGAGCATGAACTGAAGCGGATGCGCGCACTGGATCTTGAGGAAGAAGAGGTCGCCCAGCAGAAGGATCGTGGACTGCAGGGCGCCAAGCACCACGAAGAAGGCAAGACGGCCGAGGTAGGCATGGCGCGGCTTGGCGCGCGTCTCCTCCATGGCAGCCGCGGAGATGCCCGTGAAGATGAGGATGCCCATGAGGGTGCCACCCACCCAGAGGGCCATCGTGGTGTAGTACGGAGCCATGGCCGAGCCATTGTTCTCAACGGCATAGACAGCCGTGCGCTCGAGCGCAACGGGCGCCGAGAAGAAGTCCACCAGCGCGTTGGGGTCACCGGCAAAGATGGTGCGCACGAGGTCGAGGTCACCCGACGACAGCGCCCCCTCAAGCTTAGTATGCAGCGCGTCAAGCTTGTCGGCGGAATCGTTGAGCTTCTTGGCCGCCTTGCCAAGCGTGTCCTCGAGGCCCTGGAGGTCCGTCGAGGTGCCGCTCAGGAGCGGCGTGAGCGTATCGATCTGGGTCTTGAGAGTCGAGGAGACGTTCTGGGCCTCATCAGCTGCGGAGTCGATGGCGTTGGCAACAGAGCCCAGCGAGCCACCCATGGAGTCGTTGTAGCTGTTGCGCACCGCGTCGATGTTGGCGCGCGCGTCTGCAACCAGCGCCGCCAGCTCGGCGCGGCTGACCTCGGCGTTGCCCTGCGCGGCGGTAATGTCGCCAATGCCCTTCTCGAGCGTCCCGATGAGCTCGTTGAGGTAGTCACGGATGCTCTCGGCCCGCGAGAGGGCATCGCTCACATCGACCGAGAGGCGGTTGGCACCCTCGAGGGTGACCGTCTCGTCGGGGGTTGCCACCTGAACCTGCGCGGCAAAGTTCGAGACGTCACCGTTGAGCTGCGACAACGCGTCGCAGAGGGCCTGGATGTTGTTGCGGTGGGCAATGGCCGCCGCATCCGCCTTGTTGAGCGCCTCGACGAGCTTGTCCGTCTCGCCGCTGGCGGTGTTGAAGGCGTCGTTGATGGACGTCTCAACCTCGGAGAGGGCGCCCAGCCCGCTGTCGATGGCGCCCGACGCGCTTTGCTTTGCGTTCTGGATCTTCGCATCGAAGTCGCGCACCTTGTCTGCGGCGCCGGAGAGCTTTCCGGCCGCGTCGAGCGAGAGCGAGTCGTTGCCCAGCATTGCGTCGGAGGTGGCTGTGACGTTGCGGATCGACGTGATGACGCCCTGGTAGGCGGTGATGTTGGTGGCGGAGCTGCGCAGCGCGCCAAGAGAGTCTTCGACGACCGAGTTGAGACGCGAGGCAACCGAAAGCAGGCTGTCGTCGTCGAGCACCCCGCCCAGCTCGTCCATGATGTCGGTCGTGGTCTGCGACACGGTGGCGCTTAGGTCCTCGTTGATCATGGTCTGGATGGAGGTCGACGCCTTGCCGGTGACGATGGACGCAATGGGGTTGCGCTTCTCGTTGACGTAGTAGAGGAGCTGCGGATGATTGGGGCTCTTGCTGAAGACACTGAGGAGGTTGGTGGAGAAGTCGGCCGGAATGACCACGGCGGCGTAGTACTCGCCTGAGTAGACGCCGTCGATGGCGTCGTCCTCGCTGGTGATCACATAGCCGATCTTCTCGCTGCCGGCAAGGTTGGAAACCACGCGCTCGCCCACGTTGATGCGGAAGGGCAGGATGCTGCCCTGGACGCCCTCGTCGGAGTTGGCCACGGCAACCTTGAGGCCGCCGGTGTTGGCGTAGGGGTCCCATCCGCCCGCGATGTTGAACCAGGCATACAGGGACGGCATGATGACCAGACCCATGCAGACGAGCAGGGCGATGACGTTGCCGCGGACATGATCAAAGTCGCGGCGGATAACGGCTAGTATGCGGCTCACTGCTCGTCACCTCCCTTCGAGGCTTCGTCCTGTTGGTCTGCGCCGCCCCTTTCCGTCAGGCGCGTGGGGTACTGGAGCATCCCAACCAGGCGCTGCGTCGCGCGCG
The DNA here is from genome assembly GCA_902766835.1 of uncultured Coriobacteriaceae bacterium. GTDB lineage: Bacteria > Actinomycetota > Coriobacteriia > Coriobacteriales > Atopobiaceae > UBA1367. The sequence continues at coordinate 15,016 of CACXFC010000225.1, read as the reverse complement.
TGCCGTCGGACTTGGCCGCACGGCGCTTGCGCTTCTCAATGATGGCGTCAATGGGCGCGTAGGGCATGACCTCGTCGCGCAGGGTTTCCACGAGCACTCCCTTGAGCTCGTCCTCGGACATGTTGGCAAGGGCACGCTTGTGCTTGATGCGGTCGTGGAAGTATTCGACCAGAATGAGGAAGCTGTAGATGGCCACCAGCGCAATGACCAGGCAGCCGATTGTGGGGAGCTGGGCATCGAGCACGAGCATCAGCACGAAGAGCGCCAGCGGAAGCAGGAACAGGGCCAAGACGCCACGTCGGATGAGGGTGGGGTACGCCTTCTCGAACGCGCCGGCGCGCTCCTCGAAGGTCTCGCGATACTCCTCGGGGCTGTGGAGCGCCTTGACAACCGTCTCCAGGCGATAGTGGTTGCCCTCGACGGCAATGGGCTCGCTCACCATAAGGTGGTCGGTGGCCCGCAGGCGTGCGTCAAAGAGGCCATTGATGTTCACCAGGTGCCGCCGCATGGTTACGCCCAGCAGGATGGAGGGCGCCACAAACAGCAGCAGCATCCCCAGGTTGTGGACGAAGTTCGAGCCATAGAATCCCGCGATTGCCTCGCGCATGGCGTTGATGGAGTAGGTGAAGGGCAGCCAGGGGCCAATGGCGCGGAAGAAGGGCGGCATCATCTCGATGGGATACATGCCGGCAGAACCGGGCACCTGCAGGATGACGAGGGTGAAGGCGAGCGCCTTGCCCAGGTGCTTGAAGGCCACGGAGAGGCCGTAGATGATGTTGACGAACACGAAGGAGGCCACGATGGCCGACAGGTAGAACGCCCACGGGTAGGCGCACTGGATGCCGATGATGAGGTCGCCCGTGCAGCAGACGATGGCCTGCAGCGCACCGATGAGCACGAAGAGCATCCAGCGCCCGAAGTAGGCCTGCCACGGGCGCAGCCTGCCCACCTCGTCTTCGTCCACCTCGAGCTTGAAGAGTGCGATGAGCGCGATGCCGCCCACCCACAGGGCCAGGCTCGTAAAGAAGGGTGCGACGCCGCTGCCGTAGTTGGCCACGGGGAAGAGCGCGACCTCGCTGATCGAAACGGGTGCGGAGAGGAACTCGTGAACCGCGTCGGGATTGGTCTCAACGAGCTGCTTGAGGACCGACCAAGCCTCCGACGAACGAATGGCATCAAGCTCCCCGCTCAACGAGTCCACCCTTTCGCGCAGGTTGGAAATCGAGGTGCGGGTGCCACCAAACGCGTCGTCGGTGGTGCCCAGGATGCTCGCAAACTCACGCGCCATCGACTCGACCTGCTCGATGATGGGGTCAATCTGACGGGCAGCCGCTTCCAGCTCGGTGGCACTGGTCACTAGGGAGTCCAGCGACGAGTGAATCTCGCTCAGGGCATTAGCCACAACGCCTGTCTGCGCGTTTGACAGCGCACCGGTGCCCGTCTGGACCTTGGAGTTGATCGATTGCGACATGGCAGCCACGTTGGCGGCGGTCGACTCCAAGCGAGAGGCAAGGTCGCGCAGCTCGTCGAGCTTGGCCTGCTGCTCTGATGTAATCTGAATCATGAGGTCGTGCTCGCGCGAGATCTCACCCTCGAGCGCGACACGCATCGATTGTGCGGATGCGTCGGTAGGGTTGATGGTCAACACGAGGTTGTAGGCATCTGCGAGCTTAGAGCTGAGCGCCTCGCTGTCGGTAAGGTCGTTCTCCAGCGCACGAATGGCGGCGTTCACCTGCGCCTGGGCTACCGCGATGTCACCCGCGATGGCAGAGACGTCGTAGTTGGCACGCGACGAGAGCGACGAGATGGCGCTGGCGCCGTTGCCAAGCGCGCCATTGATCTGCGCGATGAGGTTGTTAGCGCCCGTCCTGGTGGAATTGAAGTTGTTCAGGACGTCGGCGAGACTGCCACTCACGCGCGAACCAACCCCACTGACTCCCTCCGTGCTGTCCGCCACGCTTTCGAGGGCCGACTTGGTTGTTTTGAGCTTCTGCGAAAGCCCGTCCAACTCGGTGTCGACGTTCACGAGGGTAAGGCTGATGTCATCGAGTATCGAGGAGCCCTTGTCGACGGTGTTCTGCGCCTTGTCGAGGGCTTCGCCAGAGAAGCCCCCAAGCTTCTCGGCTATGACTTCGCCCACCTTGGCGGTGAACTGGCTGTCAACCTGGCTTTGGACGGTAGCCGCAACCGTGTCGGATACCTTGGGGGCAATGGGATTGACCTTCTCGTTGACGTAATAGAGCAGCTTGGCCTTGTCGGTTTTGCCGTTGAGGATGCCTGTGAGCTGCTTGGAGAAGTCAGGCGGAATGATGATGGCCGCGTAGTAGTCACCGGCACGTACGCCCGCAATCGCCTCGTCTTTGGTGTCGAGGAAGTTCCAACCCACTTTGTCGTTGTCTTTGAGCGCGTCAATCAGCATGTCGCCGACGCAAATCTCTCCCGTCGCTTCCATGTTGACGGTCTTGTCCTCGGAAACCACCGCGATAGAGACGTCGCTCGTATTCTCGTAGGGATCCCAGTTTGCCAGTACGTTGATCCAGGCATAAAGGCACGGGACCACGCAGATGCCGCCCACAACGAGCAGCGCTACCGGGTTATGCAAAATGCGACGCAGATCGCGTAGAAAGACAGAAAATGCCGTACGCAAAGTGGCAGCCCCCTTAGGAGACGTTTCGTTTTACTTTTAGAGACAAAGTGAGCCAACCTATAGATTAAAGCACAGGTTGGCAGCCTATTGCGTAGTGGGTTTTTCAGTTTAGTGTGTCGTTTTGGCACTCTGCGACCCATGGTCAGACAAATCGGAAATGAGGGGCGTGTCCCCTCGTATGCCACCACGCGTAGCTCGTCTATAGTGAGTGCACACACCGGCTAAGGAGGCGTCCGTGTCCATTGCCAACCCGCTCGATTGCCGCTCGTGGTACGTGACGCCCGAGCTTCTTGCCTACCACGACCACGAATGGGGCCGGCCTGTCCATGACGACCGCAAGCTCTTCGAGATGCTGTGCCTGGAGGGCGCGAGCGTCGGGCTCTCGTGGCGCACCATCTGGCACAAGCGCCAGGCCTATCGTCGCCTCTTTCATAACTTTGAGATTGACGCTTGCGCCGCAATGACCGACCAAGAGCTGGAGGAGGCACTCTTGGACCCAGGCATCGTGCGAGCACGCGGGAAGGTGTGGGCCGTACGCAGCAACGCACAGGCAACCCAGCGCATCTGCCAGGAGTTTGGCAGTCTGAACGCCTACCTGTGGGGCTTCGTGGGTGGGCAGCAGGTTGTGGGCTCGTGGACCAGCATGGACGAGATACCGACCGTCACCGATCTTTCGCGCAGCGTCTCCGCCGACCTCAAGCAGCGCGGCATGCGCTATGTGGGGCCCGTTATCACCTACTCGTTCCTGCAAGCCGTAGGCATTGTCAATGACCACCTGCTTACCTGTGACTGCCGCGAGGCCTGCCTGCAGTAATCCCTCGCCAATGAAAAAAGGCGCCCCGTACAGGCCAACTAGCAGCCGTGCGCACGACGGCAGCGGCCCGCGGGGCAGGACAAAGACCACCTCTTCCCTGTGGCTTGGCTACCTCAGCCGAGCCCTCGGCTGCCTTTTGGTGCAAAAGGCAGTATGGTAGAGGCATTGCCAACAACACGAGGGAGCAACCATGGATCAGGACAAGCAGCCGAGACGCGTCAAGGTCACCGAGGGCGGCACGCACAGGACCGGCACCCGTCGCGCTGCCATCAAACCGCACAAGCGCGAAGAGGCAAGCGCCAAGCAGATCATCACCACCTATATGAACAGCCTCAAGCAGGGCAGCACGTCGCAGACCTTCTGGGGCGACACCATCGACAAGAACGCTGCGGCACTGCGCGCCAACTTCGGTCTTGCCGCGACTGACGTTCCGTACCTGCTGCTCGACCCCACCGCCTCCGGACGCGCGGGCATGCTGCTCTCCGACACGGGCGTGCACCTGGCCGACGGCCGCGGCGGAAGGCTCTCCTACACATGGAAGGATCTTGCGGGTCAGACGCTCGCGTATCAGCGCAACACGCTTGCCATTGGGCAGAACGGCATCACCACGCGCGACGGCCAGGCACTGCTGCCCCTTCTGCAGCAGCTCCAGACCAAGCTCGCAAAGTAGCAACCGCAAGGAGACACGCTCATGACCCATCCACGCATACCCAAGCGGCTGGGCGCCCTGCTTGCAACCGCCGCCACCTGCGTTGCCCTAGCTGCCTGCGTTGCTATGCCCACAGCCTCACCCGGCGCCAACCCGAACAACAGCCAAACGCTGTCCGACCTTGTTTCCAGTGGCGTATCCATGCAGGCGGAGCGCGGGAGCGGCGAGCTTGAGATCAACCGCATGAAGCCCGCCGGCACCAAGCCCGCAAAGATCGACAAGGACAGCTGGACCGTGTTCGTCTACCTCTGCGGATCGAACCTCGAATCGCAGGGCGCCGCGGCCACCAAGGACCTCAGTGAGATGGTGGGCGCCGCCGGCAGCGACAAGGTCAGCTTCGTGGTTGAGACGGGCGGTGCGAGGAGCTGGCGCAACCGGACCGTGAGTCCGCGCAAGCTCGGGCGTTACCTCATCCAAGACGGTTCGATCATGGATGTGGGCAGCGTCAGCGCCGCCAACATGGGTGACGCGAAGACCCTCTCGGACTTCCTCACCTGGGGCATCAAGAACTATCCTGCCGACCACATGGCGCTCATCCTGTGGGACCACGGCGGCGGATCGATCTCAGGCGTGTGCTTCGACGAGCGCAACAACAACAATTCGCTCACGCTGCGCGAGCTGGACGAGGCGCTGGCTACCTCCTTCAAGGGCATGTGGGACAAGTTCGAGTTCGTGGGCTTTGACGCCTGCCTCATGAGCACGCTCGAGACCGCCAACGTGCTGGCCACCTACTCCAAGTACATGATCGCCTCGCAGGAGAGCGAGCCCGCCTCGGGGTGGGAGTACAGCTCCATCGTCGAATACCTGGCCAAGAATCCTTCCAGCACCGGTGCGGAGTTCGGACGCAGCCTATGCGATAGCTACATTGCCTCCGTGGATCGCAACAGCAAGGGCTTTGCCACGCTTTCGGTGGTAGACCTCTCGAAAATCGACCAGCTCATTCAGGACTTCTACCGCTTCTCGCAGGAGATGTACGCCTCGGGGCAGAACCAGAGCACGCTGGCTGCCATGAGCCGCGGCATCCACAAGGCCGACAACTATGGTTGCAACAATCGCCGCGAGGGCTTTACCAACATGGTTGACCTCGGCGGCATCGTTGACGCTTGCGCCCAGGTGACCCCCAGCGCCGCCGACGTCAAGAAGTCGCTGCACGACGCCGTCACCTACCAGGTGCGCGGCACCTACCACGCGGGCGCAACGGGCCTCTCCACCTACTACCCCCTGCGCATTAACGGCAAGACCGAGCTCTCCATCTTCCAGCAGGTTGCAGTCAACCCCTCCTACCTGCAGTACGTCGACCGTCTGGCCACCGGTGCCACCTACAACGGCGGCTCGCAGTACCAGCAGTACTCGGGCGACACCTTCTTCGAGGACAACATCTGGAACTGGCTTCTGGGCAACACGCAGGAGCTCCAGCAGGAGACCACTGACCACTGGGACTACGTCGACGACCACACCGACTCAAGCTCGCAGATTACCTTTGCCGAAGAGCCGCAGGTAGACGACGAGGGAACCTTCTGGTTCCAGCTCGACCAGAATGGCATCGACAACGCCTCCGTGGTCAGCGGCCTGGTCTACGAGCTTTCGGCAGATGGCGCAGACCTCATCTCGCTAGGTGAGACCTACGACATCTACGGTGACTGGAAGACCGGCATGTTCTCCGACGGCTTCAACGGCTACTGGCTGTCGTTGCCTGACGGCCAGAACCTCAACCTGTCCGTGGTAAGCGCAACTGACGACTACATCATCTACACCTCCCCCATCACGCTCAACGGGCAGGAGTGCTTCCTGCGCATGCGTCAGAACATGAAAGACGACAACGTGGTGGTAGAGGGTGCGTGGAATGGCGTTGACGCAAGCGGCGCCGTTGACCGCAACCTCACCAAGATCAAGCGCGGCGATGTGATCGTGCCACTCTACAAGGCCTTCTCGGCAGACCCGAGCGTGACGGCAAGCAGCTACGAGGGCGAACCCTGCACGGTTACCGACAGCGAGCTCAAGATTGCCTACGACTACCTGCCCGATGGCTCCTACCTCTACGGCTTCTGCATCGAAGACACCTTTGGCGACTACTTCCTCACGCCGAACGCCCAGTTTGAGATAGACGTCGACGGCACCATCTACTTCCAGTAGCGCGTGCGGCACCAGCCCGGAAACTAAGGGACGCGCCCTTTTTGCCCCACAGGGCAAAAAGGGCGCGTCCCTTAGTTTCCAAGAGGGTTCGCGTGCGCCGGCGCCGTTGCACTTCCATTATTTGGAACCGCAGACCACCGGCGACACATAACGCCTATCCTTGATGTGCCACACGCGCCGAAAGGATCACCATGGCCAGCACGACGAACAACCAAGCCGCCCTCATGCCCTCGCAGCGCATGCGCGTCGCCTACCTGCTCACGCTGGTGGGTGGCTTCCTTGACGCCTACACCTACTTCGAGCGCGGGGGCGTGTTCGCCAACGCCCAGACGGGCAACATCGTCAAGCTGGGCATATCGCTGGCAAACGGGGCACGTGAGAAGTACCTCTCCTACCTGCTGCCCATCTGCGCCTTTGCCGTGGGGCTCATGGCCTCGCTGCTCATCAAGGAGGTGCTGGAGCGCCACGAGATGCGCCTCGTGCGTCGTACCGTGCTTGCAGCCGAGATCGTAGGGCTTGCCGTGGTGGGTTTCATCCCCCTAGGCGAGCAATGGGACGCATACGCCAACTGCATCGTGAGCTTCGTGGCGGCCATGCAATACGAGACGTTCACGACCTTCCGCGGAGAAGCCATCGTCACCACCATAAGCACCGGTAACCTGCGCAAGATGGTCGATGCGCTGTTCTTGGGCCTCATGCACAACGACGTTGACAAGCTCCTGCGCGCAGGGCTGTTCTTCTCCATCATCGCCACGTTCACCTTCGGCGCCTTTTTGGGCACACGTGCCTGCGACGCCATGGGGCGCGCCGCGGTCATCCCCGTCATCGCCCTGCTGGCGTTGGCCATTGCCTTTATCACAATCCTGCGGCGCCGGAACCACCAGAGGGGTTAGGCCGGCCTGTCCCCTCCCATTTTGGGGCGAGACTTGGCGCTTATGTTCTCCATCTCGATGCGTAGGACCGCCACGGCTTTGGCGCGCGCCTCGGGAATGGTGAAGCTACGGCCCGTCTGCGTACGCATGAGCACCTCAAGCCCGTGAACCTTCTCGGCCACGTCCTCCACAAGGTGCACGTGGGCATCTCCCATGACGCTGGCGTAGGCGCTGCCGTAGTCGCAGGCAACCTCGCCGCCCGAGATGTCTTCCACATCGCATTCGAGCTCGACGAACGCAGGGCCACCCGTCTTGATGACATCGATCTTGCGCCCTGCACGCGCGCCATGGCACCACAGCACGAGCTTGCCGTCATCCTCCCACTCGTACCCATAGTGCAGCGGCACCACGTACGGCCGACCCTCATCGACAAGCCCCAGGTGCAGCACCTTGGCCGTGGCAAGAATCTCGTCTATACGATTGTGGTCTGTGACCTCGCGGTCTTTTCTGCGCATGCAAGCCTCCCTCTAATTGGTGTCCCCATCGTAGCAGCTTCGCAGGCGCTTCCTATCCTTTGTCTACAAGATATTTGTTCGCGATTGCATGCGTACTGTGTAGGGTTTTTTGAGACACCAGAAGCGTGACGTACCATAGGTGGCATGAAATCACTTGCCTCACTCATACTCCCCAAGGAGCAGACGCCCGAAGAGAAGCGTCGCGAGATGCTTGAGCGTCCGGTCCAGCCGCTTATCCTTTCGCTGGCCGCGCCTTCCATCTTCGCCAACATCGTAACCACCCTGTACAACCTGGCCGACACGTTCTTCGTGGGTCAGATGGGCGTGACCAGCGCCAGCGCCGCGGTGGGCGTTGCCTTCGTCACCATGACGGTCATTCAGTCGGTTGCCTTCTACTTTGCCCAGGGAACGGGCATCCACATGAGCCGCTGCCTGGGTGCGGGCAAGACCGAGGAGGCTGCCGTCTACGTCAACACGGGCATTGCCGCCACCGTGACCATCGGTGCCCTCATCGCACTTGTAGGGCACCTGCTGCTCGACCAACTGTGCTACGTGGGCGGCGCAACGCCCACCATCCTTCCCTACGCGCGCACCTACATCAGCATCATCCTCTTTGGCGCACCATTCATCGCCAGCGGCTTTCTTATGAACATGCAGCTGCGCTTCCAGGGCGAGTCGTTCTACTCGATGCTCTGCATGGTCGCCGGCGCCGTGCTCAACACCATCCTGACCCCACTGTTCATCTTCCCGCTGGGCATGGGCATCGCAGGCAGCGCGCTTGCCACCGTCATCTCGGAGGGCGTGAGCTTCGCGCTGCTGCTCATTGAGATGAGCCGCGCAGGCATCACCCCGCTGGGGCTGCGGTACGTGCGCATCCCCGACGCCGCCATGATGCGCGTCATCAACAACGGCGGCGTACCGTCCTTTGCCCGCCAGGTCATGCTGGGCGTGGCAACGAGCCTGCTCAACAACGCTGCCGCCCCCTTTGGCGACGCAGCCATCGCCGGCATTGCCGTGGTGCAGCGTATCACCAGCGTGGGCAACTTCTTCCAGATTGGCATTGGCCAGGGCTTCCAGCCCATCACCGGCTACAACCTGGGCGCCAAGCGCTACGACCGCATCCGCGAGGCTTATTTCACCGCCATCCGCCTGGCCTTTATCTCGGTTGCCGCCATTGGCGTCATCACGTTCATCTGGGCTCCGCAGCTCATTGCCATTTTCCGCGACGACCCCGACGTCGTGGCGTTCGGAACGCTCACCCTGCGCCTCTGCAGCATCACCATGCCCTTCACCGGAGTGGCCATGGTCACCAACTTCCTGTTGCAGACCGCAGGCAAGATGTGGCGCGCCACCTTCCTGGGCGCCTGCCGCCTGGGTTTGGTTCTGGGTCCCGTGGTGCTGGTGCTCCCGCCGCTTCTGGGCATGCTGGGCGTACAGATTGCCCAGCCCACAACCGATATCATCACCACGCTCATTGCCCTGCCCATGGCCTACGGCGTCCTCCGCGAGCTGAACGGGAAGTAAGGCCATTTCGCTTGCATTTCAAAGGGGCGACACCCTTTGAAATGGGAAAGCTCAAGGCAATTAAGGGACACGCCCTTTTTCGCCCCGCGGGGCAAAAAAGGGCGTGTCCCTTAATTGCCATCTACGCCGAGCTCGCCTACCTTGAGCCGACTAACATCTGGGAACAGAAGTCCGCGATCCGCTCGGAGTCGTCGCGCGCGGCCAGCGCCTCGCGCAGGTCGTTGGCCTGCGTGACGCGGTCGGTAATGATGCCGTCAATGCTTGTGAGCAGGAAGTGCCGCTGCGCCTCCTGGTTGTTGACGGTCCACACCAGCGCCTTCTTGCCCTGGGCATGGATGGCGCTAATGGTAAGCGACGACATGGCCTCTTCCTCAAGGGCGAGGTAGTCGGTGTTGAGGGCAGCCGTATTGCCATACGAGGCAAATGCGAGGAAGCCCGTCTGCACGTCAGGGTAGGTATCCTCGAGGTAGTCGATGAGGTCGTACTTCAGCGAAATGAACACGCACTGGTCGAGCATGCCACGCTCTCGGGCAATGCGCACGGCATCGTCAGCCATCTGCCTGTCGGCCGTCCTGCCCTTGAGCTCGACGAACAGGATCAGCCTGTCGCGCGAGCCCTCGAGCATCTCCTCGTAGGTGGACACCGGCACGCGCGGGGCAGACGGGTCGGCGGCATTGGCAACGCTCAGCGCCTTCACCTCAGCCAGGGTCATCTCGCTTGGCCTGCGCGGATCGCCGGCCACGCGGTAGAAGTCATCGTCGTGGTTGACCACGTAGTAGCCATCGGCCGTACGCTGAATGTCAATCTCGGCGCCCCAAGCTTCTGCCTGCGCGGCAACGTCAAGGCCGGCCGCCGTGTTCTCGGGACCCTCCGTACCACAGGCACGGTGCGCCACGACCTGCACCTTCGATTCAAGAGGGAACGCCGTGTCAAAACTCTGCGAAAGGATGTACGCCCCAATGGCAATAAGCGCAGCCGCCCCCGCGAAGGCCAATATCATGAACGGGTGATTGCGATGGCGGCGTACGGCAACCTTCTCGGGCAGGCCGTCGGTGTAGGCCAGATAGCGCTCAGTCGCCTTGACCTGCATGAGTGACGAGCTGAGCGAGAACAGCAACATCAACATGAAGCTACCCGAGAGCATAAGGAACAGAGAGGAGAAGCGCTCTCCCTCCACGCCCATCATCGAGAGCACGTTAAGGATTACCACCACAAGCAACAGGGTGAAAAGCATCACGACTATCCCGCAAAGCACAAGCACCAAGTCGAATAAGACCATACGCCAGATATAGTCGAGCCAGCATTTGCGGATAATGGCCACCGACTGACGTATGGAATCCCGCACGCTCATGTTGTCGAGCACCACGCCAAACACCACAAACGTCCCGAGGAACCCAACTAGCGCAAAGACGATGAAGAAGGCCACATACGCCAGCGTATACAAGTTTGAGCTGAAGATGACCGACGTTATGAAGTTTGGCACATAGAGGTTTTTGGTAAGCGATATTGAGAGGCCGACGCCCAATATGGGAGCAAGCAGTGCCATGTAGAGCACCACGAGCAGGCCAGTTGGGGTGAGGAAGCGCCGCGAGGCCACCAGTCCATCGCGCAGGGCCGTGCGCGCCGAGTCGTCCTCGCCGCGCAGCCAGTGTCCCGCAAAGGCAATCATTGCGTTGACATCGAACGTCACCGATACGTAGACGGCCACAAGGGCAAGCGCTATGAGCAACAGGCCCTGCCATGACGTGAAGAGGAACATGAAGTCGCCGGTGGTAACCGCCACGCGTCCCTGAGAGGCCAGAGCCCAGCCCGCGACCGCCTTGAGGCCATGATTGCATACGGTCATCACCGTGTCGGTGACGACCTGAATCGTAAGAATGCGCGGCACCGCCTGCACGTACGATTTGAATTCTGCAAGACGACTCATTCTGACCCCTTCTCGATAACGGAAAGAGCGTATCAAAAACGGTTGCCCCATGGAAAGGCACGCGGAAATCGCGCCTGCAGACCAAGCTTGTATCAATGCTTACCGTCTATGCTTTCGAATAATCAATAGGTATTTGTTATCCATTTGAGGCAGGCGTATCGTTGTTCGCAGATGAGAGGAGAGAGGAATGGAAACCAACGTGAACACCAACGCAACCTGCATCTGCATCGAGCACGAGACCCACGACGAGGAGCGTGCGCTCTATGGCCTCGAGCATGCCTGCATCAACGACGTCACCTTCGCCGGCCCTACCGACGGCGAGTCCTCGCTCAAGGAATGCCGCGACATCTGCGTAATTGACAGCAGCTTCTCGCTGCGTTACCCCCTTTGGCACACGGCGGGCTTCTCGCTTCAGAACGTGCATATGGACGAGCTCACCCGAGCCGCCATCTGGTACGCCCGCCATGGCCGCATCAGCAACTCCACGCTGGAGGGCATCAAGGCGGTGCGCGAGTGCACCGACATCAGCATCGACGGCAGCGCCATCAACTCGGCCGAGTTTGGCTGGATGTGCCAAGACCTGCGCCTGAGCAACACCACGCTTGTCAGCGAGTACCCCTTCTTCCACAGCACCGACGTCAAGCTCAGCCACGTGCGCATGACGGGCAAGTATTCGTTCCAGTACGTTGACGGCCTGACGATCGAGGATTCCGAGCTCGACACCAAGGACGCCTTCTGGCACGCCCACAACGTGACCGTGCGCAACTCGGTCATTCGCGGCGAGTACCTGGGCTGGTACTCTGACGGCCTGACGCTCATCAACTGCCGCATCGAGGGCACGCAGCCGCTGTGCTACGCCAAGAACCTCACGCTCATCGACTGCGAGATGGTGGGCTGCGATCTTTCCTTCGAGTACTCCGACGTGAACGCCACCATCACCGGACACGTCGACTCCATCAAGAACCCGCGCTCGGGCATGATCTTCGTCGACTCCGTGGGCGAAGTGGTGCGCGACGGCAGCGTCTACGACTGCACCGGCGAGGTGCTTGTGCGGTAGTTCCGCAACCTGCCAAAGGAATGCCAGGCGCGCTAAACTGCGGTAGGCCACCAGGCCATTAACGTGCGCTGGGCAATTAAGGGACACGCCCTTTTTGCCCAGCTGGGCAAAAAGGGCGTGTCCCTTAATTGCCCCCGGCCTCTCCCGCTAGAGATAGCGGCCGGTGATGCTCTCTGGGCAGGCGGCAACGTCCTCGGGAGTGCCCGCGCAGACGATGCGGCCACCCTGCTCGCCCCCGCCGGGACCAAGGTCAATCACCCAATCGGCATTGGCAATCATGTCTAGGTCGTGCTCGATCACCACCACCGTGGCCCCGTGTGCCACCAATCCCTGCAGCACGCCCAGCAGCACTTCCACGTCGAGCGGATGCAGGCCAATGGTGGGCTCGTCAAACACGAAGAGCGCGTCGTCCTGCCGCTTGCCCACCTCGCCGGCGAGCTTCAGGCGCTGGGCCTCGCCGCCCGAAAGGGCCGGTGTGGCCTCGCCCAGCGTGAGGTACCCAAGGCCAAGATCGTGCAGCACCTGCAACTTTGCCTTCGCCTTGCGCAGCGTCCCCACGCGCGCAAGCGCCTCGTCAACCGTCATGGCCATCAGCTCGGGCAGGCTCAGGTAGCCCTGCTTCTCGCCCTTGGCGCCACGCGTGGTGTGGCGCCGCACGTCCCACGCCTTCTTGGCGTAGCGCGAGCCGTTGCAGTCGGGGCAGGCAATCTCAACGTCGGGCAAGAACTGCACGTCGAGGTTGATGGAGCCGGTTCCGTCGCAGGTGGGGCAGCGCAGGCTGCCGGTGTTGTACGAGAAGTCCCCCGCCTTGAGCCCCAGCTGTTTGGCGTCGGTGGTTGCCGCAAAGGCGCGGCGCAGATCGTCGAGCACCCCCGAATAGGTGGCCACCGTCGAGCGCACGTTGGCACCAATGGGTGTGGCGTCAATCAGGTTGACGCGGCGCAGGCCCTCCGCCTCGGCAACGCGCACATGTGCTGGCATCTTCTCGCCCGCCAGCTGCGCCTTCAGCGCTGGCACCAGGCCTTCCAGCACCAACGTGGTCTTGCCCGAGCCGCTCACGCCCGTAACGGCGGTCAAGCGTCCCCGCGGCACCCAGGTCTCCAGCGGCTTCACGGTATGGATGGCATCGGTTACGAGGTGCAAGGCCCCAAGCTCGAACATCTCCTCGGTGTTGCTGCGTTCGCGCACGCGCACGCAACGCTCACCCGAGAGGAAGCCACCGATGCGCGAGTCCTCGTTCGCGGCCACCTCGTCCACCGAGCCCTGCGCAATCACCGTGCCGCCGTCGGCACCAGAACCCGGCCCAATCTCAATCAGGTGGTCGGCCTCACGCAACACCTGCACGTCATGGTCGACAACCACCACGGTGTTGCCATCCTCAAGCAGGCTGTCCATAACCCCAAGCAACCCGTCCACGTTTGAGGGGTGCAGGCCTATGGAGGGCTCGTCCAGCACGTACAGCACGCCCGTGGTACGGTTGCGCACCGCGCGGGCCAGCTGCGCGCGCTGGCGTTCGCCGGTTGAGAGCGTGCTGCTCGCACGGTCGAGCGAGAGGTACCCCAAGCCCAGCTGGCGCAGGCGCTCCACCGGCTCCACAGTCTCGTCGATGATGTTCTGGGCCATGGGACGCAGGTCCTCTGGTAACAGCTGCGGCACACCTGCAAGCCACACGACCAGCTCGTCCAGCGTCTTTGCCGTTGCCTGCGCAAGGTTGATGCCGTCAATGAGCGGGCCGCGCGCGGCCTCGGACAGGCGCGTACCACCGCAATCGGGGCAAGGAGCCTCGGTGAGGTAGCGCGCCACGCGCTTGAGCCCCTTTTCGTCCTTCACCTTGGCAAGCGCGTTCTCCACGCTGTGCCGCGCGCTGTAATAGGTGAAGTCCATCTCGCCGGCAGTACCCGTCTTCTCGTTGGCATAGAGAAGGTGGTACTTGTCCGGAGCGCCATGCAGCACAAACTCCTGCTCCTCCGGCGTGAGGTCGCGGTAGGCAACGTCGGTGCGAATGCCTGCCTGCCGCGCGATGTCCTTCATAAGCGACCACATCAGGTGCCCCCAGGGGGCAACGGCACCCTCGTCGATGGTCTTGCTCTCGTCGGGCACCAGCGTCGCCTCGTCAATGCTGCGCACTGTGCCCGTTCCCGCACAGGTGGGGCAGGCGCCTTCGCTGTTGAAGGCCAGCGCTTCGGCACCCGGACCATAGAAGTGCGCACCGCACTCGGGGCACACGATCTCTTGCTCCAAGGCCACGGCCATGCTGGGTGGCACGTGATGGCCGTTGGGGCACACGTGGCTGCCCAGACGGCTGAACAGCAGCCGCAGGTGATTCAGCAGCTCGGTGGAGGTGCCAAACGTGGAGCGTACCCCCGGGATGCCGGGGCGCTGGCGCAGCGCGAGGGCAGCCGGCACATGCAGCACCTCATCTACCTGCGCACGACCGCTCTGGCTGATGCGCCGGCGCGTGTAGGTGGAGAGGCTCTCCATGTAGCGGCGGCTTCCCTCGGCATACAGTACGCCCAAGGCAAGGCTGCTCTTGCCCGAACCGCTGACGCCGGCAATGCCCACCAGCTCGCCCAAAGGAACGTTGACATCAATGTTTTTGAGGTTGTGAACGCGCGCGCCGTGGACCTCGATCGAAGACGGCGCCACGCGCGTGATGGTCTGTCTGCTCATACAATCATCTCCCATCTGTCACTGTAGCATGGGCGTCCAGCCCCATTCCTCTTGACATGCGCTGCCGATATCTCGTGGGGGCAATTAGGGGACACGCCCTTTTTTGCCCCGCGGGGCAAAAAAGGGCGTGTCCCCTAATTGCCCCCAC
>CACXFC010000224.1 GCA_902766835.1 uncultured Coriobacteriaceae bacterium | reverse complement strand
CTACTTCGACCAGGGCATCGAGCAGCGCATGAACGGCACCTGCGCCGGCGGTACGGGCGCCTTCATCGACCAGATGGCCTCGCTGCTCAAGACCGACGCGCCGGGGCTGAACGAGCTTGCCAAGGGCTATCAGCACATCTATCCCATTGCGTCGCGCTGTGGCGTGTTTGCCAAGAGCGACGTGCAGCCCCTGCTCAACGAGGGTGCCGCGCCGCAGGACATTGCCGCCTCCATCTTCCAGGCGGTTGCTAACCAGACGGTCTCGGGCCTTGCCTGCGGACATCCCATCCGCGGGTATGTGGCGTTCCTTGGCGGCCCGCTGCAGTACCTTTCCGAGCTGCGCGAACGCTTCTACGAGACGCTGGGCCTCGACGAGGAGCACCGCATCATTCCGCCCAACGCCCACCTGTTTGTGGCAACGGGTGCGGCCCTTGCCGGCGAGAGCGACCGCTACGTCACCTTTGACGAGGTCATCGCCATGCTCGAGAACCTGCAGGGCACGCAGGGCTCCGAGGTGGCGCGTCTGGCACCCCTGTTTGAAACCGAGGCCGACTACGCTACCTTCATGGACCGCCACGAGTTGGAGGTGGTGCCGCGCGGCAACCTGACCAACTACCACGGCCGCGTGTTCATAGGCATCGACGCCGGCTCTACAACCATGAAGGCCGCCGTGGTGGGCGAGGACGGCGAGCTGCTCTACACCTGGTACGACGTCAACAACGGCGACGTGCTGGGCACGGCCCGCAAGATCATGGACGACATCTTCGACCACCTGCCCGCCGACTGCACCATAGGCCACGTGACCACCACCGGCTATGGCGAGCAGATCCTGATTGAGGCGCTGCGTGCCGACTCGGGCGAGATCGAGACCGTGGCGCACCTGCGTGGCGCCCAGGCCTTCGTGCCCGACGTGGAGTTCATCCTCGACATCGGTGGACAGGACATGAAGTGCCTGCAGGTCAAGAATGGCGTCATCGAGCACATCATGCTCAACGAGGCCTGCTCGAGCGGCTGCGGATCGTTCATCGCGAGCTTCGCCGACTCCATGGGGATGTCGGTGCAGGAGTTTGCCCGCGCCGCCGTTCATGCCGACATGCCCGTCGACCTGGGCAGCCGCTGCACGGTGTTCATGAACTCGCGCGTGAAGCAGGCCCAGAAGGAGGGCGCGACCATCGGCGACGTTGCGGCGGGCCTCTCGTACTCGGTCATCAAGAACGCCCTGTTCAAGGTCATCAAGCTGCGCGACTACGACGAGATTGGCTCCGACGTGGTGGTGCAGGGCGGCACCTTCATGAGCGATGCGACGCTGCGCGCCTTCGAGCTGCTTACGGGCCGCAACGTGATTCGCCCCGACATCGCGGGCGTCATGGGCGCCTACGGTGCGGCGCTGCTGGCGCGCGACCGCGCCGGCGAGCACGGGCTCTCGTCGCTTCTGACGCGTGAGGAGATCGACGGCCTCCAGGTGAAGCAGCGCCAGGCGCACTGCGGGCGCTGCTCGAACAACTGCCTGCTCACCATCAACGACTTTGGTGGGGGCCGGCGCTTCATCACCGGAAACCGCTGCGAGAAGGGTGCGGGCAAGAGCCGTGCGGCATCGGAGGAGGCGCCGAACCTCTTCAAGTTCAAGAACAAGCTGCTGTTCGACCGCGAGTGCCTTGACCCGGCCGAGGCCCCGCGCGGCACGGTGGGCATCCCCCGCGCGCTCAACATGTACGAGAACTACCCGTTCTGGCATGCCTTCTTCACCAAGCTCGGCTTTTCCGTGGTGCTGTCTGACCAGACCAGCAAGAAGACCTACGAGGCCGGCATAGAGTCGATGCCCTCGGAGTCGGTCTGCTATCCGGCAAAGCTCAGCCACGGCCACGTGATGAACCTCCTGGCCAAGGACCCGGACTTCATCTGGATGCCCTGCGTGCGTTGGGAGCGCACCGAGGACGAGACGACCACCAACCACTACAACTGCCCCATCGTCATGAGCTACCCGCAGTCGCTGGCGCTCAACATGGACGAGTTGTCCTCCGGCACGGTCGAATACCTCTCGCCGTTCATTCCCTACGACGACAAGCGCGAGCTCAAGCGCCGCCTGTACGAGCTGATCTCGGTGCAGCGCGAGCAGGATGCGGCGCAGGGGAAGGGCCGCTTCAAGGGCCCGCACATCACGCGCGCCGAGATCGACGAGGCGGTGAACGTGGCGTGGGAGGCTGACGCCGAGTTCAAGGAGCACATGCACCGCAAGGGCGACGAGGTCCTTGCGTGGATGGAACGCCACAACCGTCACGGCATCGTGCTGGCGGGGCGCCCCTACCACAACGACCCCGAGATCAACCATGCCATTCCCGAGCTTCTGAGCGGCTATGGCCTGGCCGTGCTGACCGAGGACTCCGTGGCCCACAAGATGGAGCCCGAGCGTCCCCTGCGCGTCGTCGACCAGTGGATGTACCATGCGCGCCTGTACCGTGCGGCACGCTTCGTGGCCGCGCGCAACGACCTCGACCTGATCCAGCTCAACAGCTTCGGCTGCGGCCTTGACGCCCTGACCACCGACGAGGTGCAGGAGATCCTCGAGTCGAGCGGAAAAATCTACACCGTGCTCAAGATCGACGAGGTCTCCAACCTCGGTGCAGCCCGCATACGCGTGCGCTCCCTGCTGGCGGCCCTGAAGGAGCAGCGCCATGAGCTCGAGCGCGCGACGGCCGCGGGGCTTGTGCGCGAGGAGGAGCCCGCAGGCGTCCACATGGCCGACGGCTCGCTCGAGCACGCGCGCCGCACCGACCTCTCGCGCAGGACCCCCATCTATCGCAAGGCGGCCAGTGCCGCCTTCGAGAAGGTGCGCTACACCAAGGAGATGCAGGACAAGGGCTACACGATTCTTTGCCCGCAGATGTCGCCTATCCACTTCGACCTTGCCGAGGCGGTCTTGCGTGGGGCGGGCTACAACGTCGTGCTGCTGCCCTCCGTCGACCACGAGGCGGTGGACACGGGCCTGAAGTACGTGAACAACGACATCTGCTACCCCTCCATCCTGGTGTGCGGCCAGCTGATCAACGCCGTGCTCTCGGGCAAGTACGACCTGTCGCGCACAGCCGTGCTCATCTCCCAGACCGGCGGCGGGTGCCGTGCCACCAACTACATTGGCCTTATCCGCAAGGCGCTCAAAGACTCCGGTCACCCCGAGGTGCCGGTCATCTCGCTGGCGCTTTCGGGCGGCCTCGACGAGAACAACCCCGGCTTCAACCTCATGCAGCCCAAGCTGCTCATCCACGTGATCTACGCAATCATCTACGGCGACCTGATCATGCAGACCCTCTATCGCACGCGTCCCTACGAGGCGGAGAAGGGCGCTGCCGACCGCCTCTACGGGGCCCTCATGCGCCGTGCCTGCACGAACATCGCCACCATGAGCCGCCGCGCGTTCTACCGGCTCTGCCAGGAGACCATCGACGCATTCGACGAGCTGCCGCTGGTCAACGACCGCAGCAAGCCCCGCGTGGGCGTGGTGGGCGAGATTCTGGTCAAGTTCCATCCCACGGCCAACAACCAGCTGGTGCGGGTCATCGAGTCCGAGGGCTGCGAGGCCAACGTGCCGGGCATGCTCGACTTCTTCACCCTGGGCATGGCAAACCAGATCAACATGGCCCACGAGCTGGGAACCTCTGCATCGAGCAGGGCCATCAGCCGCACCGAGATCGCCTTCGTGGAGGGCGTGCGCGAGCCCATCAACAAGATGCTGGCGAAGAGCGCCCGCTTCGAGCCCTATGCCTCGATTTACGAGCTGGGCAAGAAGGCGCAGCGCGTGCTCTCGCTGTGCAACAACATGGGTGAGGGCTGGCTGCTGACCGCCGAGATGATTGAGCTGATCGAGTCTGGAACGCCGAACGTGGTGTGCGCGCAGCCCTTCGCCTGCCTGCCCAACCACGTGGTGGGCAAGTCGGTGATCAAGCGCCTGCGTCAGATGTACCCGCAGAGCAACATCGTCGCGGTCGACTACGACCCGGGCGCCAGCGAGGTCAACCAGCTCAACCGCATCAAGCTGATGATCAGCGTGGCAAAGGAGAACCTGCGCGAGCAGGGGAGCTTCGTGCTTGAGGGCGACGACCTCGACGCGCGCGGCGAGACCTCTGGCCCCATCCACCTCTCGCCCGAGCAGCTTGCGCAGATTGAGCAGGCAAAGCAGCGCGCCGGCGTCAAATAGCTGACATGATGGGGCGAGGTGCGCTAGAGTTGACGTGGCTGACGGTCATTGCAGGGGAGGTGGGAAAGATGACGTTCACACGGTGCCTCACGGTGCTGGTCATCGCGCTTCCCCTTTTGGCCTGGGTGATGGAGTTCCTGGCTGGTGCCGTTATCTCCGAGCGGCACCACCTGCACCACGACACCTACTCGGTATCGATGGTGGTCTCGCGCACCCTGGCGCTGGTGATGTTGTTCATGGGCGCTCTGGGCGGCGTTACGGGATGGCTCTGCCATCTGGGGGTGTTTAGCATGAGGCCCCTGTTGCCCCTTGCGTTCTTCGTGTCGTTCCAGGTGACGCTGCTGCTCATGATTGTGGCGGTCCTGCGCTACCGGGTTATGGCCTACGCGGATCACATGATCGTGCGGCCGGCGTTTGGCCAGAGCCGCACCATTGCCTACGACGACATCACGCGCATGGAGTGGGTGTCTTCGTATCTTGGGCCGCACCTGCGTGACCTGAGGGTGCACTCAAAGGGCGCGGCTCCCGTCCGCCTGTGGTGCCTGCTCGACGTTGAGCAGCTGCTGCTGCGCCTCGACCGCTTCGACGCACTGGAGGGCTAGAGGAAACAGCGGGCGTGCCAATGGGTGCCAAAGGGAAGCCTTCTCTTTGGCACAAAATTAGGGGACACGCCCCCGCGCACGTTCGTCTTTACCATTCGTGCGAGGCGAAGATCGCCTCGTCCTCCCACCAGACGATCTCGTTGCGCGCAAGCGTTGCGGGCACATCGATGAGGCGCTGGTTGGAGGAGCCCCTGAAGCGCAGGCTGATGTCCTTCTTCTCGAGGATGAACGGCCCGTCTACCAGCACGTCTATGGTGCGCAGCAGCTCAGGCGTGATCGGCGTGCAGCCACGGGAGGGCCCGCAGGTCAGCTCCTCCCAGGTAAAGCCGGTGTAGACCCAAATGGTCTTCTGCGGGTAGCGCTCCTTCGCCCGCTTGAGGAAGGGCAGAAGCGCCTCCTGGTTCTCGGGCTCCATGGGCTCGCCGCCCAGAATGGAGAGGCCCACGACGTAGGTGGGCTCAAGGCTTTGGAGGAGCGCCTCCTCGACCTCTGGCGTGAAGGGCTCGCCGAGCTCGAAGCTCCAAGTCCCCGTGTTGAAGCATCCGGGGCAGTGGTTGCGGCACCCCGAGACGAACAGGGACGTGCGCACGCCCACGCCATTGGCAATGTCGCAATACTTGATGTCAGCGTAGTTCATGGGGACTCCGTCGGGTTGGCACAGCGTAAGGGAAGCATCCCTTCGGGCTGGTGTGAGCCTGAAGGGATGCTTCCCCCTGAGCGTGCGCTTTGTGGTTACAGGTGAAGCACGCGGTCCTTGATCTCTTGGGTGCGGCCCTGGTTCCAGTACTGGGTGCCAATGTAGCCGCAGGTGCGACGCGCGACATTCATCTTGTTCTGGTCGCGGTTGCCGCAGTTGGGGCACTCCCAGACGAGCTTGCCGTCATCCTCGACGATCTGGATCTCGCCGTCGTAGCCGCAGTACTGGCAGTAGTCGCTCTTGGTGTTGAGCTCGGCGTACATGATGTTGTCGTAGATGTACTGCATGACGCTGATGACGGCCTCGAGGTTGTCCTGCATGTTGGGAACCTCGACGTAGGAGATGGCTCCACCGGGGGAGAGGCGCTGGAACTCGCTCTCGAAGCGCAGCTTGGTGAAGGCGTCGATCTCCTCGGTCACGTGCACGTGATAGCTGTTGGTGATGTAGCCCTTGTCGGTGATGCCCGGCACGATGCCAAAGCGG
>CACXFC010000223.1 GCA_902766835.1 uncultured Coriobacteriaceae bacterium | reverse complement strand
TTGCCACGGTACGTTCCCTTTCGATCTTATCGAGTGAGGCCTCTGCGTTGAGACACGGTGAGGTCAACCTCGCAACTATAGCACGCCGCGGCTTCATGCGCTATCATTTCTCGCATGAAAAAAGACACCTCACATATCCGCAACTTCTCCATCGTTGCGCACATCGACCACGGCAAGTCCACCATCAGCGATCGAATCCTCGAGCTGACCCACACCGTCGAGGAGCGTGACCTTGAGTCGCAGATGCTCGACAGCATGGACATCGAGCGCGAACGCGGCATTACCATCAAGAGCAATGCCGTCCGCGTGGCCTATGATGCCGACGATGGGAACACCTACCAGTTCAACCTCATCGACACGCCGGGTCACGTTGACTTCACCTACGAGGTCTCTCGCTCGCTTGCCGCGTGCGAGGGTGCCGTACTGGTAGTCGACGCCACCCAGGGCGTCGAGGCCCAGACGGTCAGCAATGCGCTTCTGGCCATGAACGCAAACCTCGACATCGTGCCGGCCATCAACAAGATCGACCTGCCCTCCGCAGAGCCCGAGCGCGTGCGGGAAGAGATCGAGGAAGACCTCGCCATCCCCGCCGACGACGCCGTGTGCGTGAGCGGCAAGACGGGCGAGGGCATCCACGACCTGCTCGAAGCCATCGTGTACCTGATCTCTCCGCCGCAGGGAGATGTTGACGCACCGCTCAAGGCGCTGATCCTCGACTCCTACTTCGACGAGTATCGCGGCGTGGTGGCCACGGTGCGCGTGTTTGACGGCGCCATCAAGAAGGGCAGCCGCCTCAAGATGATGGCCACCGAGGACGTGTTCCTCTGTGACGGCGTGGGCTGCAAGCGCCCGCTCGAAACCCCGCTGCCCGAGCTGGGCGTAGGCGAGGTGGGCTATGTGGTCACCGGCCTCAAGGACCCGTCGCTGGTGCATGTGGGCGACACCCTCACCGATGCCGCCAATCCCTGCGCAGAGGCGCTGCCGGGCTATCACGAGGCAAAGCCGATGGTGTTTGCCGGCATCTTCCCGGTGGACAACAAGGAGTACGAGAACCTGCGCGACGCGCTCGAGAAGCTGAAGGTCAACGACCCGTCCCTCACCTGGGCGCCCGAGACCTCGGTGGCGCTGGGCTTTGGCTTCCGCGTGGGCTTTCTGGGCCTGCTGCACATGGAAGTGGTCAAGGAGCGCCTCGAGCGCGAGTTTGGCCTCGACCTCATTGCCACGTCCCCGTCGGTCGACTATCACGTCTACACCACGGCCGGCGAGATGCTCGACATCAAGAGCCCGCAGGACCTGCCCAAACCCGAGAAGATCGACCGCATCGAGGAGCCCTACCTCAATGCCAAGATCATCGTGCCGCCCGACTACATGGGCGCGGTTATGCAGCTGGCCATCGAGCATCGCGGCATCACCAAGGACATGGTCTATCTCTCCGAGAAGTCGGTCGAGATGCACTTCGACATCCCGCTGGCCGAGCTCATTCTCGACTTCTTCGACCAGCTCAAGAGCCGCACCAAGGGCTACGCCTCGCTCGACTACGAGTTTGCCGACTATCGCCCGTCCGACCTGGTGAAGCTCGACATCCTTCTGGCTGGCGAGGAGGTGGACGCGCTCTCGTTCATCGTCCACAAGGACAAGGCCTACACCCTTGCCCGCGGCCTGTGCGACAAGCTCAAGGAGATTATCCCGCGCCAGCAGTTCGAGGTACCCATCCAGGGGGCCATCGGCAACAAGATCATCAGCCGCTCGACCGTGCGTGCCGTGCGCAAGGACGTGCTCGCAAAGTGCTACGGCGGCGACATCTCGCGTAAGCGCAAGCTGCTCGAGAAGCAGAAGGAAGGCAAGAAGCGCATGAAGCAGATCGGTACGGTCGACGTGCCACAGGAGGCCTTCCTTGCCGTCCTCAAGGTGGATGACGACGCATGACGGACGCAAGCGGCGCCCGTCCGTCGGAGATTCTTGCCACATATGCTAAGAGCTGCGGCCTTGCCCCTGCGGCAAGGCCGTTTTCGCGGGAGGGCTCGCTGGCAGAGCGCCTGGCGAAGGCCCCCCTTCTCATGGCGCCCATGGCGGGCGTCTCTGACGGCGCGTATCGCCTGATGGCGCGCGCCGGGGGAGCTGCCCTGGCCTATTCCGAGATGGTCTCGGTGACGGGCCTTCACTTCGGCGGCGCCAAGACCTGGGAGCTCGTGGTGCCCCAGGACGGCGAGCCCGACATAGCCGTGCAGCTCTTTGGCTCGCTGCCCGAGCAGTTTGGCGAGGCGGCAGAGCTGGTGAGCGAGCGGCTGGGAGATGCACTCGCGCTCATCGACATCAACATGGCCTGCCCCGTGCCCAAGGTGACCCGCAAGGGGGAGGGCTCGGCGTTGCTGGAGGACCCTGCGCGGGCCGAGCAGATCGTGCGGGCGTGCGTGAGCGCGGCCTCTGTTCCCGTGACGGTGAAGATCAGAAGCGCGCGCCGGACGGGCGAGCCCGAGGTGGCGCCCGAGTTCGCGCGCCGCATGGAGGCCGCAGGCGCCGCGGCCGTGGCCGTGCATGGGCGCACGGCCAGCCAGATGTATCGCGGCGAGGCCGACTGGGGCGTCGTGCGGCGCGTGGTGGAGGCCGTGAGCATCCCCGTCATAGGCTCGGGAGACGTGCGCAGCGCCGATGCCGCCGCACGCATGCTGGGGGAGACCGGCGCCACGGCCGTCATGGTCGCGCGGGGCACCTATGGCAACCCGTGGGTCTTTGGACAGGCCCAGAGCCTGGTTGCGGGAGAGATGCCTGCCGAGGTGACGATGGAGCAGCGCCTGAATGCCTTCGCCTGCCACGTGCGCCTTCTGAAGGCCACCGATGCCCATCTGGCACGCGCGCGAAGCCTTGCGGGGTGGTACCTGCGCGGCATTCCCAACGCGGCACAGTGGCGCGAGCGGGCGATGCACTGCGTCACACTCGATGACTACCTGATGTTGGTGGAGACCCTGCGCCATCTGCTGGAAGAGGCATAGCGCCATGGCACGCGCAACCTGTGGCATCTACGAGGCGCTGTGGCTTGCCCGCCTGCACCACGGCTCGGCACGATCGCTCTACCTGCATATACCCTTCTGCGTGCGCAAATGCGCCTACTGCGACTTCTCGTCATGGGCGACGGCGCGGCATGACCCGCTGCTGGGTGCCTACGCGTCTGCGCTCAGTCGCCTGACGTGGCAGGCGCACGATGCCGGTCTGCTGCAGGGCTTGGAGACGGCCTACATTGGCGGGGGGACGCCCACGATGCTTGGCGACGAGCTTGCCGCGCTCGCAGGTGGCGTGCGGGAGCTTGCGCCCGGCCTCAAGGAACTCACGTGCGAGGCCAACCCCGACTCGCTGACCGACAGGCTGCTCGGCCGGCTTTCCGCCGCGGGTTGCACGCGGCTCTCCCTTGGCGTCCAGAGCCTCAATGACCGCGAGCTGTGCGAGCTGGGACGCCTTCACGATGCTGCCTTGGCCGAAGAGCGCCTGCGTGCTGCCGTGGCAAGCGGGATGGACGTGTCCTGCGACCTCATGTGCGCGATTCCGGAGCAGACCGAGATGAGCTGGGAGCGAAGCCTGCATACGGCACTCTCCTGTGGCGTGGGGCACCTGAGCGTCTATCCGCTCCAGATTGAGGAAGGTACGCCCTTTGACGAGCGCTACGGTGCCTCCGAGCAGCCCTGGAACGATTCTTCAGTCCAGGCGGCGCGCATGGAGGCGGCCGGTCGCGTGCTTTCAGAGGCAGGCCTTGCGCGCTACGAGGTGGCAAGCTATGCCAAGCCCGGAAAGGAATGCCTGCACAACAAGGCGTACTGGACCGCCGTGCCCTACCTGGGCATTGGTACGGGTGCAAGCTCGATGCTCACGCGCGAGGCCTACGAGCGCCTCGTGAGCCTCGCGCCGCAGTTGCCGCAGGCTCCCGGCGATATCTCGCGCATTCGCCTGACCTGCACGACATCGCGTGACGCCGTCGCGTCCGCAAAGAGCTTTGCGGACCTTTCCTTCGACCTCGAGATGCTGAGCCCAGCCCAGGCGGCGGCGGAGGATCTCATGCTGGGCATGAGGATGGTGCAAGGCGTGGGGCCAGGCCTTTTGGTCCACGCTCGGACGCAGCTGGGGTCTGCCGCCCTCGACGAGGCGGTCGACTGGTGCGTGGACAGGGGCCTGGCCTCCTGGCAGGGGCAGCGTCTTGCTCCCACCGAACAAGGCTGGCTTCTAGGCAACGAACTCTACGGCAGGCTCTGGGATCTTGCCCCAGACGAGGTGCTGGAGGCCTGAGCCTCTCCGTGACATAGGCTGTTTGCCGACGCTGAGGAGCGGGCGTGGGACGGGGCCCTTGCGCTCATGCGCGGGATACCCGCTCGTCGCACAGGCACAGCAGCGCGGCGAACTCGCACCCTTTGGGTGCTCAAACAGCGCCGCGCTCCCGCTGCGCCTGCGCTCCTCGCATCCCGCGAAAGTCGCGCAAAGGTCCCGTCCCACGCCCGCCCATTCGCACTGCAGAAGGCTTGCGTAGTGCATATTCTGCGGGGAAGGTTTGAGCATCGTTTTTGATGGGTACAATCCTTTCCGTCTGTCTATCGGGGCTTTGCCCCTTGGCGAAAGCAGTCATACATGGCCGCAATGAACGAAAAAGACTATTACGCGATTCTGGAAGTGGACAAGGACGCTTCCACCGACCAGATTCGCAAGGCATTCCAGCAGAAGGCCCGCAAGCTGCATCCCGACGTGAACAAGGAGCCCGACGCCGAGGAACGCTTCAAGGAGGTCTCCGAGGCCTACGCGGTCCTCTCTGACGATGACAAGCGTCGCCGCTACGACGCCATGCGCTCGGGCATGCCCTTCGGCGGGGCAGCCGGCGGCTACGCCAGCCCTGCAGGGACGGCCGGGGCCGGCTCCTACGATGCAGACCCCTTCGGCTGGGGCTTCCCCTTTGGCGGTGCCTACAGTGGGCGCCGCACCACCACCACGCGTTCGCGCGCGTACAACCCCAAGGCCGGGTCGGACATCGTCTTCGAGATCACGCTCGACGACGACTCCGCGGCTAAGGGCGTGCACAGGGGCGTGTCGTACCAGCGCTACGCGCCCTGCGAGGCCTGCCACGGTCACGGCTCGCACACGCATGCCCATGCGGTGACCTGTCCCACCTGTGGGGGAACCGGTCGCATGACGCTCGACCTGTCGTCGCTCTTCGGCTTTGGCGTCATGGAGATGGTCTGCCCGGAGTGCGAGGGCGCTGGCAGGGTGGTCGAGGACCCCTGCGATGTGTGCGGAGGCTCGGGGCGCGTGCTTACGGCCAGCGAGGTTGTGGTGAACATTCCCGAGGGCACCCACGACGGAGACACGGTGCGCGTGGGCGGCATGGGCAACGCCGGAACCAACGGGCAGTCTGCCGGCGACTTCGTCTGCCGGGTGCTGCTGCCCTCCGAGCGCGTCACGCCCCAGCAGTCAATAGGCTTGGGCATCATCGGCTTCTCGCTGCCCTTCATCGTGCTGGGTCTGGTCAACGAGAACTGGCGCTTCAACATGATCATGGGCCTGGTGCTGGTTGCCTTTGGCGCCGCACAGCTCTTCCGAGACGGTGTGAGCACCAATCCGCGCTGGCTGCGCAACGCGGCTGCGGCTGCGGGAGGCGGCCTGGTGCGTGCGGTGCTTCTGGTGGTGCTGATGCTGGTGCTGCTCTCCGCAGGGCCTTGGCTGGGCCTGCTTCTGCCCATCCTGTTCCTGTTCTCGCTCTTTGGGAGAAGCTTCAGATAGGTTGTTTTTTGATAGCTCTCGCTGTGCGGCGGCAATTAAGGGACACGCCCTTTTTTGCTCCGCGGGGCAAAAAGGGGCGTGTCCCTTAATTGCCCAAAACCACAGCGGCTTTCGATAGTTCGTTTGTTAGGCAAGTTGCGACATCATTGGTTCGGAGGTCTTGGAACGTGGAACCGACAAAAGACTACTATGAGGTGCTCGGGGTCGACCGGGATGCGGATGCGCGCACCATCAAGCGCGCGTTTCTGAAGAAGGCTCGCAAGCTTCATCCCGACGTCAACAAGCAACCGGGCGCCGAAGAGCAGTTCAAGGAGGTCAACGAGGCCTATTCGGTTCTCTCCGACGAGCGCAAGCGTGCCAACTACGACCGCTACGGCGACCCAAACGGCCCCGGCGGCTTCGGCGGCGACTACGTGGACATGTCCGACATCTTCGGCGGCGGGTTCAGCGACATCTTCGACACCTTCTTTGGGGGAGGTCGCGGCGCTAGTGGGGCGCAGCAGCGCACGCGTGGGCGCGACATGGGCATTTCGCTGCGCATCAGCCTTGAGGAGGCAGCTGCTGGCTGCACCAAGACCATCACCTACGACCGCCTGGCGCCCTGCGACGACTGCAATGGCACCGGCGTGGCCGAGGGTGGCCACGAGACCACCTGCACCCGCTGCGGTGGCACGGGCCGCGTGGTGGAGGTGCAGCGCACCATATTCGGACAGATGCAGTCGCAGACCACCTGCCCGGTGTGTGGCGGTGTGGGCAAGGTCGTCGACAAGCCCTGCGAGACCTGCGACGGCCAGGGCAGGGCTCCCGAGCGCGAGAAGCTCGACATCGAGATCCCCGCGGGCATCCATTCTGGCCAGTCGATCAGGATCGAGCACAAGGGCGAGGCGGGCATCAGGGGAGATGCCGCAGGAGATCTGGTCGCCCGCGTCGACATCCTTCCGCACGAGCGCTACGAGCGTCAGGGCGATGACCTGTTCTGCCGCATCGACGTGGACGCCTTCGATGCCATGCTGGGCACGACAATCACCATCGACGGCATCATGGCCGACGAGAAGGTCGACGTGGTGGTGCCCGCTGGCTGCCAATATGGGCAGCAGGTGCGCGCGGAGGGTTTCGGCATGCCGCGCATGGGCTCGACGGCGCGCGGCAGCGTCATCGCCATTGTCAACGTGGTCACGCCCGACGACCTGAGCGATGCCGAACGTGCGGCGCTCCAGAAGCTCCGCACCGAGCGCGAGGTGCGCAAGCGTGCCTAGCGCAAGCGGACGTCCCTGGCGTGTGGCGCTCGTCAACCTGGGGTGCCGCGTCAACCGCGTCGAGCTCGACGCGATGGCGCTGAAGCTCCAGGAGGCGGGATGTGAGGTTGTCAGCCAGCGCGAGGCCGACGCTATCGTCATCAACACCTGCGCCGTCACGGGCGAGGCCCAGGCCAAGACGCGCAAGGCGGTGCGTCATGCGGCGGGGTTGCCGCAGGCGCCCATCGTTGTGGCAACGGGCTGCGTGGCGAGCCTTTTTGCCGACGAGCTTATGGCGGCCGCTCCGGGTGCCGTCGTGGAGCCCGACAAGCGCAAGGTGGCAGAACGCACGCTCGAGCTTTTGGCCGAGGCTGCGCGTACCGATACCAACCCCGCCGAGCCAGCACCTGCGCATCTCATTTCTGGCACCACGCCTACGGGGCGCACGCGCCCCGGCATCAAGATTCAGGACGGGTGCAACAACCGCTGCACGTTCTGCATCGTCTGGAAGGCACGCGGGGCGTCGCGCTCCGTTCCCACCCAGCAGGTGCTCGAAGAGGTGCGCGCGGCACAGGCCCGCGGGGCGCACGAGGTGGTGCTGACCGGCATCAACCTCGGCAACTTCCGTGGCGAGGATGCGGAGGGCACCTACGAGCTGCCCGGCCTCATCGAGCGCATGCTTAGGGAGACTAGCATCGAGCGCATACGCCTTTCCTCCATCGAGCCGCCTGACGTGACCGAGGAGCTGGTAGGTGTGATGGCGGCGGCGGGGGAGCGCGTGGCACCGTTTTTGCATGTGTGCCTGCAATCCGGATGCGACCGCACGCTGCATGATATGGGGCGCGTCTACACAACCGAGCAGTATGCGCGGGCCATCAGCCAGGCGCGGGCGGCCCTTCCGCAGCTCTCGCTGGGGACCGACCTCATCGTGGGCTTTCCCGGCGAGACCGACGACGACTTCGAGCAGTCGCTGGCCTTCTGCGGGGCCATGTCCTTCTCGAGGATGCATGTGTTTCGCTATTCCCGCCGTCCCGGAACCCCCGCGGCGGCAAGGACCGACCAGGTCAGCGCCCCGGTGTCGGCACGGCGCAGCGAGCGCATGCTGGAGCTTGCGGCGCGCATGCGCCACGCGCAGGCAATGCGCTGCGTTGGGGGCGAGGAGCTCGTGGTCGTGCAGTATCCCGGGCGCGGCGTGAGCGGTGGGCTCTTTGACGTGCTGGTTGACGATTCGATTCCGGTCGACGCGCTCGTGCGCGTGCGGGTGCGGGGCGTGCTGGAAGACGGCACGCTCGACGCGCGCAGCAACCGATGACGTGCACTGGGGGCAATTAAGGGACACGCCCTTTTTTGGGCTCTTCGGGGTTTCTGGTGGGTAGCACAGGCTAGGCGGGCGAGCAAGCGAGGGCGTCGAACGTGAGCCCTCCCAGCCTGAGGAAGATCATCGTCGTGAAGTACTCGACGTTCCTG
>CACXFC010000222.1 GCA_902766835.1 uncultured Coriobacteriaceae bacterium | reverse complement strand
GGCGCGGTAGAAGGAGAGGCGCTCGCTGGCCTCGTCGCCCACGATCTGGTCGATGCGGTCGAGCACCTTCTCGCTCGCGTTGGACAGGTTGTCAACCACCACTACCTGGTAGCCGCCCTCAAGCAGCTTGACGACGGTGTGGCTGCCGATGAAACCGGCGCCGCCGGTAACGAGTACGCAGGTGTCCTGCGGTGCCTTCTTCTCGCTCATGTAGTTCTCCCTCAGTGGGTGTGAAAGGTACGGAACGTGTGCCCTAAAGCATCAACAGTATACGGATTAGGTATGTGCTGGATGTGTGCCAACCCGCCGACGTCAGCCGTGCGTGTAGCGGGTGGCGGCGTGCAACAAGTTGATCTCGGCAAGCTCGAGCTTGCCGTCAATGTAGGGTTGGTACATCTTGTCGATGGCACCTACGCCCAGGCTGCATCCGCTACACTGCTCGCAGCTCGAGTCGCCGCACCAGTCAAGCCCCTCGGCCACAATGCGGATGCGCTCCTCGCGGGTGGTGTCGGCAATGAGGACGCTGCGCTTCATTATTCGGGCCAGCGAACGGTGTTGATGGCCACCGAGAGCGCGGGGTTCTCGCGTGCGGCGCGCAGCAGCACCATGCAGAGACGGTCCATCTGCTGGGCGTACTCGTCATCGGGGCTCATCGTGGCGTCGCGCATCACGTAGAGGCGCGTGGGCTCGCTGATGTCGCCCAAGCAGTCGTGCAGCGCCGCGAGGTTCTTTCCATAGTGCTCCGGAAAGCCGAGCGTCACGCGCAGGTAGTCGTGGATGGTGCTTATATCGAGCAAGTCCCGCTCATCAATGGGAACCTCGTAGACGTCTCGCATGCGAACCTGCTCGGACACCGCAATCACGCTCCTAATACAGTTGCTCGAAAGTCTGGTAGTGGTCGGACGTATAGAAGATGAGACCGTCGTTTGAGAACACGATGCGCTCAGCCCCGCGGTACCCGCCGTGGTAGTTGATGTCACACTCGGTCCACCGCCGACGATTGGCATCGGGAAGCTCGCCTTCGTCGTTGTAGTACTCGCTTCCGCCAATGCTCATGCCAGGGCACACGTCCTGCAGGTTGCCTTCGGAGGCCACCCAGCCCTTGTTGCGCGCCTTGGTTTTGCTGATGTAGTTGCTGGGGAGGTGACCGTACGTGTGGATATAGAGGGCTACCTCGTCCTTTGAGGTGTACTGGCCGTCCTCGGTGACGCTGAGGCCGCTTGCGGTGGGCCCACGCTCGGGAGCAACGCTGCTGGTGCCGGCGTCCGTGTTGGAGGAGCCCTCATCAGCCGGGGTGGCTGCGGAAGTGTCTGTGGTGGTCTCGGCGGCCCTATCCTGGCCCTTTTGGCCTTCGGCCTCCTCGACGCTCTGCGTCACGGTTGTCTCGGCTGCCTCAAGTGCGGCCGGGGTGCTGGCCGTGCCGCTGTGCCCGTTGACCCAGCCCATGACAAAGCCAATGGCCAGTACCAGCAGGAAGGCTGCCAGACGCGTGCGGAAGCTCGGGGAGTTGTTTGTCTGTGTGTTCATGCTGCTAAGTTTGCCACGCAGCGCGCCAGAACAGTACGAGAACCGCACGATTTTGCACACTATTTTGCACCAAGGCTGGGTCTGTTAGCACGCAAGCGCCCGCTTGTCATTTCAAAGGGGCAGGGGTATCGCCCCTTTGAAATGGCCACCTATCCTACTTGTGCCACTTCCTCTTCCACAGGGCCAAGATCTCGTCCTGCTTTGCCGGGCGCAGCAGGTAGAAGGTCCACCCCAGCACGATGACCGACCCTACCAGCGCAATCCAGAACTCGGGGTTAAGCTCAAGCTCAGTCGTAAGTATGCCAACGTTGTTCATGTCCTTGGTGAGGAAGCTCGTGAAGTCGATGCAGGTGTGCAGGATGACGCACGGCCAGATGCTGCCGGTGCGCAGGAACACTGCGGCAAACAGGCAGCCCAGGCAGAAGGCATAGAACACCTGGAACAGCGTCGACGAGAGCGCGGCGCCGGCAAGGAGGTTCATGGCGTGCGTGAGGCCAAACACGGCAGCCGTTGCAATGACGCAAGAGAAGATGTCGCGTCGCTCGTTGCCAATGCGCATCCAATTGGCTGCGGGAATGGCGCGGAAGACGATCTCTTCCGAGAAGCCGGGGGCCATAGACAGTATCAAGGCGGTCAGCGGGTTGTTGAAGGTGGCGCCCGGCCAGCTCACGATATTGGCCAGCGCATAGATGGCAGCAGGCAGAACCAGCAGCATGCCCGTGGAAGACCACGAGACCAGTGTGTCCAGCTGTCCCTTGAAGAGGTTCTGGTAGCCAAAGAGCATCAACAGGCTCAGCGCGATGTTGCACACGGCCACGGCCACCTTCGACGCGGTGCCCTGGCCAAAGACAATCATGGGAACTATCGCCACAAGGTTGGCGACAATCATAAAGACGGTGATGGTGGCAAAGATCGTCAGTACCTTGTGATCCAGCACCTTGTGGTTGCGCAGCCTATCTTCGCGCGAAGCCATGTGTTCCGGGTTGGAGGCGTGTGCGTCGCTCCATGCAGTGTTGGTGAGCTTGGCGCTCTCCTCTGCCGGGACGAAGGGTCCGTACTGGGGGAGCGGGGCGGCGCTCAGGCGCCTGAATGACTGGATGGTCTTGGGCAGGTACAGCACGATGAATACCGCGAAGATGACAGATCCGGCGATGGCTACGTTCTGCTCGGTGCTTACGTAGTTGGCCGTGGGCAGGCTTCCGGCGCTGGCGTTGCCAATCATGAGTATCCAGTCGAAGAAGGCGTGAACGGTGATGGGGCCAACCAGGTCGCGTTCCTCGAGTACCGATACGCACAGGATCAGGCCGAACATGCCACTTTCGATGGTTTTGAGGGCGCCCTGGAGCAGTCCCCAGGCGTTGTCGAAGCTGATGTCGAACACCACATGCGCAAAGCCAAAGGCAAGCGACGATATGACGGCGGCCAGCACGGGGCCGCCTTTGCGCTCGCCCAGCCCTGCCAGAAGCCCGCCAAACATGAGGCCGCGGAACATTGCCTCCTCGTTGATGCCCACCAGGATGCACAGGACGGTGACGTAGAACATGTTGCCCAGCTGCGATGCATTCAGCTCGCCAAAGAAGAGCAGCAAAAATACCGCCCACGTGCCAAAGAGGGTGGCAATGATGATGTTAATGATGACCAGGGGGCGCGCGAAGAACCAAGCGCTGCGAATCTTCTCAAGGTTTGGACGTAGCATGCTGGCGCCGCCCATGACAACGAGGCAGATAACGCCCACCACGGCGCGCGTTGCCGTGCGGACCATCATGTCGTCGAGCCCAAAGTGCAGGGCCAGAGGCGTTACCAGCCTTCCCGAAAGGAAGGTAACGGCCGTCAGCACGATTCCAAGAATCATGGTCGTGGACTTGCTCCGTTGTGCGGAAACGAGTTCGTTTGGCATGGCAACCCTCCACTGCCCGCGTGCGATCAATGGCAAAAGTGTAATACGTTACCTGCGGTTTTGTCTGGCTTTACTCTAGGTAAGCCGTTCAGGCTGCGCCTGCGCAGCCGGAAGGGCCCGTATGCGGGCCTGCCGCTGAAAGGGGAGCGCTGTCCGCCTGTCGCACGTTAAGCTTTTTGTGCAACGGGGACGGTCCTTGTTGCGCACGGATGTGCAGCAAGGACCGTCCCCGTTGCACATGGTAAGCTGCTGGTGGCTGGTATTGGCCTGCAGAAGAGGGGTATCGCATGACACTCGACGAGCTCAAGGAGTACATACTCGGCCAGTATGAGGCCGAAAACGACCATTCCTTTGAGGAGGATTCCTCGGTCATCGTGTTCAAGCGCCAGGACAACAAGAAGTGGTTTGCCGCAGCCAAGAACATCGGGTGCCGCTCCGTAAACGTCAGCCGTGCGGGCAGGATCGACATACTCAACGTGCGCCTCAGCCCGCGCGACATCACGGCGCTTCGCTCACGCGAGGGATTCCGGCCGGCGTGGCGCATGAACGCCAACAGCTGGGTCACCATCCTGCTCGACGGTTCGGTGCCAGACGATGAGATTCGCAGCTTGCTGGACAAGGCCTTCACGCTTGCCGGAGCCAAGGGAAGAAAGCGGTAAGCCGCACGTTGGTCTAAACAAAGGTGCGAGCCGCTCATCACCGTTGCAATGGTTTAAGCTGTAGTGGCGTCCGCAAGGCATACGCTGGCTACGTGTAGAAGGAGGCCCCATGGACAATAACACTACGGTTGAGAATCAGGCGGAAGTCAAGAATGGCATCAAGCGTCTGGTTTTTGCCGGTATAGCAATTCTCTTGCAGGTGGCAGTCATCCTTATCATTCAGTTCTACTTCACTGCGCAGGCTGAGTGGTTTGCCATCGGCATGCGCCTGCTGGCAACCCTGTTGGTGCTGTTCATCTACAACGGCTATGGGACCGCTGCTACCAAGATGACCTGGATCATCCTCATCATGGCGGCACCTGTCTTTGGCACGACTTTCTACCTGCTTGTCGGTCTGAACAGGGGACCACGCATGATGAGGGAGCGCTACGAGGAGGTCGACAAGAAGCTCTTTGCCCTGCTGCCCGATGGCGCTAAGGCCCATGAGACTCTTTCGAATGCTGACGGCCGTGCGGCTAACATCTCTCACTACCTGCACGAGCAGTCGTCCTACCCGCTCTACGACGACACAGCCATCACCTACTACGACGACGCCACCAAGGGCATCGAGGCCCAGAAGGAAGAACTGCGCCGCGCGGAGCACTTCATCTTCATGGAGTACCACGCCATCGAGGACGCCGAGAGCTGGCATGCCATCCAAGACATCCTCGAGGAGCGCGTCCGCGCCGGCGTTGAGGTGCGCGTCTTCTACGACGACGCTGGTTCCATCGGCTTCGTCAACACCGACTTCGTGGACCGTCTCGAGGCCAAGGGAATCAAGGCCAAGGTGTTCAACCCCTTCATGCCGGGCATCAACCTCTTCCTCAACAACCGCGACCACCGCAAGATCACTGTCATCGACGGCAAGGTGGGCTTCACGGGTGGTTACAACATTGCCAACGAGTACTTCAACCTCACGCATCCCTATGGCCACTGGAAGGACACCGGCGTGCGCCTTGAAGGGCCGGCCGTGAAGAACCTGACGGCAGCCTTCCTCGAGATGTGGAATGCCTCTGACGAACGCGGATCGGACGACAAGTCGTACGAGCAGTACTTCCCCGAGGTTCCCGCCAGCCTTGACGCGCAGGGCTACGTGCAGCCCTATGCCGACAGCCCCATGGACGACGTGCAGGTGGGCGAGGACACCTACATTTCGGCGGCGGAGTACGCACAGAAATATGTGTGGTTTGTCACGCCGTACCTCATCATCACCGACGAGATGG
Organism: uncultured Coriobacteriaceae bacterium; assembly: GCA_902766835.1. Lineage (GTDB taxonomy): Bacteria > Actinomycetota > Coriobacteriia > Coriobacteriales > Atopobiaceae > UBA1367. Next base: position 1,071 of record CACXFC010000222.1, on the reverse strand, counting down.
AGCGTGTGCTGGGGCTGGCTGCCCGCAGGGGCGTTGACGTGCGCATCATTACGCCGGGCATCCCCGACAAGAAGATCGTGTACTCCATCACGAGGTCGTACTACCACAAGCTCGCGCTTTGTGGCGTGCGCATCTTCGAGTACACGCCGGGCTTCGTGCACGCCAAGATGTGCGTGGCCGACGACGTGCTTGCCACCTGCGGCACCATCAACCTGGACTACCGCAGCCTCTACCATCACTTCGAGAACGGCTGCCTCTACTACGACTGCGACGCCGTGGCCGACACCAAGGCCGACTGCGAGTGGATGTTCGCGCAGAGCCGCGAGGTGACGAAGGAGTACATCGATCCTGCGATTCACCTGCGCCTGTGGCACCTCATCCTGCGTCTGGCCGCGCCGCTCCTGTAGCCTTGCCGCTACGGTACGGGGCCTGTGTGGCAGAAAGTGAACGCCTGTGGATGACGCAGTACTGAAAGACGTCTCTGAGCTTGGAGGCGACATCATCGCCTCCAAGCGCTTCGAGAAGGCGAAGAGCGTCCCACATCACAGCAAGAGTGGCAACATTGCCCTGCATAGCCTGGAGACGGCAGGCTATGCCCTGATGCTGTCGCGTTGGCTGCAGCGGCATGGCGTGGAGGTGAACGAGGTTGACGCGGTTCGCGCCAGCCTGCTCCACGACATTGGCATGACCGAGGACAAGGTCTTCCTCAGCCCGTCGCCCATCAAGGCTTGGACCCACCCTCGCGAGGGAATGCGTATCGCCCAGCAGGAGTACGGGGTGAACAAGGTGCAGGCCGAGGCCATCAAGTACCACATGTTTCCCGTCTACTCGCTGCCGCCGCGCTCGATGGTGGGCTGGGTCGTGACCGCCGCAGACAAGTGCTGCTCCATCCACGAGGTGGGGCGTACAAGCGAGGAGATCGTCGACCGTGCAGGACGCCGTCTCCTGCAGATCTGGAAGAAGATCAACAGCTGATACCGCTGACGCGTGCCTTGGGGCCGGTTCTTGCGGCACATCCGTGTGCGCTTTTGCAAAAGCGCACACGGATGTGCCGCAAGAACCGGCCCCAAG
>CACXFC010000221.1 GCA_902766835.1 uncultured Coriobacteriaceae bacterium | reverse complement strand
GCACGAGGGGCAATTAAGGGACACGCCCTTTTTTGCCCCGCGGGGCAAAAAAGGGCGTGTCCCTTAATTGCCCCTCGTGCGCGCTGTCCCTCACATGCGGCAAACTCATGGGCATGCAAAGCGTTTACCCTCATGTAACCTCACTTGCGCTACGCTACGCTAGGACGAGTTAAGCCACGTACTAGCGCGGCGCCTTGGCGCTCGCGGTTAGCGGAAAGAAAGTCCCCTCCGTCGGGCACCTTACAGACAGGAGCACTCCATGTACCTTGAGCACCTGACCACCCAAGATCCCGAGCTTGCTGCTGCGATTGGCGACGAGCTTACACGCCAGCGTAACTCCATCGAGCTGATTGCCTCCGAGAACTTCGTGAGCTTGGCCGTGATGGAGGCCGTAGGCAGCCCGCTCACCAACAAGTACGCCGAGGGCTTGCCGGGCCACCGCTATTATGGCGGCTGCTGGGCTGTCGACGCCGTTGAGGACATTGCCCGCGAGCGCGCGAAGAAGCTCTTCGGCGCTGCCTACGTCAACGTGCAGCCTCACTCGGGCGCTCAGGCAAACTTTGCCGCTACTAGCGTCTTTGCCAAGCCCGGCGACACCATCATGGGCATGGACCTCTCCAACGGCGGACACCTCACCCATGGTAGCCCGGCCAACTATTCGGGCAAGCTGTACAACGTCATCAGCTATGGCCTGAACGAAGAGACCGAGCGCATCGACTACGACGACGTGGCTGCCAAGGCCGAGAAGTACCAGCCCAAGCTCATCATTGCTGGCGCCTCGGCGTATCCGCGCATCATCGACTTCGAGCGCTTCGCCCAGATCGCGCACGACAACGGCGCGGTACTCATGGTTGACATGGCTCACATCGCCGGCCTGGTGGCCACTGGCGCGCATCCCAGCCCGGTGCCCTATGCCGACGTGGTTACCACCACGACGCACAAGACCCTGCGCGGCACGCGCGGTGGCCTGATCCTGTGGAACAACGAGGAGTACACCAAGCGCATGAACTCCGCCGTGTTCCCGGGCAGCCAGGGTGGCCCCCTCGAGCACGTGATTGCCGGCAAGGCCGTGGCCTTCGGCGAGGCCCTGCAGCCCTCGTTTGTCACCTACATCGAGGGCGTGTGCGCCAATGCCAAGGCGCTGGGCCGTGGCATGGAGGCCAAGGGCCTGCGCATGGTTACCGGCGGCACCGACAACCACCTGCTGCTGGTTGACCTCACCACCGCAGGCGACGAGGTCACCGGCAAGCTGGCCGAGAATGCCCTCGACGAGGTGGGCATCACCGTCAACAAGAACACCATCCCCGGCGAGAAGCGCAGCCCGTTCGTGACGAGCGGCATCCGCGTGGGTTCCGCCGCCATGACGACGCGTGGCTTTAACGAGGACGAGGCCGAGCGCATCGGCCAGCTCATTGGCGAGACTGTCACGCACCTTGGCGACGAGAGCGCCCTTGCTGCCGTGGCTGCCGAGGTCAAGGAGCTGCTGGCGGCTCACCCGCTCTATCCCGAGCTGGGCTAAGTCTTTCATATTGGAAGTGAAACCCGCCCTCGGCATTGGGGGCAATTAGGGGACACGCCCTTTTTTGCCCCGCGGGGCAAAAAAGGGCGTGTCCCCTAATTGCCCTACATTTGTCCCTAGCGCACGCTGGCTTCTAGCTCCAGTGCGAGCAGGGTGAGGTCGTCGGAGGGTTCGGCGCCGTTTGCCCAGCGGGCAATGTCTGCGCGCACGGTCTCAACGAGGGCATGGGGCCCAAAGTTTGCATGTGCCTGCACCAGCGCCCGCAGTCGCTCGGCGCCGTAGAGCTGCTCGGCAGGGTCCATGGCCTCGGTGACGCCGTCGGTGTAGAGCAACAGCGCGTCGCCCTCGCTCAGGCACAGGTGATGGCTCTTGTAGCGCGCCGTGTCCATGATGCCCATAAGCAGGTCGCGGCCACTGTCCAGCCACTCCCAGCTGCCCTCGTGGCGCAGCAGCGGTGGGTTGTGCCCGGCGTTCACGTAGGAGAGCTCGCCTGTCTCCCAGTCGAGGACAGCAGCCCACACCGTGACGAACATCACCTCGTCGTTGGTTGCGCAGAGCGCCGCGTTTGCGGCAACCATGGCTTCGGTGAGTGACTCGTGCGTGCGCATGCAGCGGCCGATCTCGTTCTTTGCCTCCATCATGAACAGGGCCGCCGGTATGCCCTTGCCGCTCACGTCGGCAATCAGAAAGCCCAGGCGGTGCCGGTCGAGCAGGAAGAAGTCATAGAAGTCTCCGCCCACCTCGCGAGCAGGCGTCATGCTTGCATGAACGTCGAGGGGCACGCCGTTGGGAAGCAGCCTCAGCGGCTGGGGGAGGGCTCCCTGCTGGATGCGGCGTGCCGTGGCCAGGTCTTGAGCAATCCTGCGCTCCGAAGCTTCGGCGTAGTCCTTGAGCGCCCCCACGGTGGTGTTGATGCCATCCGACAGCGAGGCAAACTCCAAGTTCCCGCGCGCTTCCACCACTTCGTCCAGATTGCCGGCCGTGATCTTCTGCAGGGTTTCGTTGACCTGGTCGATGGGGTTGGCAAGCAGCTCCGACAGTAGGCGCGCCGCATAGATGTACACCAACCCCAGAAGGATCACCGTTGTTGTGGCAATGCTCGAAAGCGCGAAGAAGCGTACCTGGTAAACCGTCTGAGCGGGCCGCACGAGCTGGACACTGAGGTCGCCGTCCTGCGCAACGCGCATGTAGCCCAGCTGCATGGACGGGGTGCCGGGCTCGAAGAACGCCATGAGCGTGCGGGTTGACTGCGCCGCGTCCTGGACCGTCTGCCACGACTCTGCATCGACGGCGTTGCTGTTGGTTGCCACGACCTTGTTACCGTGATAGATGGCAATGCTTCCGTCGGTCTGGAGGTCGTACATGCTTACCATCGTCTCCAGGTAGGGGGTGGCCTCGCGCACGCCCCCGTGGGTCTTTACCTGGCTGCGGATTTGCTCGATGAGGTGCTCCGACTCATCGGTCATGTCGGCGTCCGTGCGAAAACGGCAGTACTCGGTCAGGCGCACAAAGGCCGAGGAGGCGCCAACCAGCAGCACCAGTGAGACCATGCCCAAAAGACGCAGGCGAAAGAGCACGCGCACGCTCAGCGAGTCCTTTGGCTGCACAAAGGCGCGGGCAACCCTGCCGGCAAGGAGGGCCGCGGCATAGGCCAGAAGGGCGCCAAACACCACACGGGCGGGAAGGCTTCCCACAAGCCCCATGGTCCGGCTGACCGTGTCGCTTAGCTGCTCGGGCAGGGGGCGTACGATCAGGCCGCAGTGGAACAGCGCGCCCTCAACCACCGATGCCGCAAGAGATGCAGGTGCCAAGGCGCGCACATCAAGGGCCTCCTGGGGTTGAACATGGCGCGTCAACAGGCCAAAGACAAGGCCAGAAAGTGCAAGCCCCACCACAGCAAGCGGTGAGACGCACACGTACTCCGTGATGCTTCCCGGGAAGACACGTGCGTGTAGCAGCAGGATCGCCCCCGCAAGGGCGCCTTGCGCAGCACCCGGCATCGCCCCAAGTAGCAGCGATGTGGCGACGATGGGCCCCAAAAGCGGCAGGATGCAGAACGCGTGCGGCGCCGTGACCCCTACAGCCACAAAGCCCAGCTGTAGGAAGGTAAGCGAGATTGACATGATCAGGCACAGCAGAAAGGTCACGCGCCTACGGCGTTCGCCTTGCCCGGCCAAAAGCCCCGCTGATCCGAATATGCCACCTTGCTGCACGACCTGCTCCCCTCCTGGTATGTGCGAAAGAGGCTGTCCCTAGCGTTTTAGTATATGAAAGCGGGATGTCCTCAACGTATACTCTTGCATTGGCGCTGCGTTTATGCGCGCTTTTGGACATATTCCCGCCTCAGACAGGCGGTATTTGTCCAAAAGCGCGCATAAAAGCGAATTTGAGGGGTGAGGGCGCTAGAATGATACAGATTGTGATACCACAAGAGAGAGGAGTGGCCCATGCCCGCCTATGACGAGAGCCGCCTGCACGTTGTCGACCATCCGCTGGTTCAGCACAAGCTGTCCATCCTGCGCGACAAGAACACCTCGACGAAGGACTTCCGCGAATTGGTGACCGAGCTGGCCATCTTCGAAGGCTACGAGGCGCTGCGCGACCTGCCGCTCGAGGACGTTGAGATTGAGACGCCGCTCGAGAAGATGGTTGCCCATAAGATTGCGGGCAAGAAGATTGCCATCATCCCCATCCTGCGCGCTGGTCTGGGCATGGTTGACGGCATCCTCTCGCTGGTTCCCTCCGCGCGCGTGGGTCACGTGGGCATGTATCGCGACGAGGAGACCCACGAGCCCGTGCAGTACTACTGCAAGTTCCCGCCGGCGATCGAGGAGCGCACCTGCCTGATCGTGGACCCGATGCTTGCCACGGGTGGCTCCCTCACGGCAGCCATCAAGTTCCTGCGCGACGCCGGCGTGAAGGACATCCGCGCCCTTACGCTGGTGAGCTGCCCCGAGGGCGTCAAGGCCGTCCTTGACTACGATCCCGATGTGCGCCTGTATACCTGTGTCGTCGATCGCCAGCTTAACGAGAACGCCTACATCCTGCCGGGACTGGGCGATGCGGGCGACCGCATCTATGGCACCAAGTAGCGCGGTGCCCTTCGCTCGATACGCGCTCGCTTTCCGAGAGGGGCCGCTCTCCGCGGTCCCTCTCGCATGCAAACTGCCTCGTCAGGGCGGTAAGGCGTGGCAATTGTGGCAGGGATGCAATT
>CACXFC010000220.1 GCA_902766835.1 uncultured Coriobacteriaceae bacterium | reverse complement strand
GAGGGCGCCAGCCAGGCCGCTGATGGCACCGGAGATGAGCATGGACAGCACGATGTTGCGCTCGACCGAGATGCCGCTGAAGCGGGCGGCGTCACGGTTGAAGCCCACGGCACGCAGCTCGTATCCCAGCTTGGTGCGGGTGAGCACGATGCTGATGAGGATGGCTACCAGAACGGCAATGATGAAGCCGTAGTTGAGGTCGGTCTTCAGCAGGACCTCGCGCAGCCAGGGAATGCCTTTGAGGAACTCCTTGCCGGCGGCGGACTTCTTCCAGTTGCCCAGAATCATGGTGTAGCTGGATTTGCTCACGGGAAGTGCACTGTTGGAGTTCGCCTTGTGGAAGGTGTCGCTCATGACCACGTAGTTGCAGAGGTAGAAGGCAATCCAGTTGCACATGATGGAGGTGATGACCTCATGGATGCCAAACTTTGCCTTGAGCCATCCCACGAAGGCACCCAGCGCCGCGCCTCCCAGGATGCCTGCCGCAAGCACGATGGGCACCTGCAGCGGCATAGGAAGGTTGAGCTTGATGCCCACGATCGAGGCAAGCACGGTGCCCACGATGTACTGACCCTCGGCCCCGATGTTGAAGAGGCCGGTCTTGAAGGCGAAGGCGACCGAGACGCCCGTGAGAAGGATGGGCGTGGCTTTGATGAAGACGTTGGCTATGTACTTGGGCTTACCAAACGCGCCCTTGAGAAGCTGGCCAAACGCTTGGAGCGGGTCGTAGCCCGCCACCGCCAACACGACAGCGGAAATCACAAAGCCCACGATAACGGCGGCGATAGCGGCCGCCAGACGGCCGCGTAGGAACTTCTCTAGCTTGCTCACCGCATCTCACCTCCTGCCATGAGAAGACCGAGCTGGTTCTCGTCCACGGTCCCCTGGGCGAAGGTGCCCGTGATCTGACCGTGGTAGATGACCGCGATGGTGTCGGACACGTCCATGACCTCGTCGAGCTCGAAGCTGATGAGCAGGATGGCCGCGCCGCGGTCGCGCTCTGCGATGAGCGTCTTGTGCACGAACTCGATGGCGCCGACGTCAAGGCCGCGCGTGGGCTGGAAGGCGATGAGCAGGTTGGGGACCGAAGTGACCATGCGCGCAATGATGGCCTTCTGCTGGTTGCCGCCCGACAGGCCGTTCATGCGCTCGTCCTCGCTTCCGGCGGGACGGATGTCAAACTGCTCGATGAGCTTGGTGGTGTAGGCACGCATCTTGTCGTAGTCGAGCGTGAGACCCTCGCCAAACTCGTCATCGGCATGGCGCTCGAGCGCGGTGTTCTCGCTCACAGTGAAGGGCAGCACCAGGCCCCAACGATGGCGGTCGGACGGGATGGTGGCAACCTTCTTGAGGAAGGTGTTGCGCGGGGTCGTGTTGATGATCTCCTCGCCGTTGACCTTGATCGACCCGCTCTCCGCGCGCACGATGTTGGTGATGGCGTCGACGAGCTCCTGCTGGCCGTTGCCGTCGATGCCTGCGATGCCCACGATCTCACCGGCACGGATGTCGAGGTTGAGCCCACGCACCTGCTCGATTCCGCGCTCGTCCTTGACGGTGAGGTCGCGGATGGAGAGCACCGTCTCGCCGGGATGCGCCGGGGTCTTGTCGACGGTGAGGTTGACGTTGCGGCCCACCATCTTGGAGGCCAGCTCCGTCTCGTTGGACTGGTGAACGTCCACCGTGCCCATGTAGACGCCGCGACGAATGATCGAGCACTCGTCAGCGGACTGCATGATCTCCTTGAGCTTGTGGGTGATGATGATGATCGTCTTGCCCTTGGACACGAGGTCATGCATGATCTCGATGAGCTTCTCAATCTCCTGAGGGGTCAGGACGGCGGTAGGCTCGTCGAGGATGAGGACCTCGGCGCCGCGGTAGAGCGCCTTGAGGATCTCGACGCGCTGCTGCATGCCCACGCTGATGTCCTGGATCTTGGCGTCCGGGTCAACGTCGAAGCCATACTCGTCGACCAGCGCCATGACCTCCTTGCGGGCACGCGCCATGTCGAGGACGCCCGCAGCGCCGCAAACCTCGTCGCCCAAGATGATGTTCTCGGTCACGGTGAAGTTCTCGACCAGCATGAAGTGCTGGTGCACCATGCCGATGCCATGCTTGATGGCCTCCGTTGGGTTGGTAATGTTGACCTTCTGGCCGCCCATGAAGATCTCGCCCTCGTCGGCCTGGTACAGGCCATAGAGGATGTTCATGAGCGTGGTCTTGCCGGCGCCGTTCTCGCCCAGAATCGCGTGGACCGTCTGCTTCTTGACGTCTAAGTCCACGTGGTCGAGGGCCGTGAACGCACCGAAGGTCTTCACGATGCCGTGCATCTGCACCGCATACTCGGGACTCGCTTCCACGTGCCACCTCCCTTAATTGACAGCGCTTTAATCATAAAGGACTCGCCGGTGCCACGATTGCGCATTGAGACAATTTTTAATGATTGAAATCACCGTGACGGCGTACTTGCGCACAACATGCCATGCGCCACGCATCTTGGCCGCAAAAAAGGAGCGCCCCATCGAGGGACGCTCCTTGTGTTCAATGCGCTAGGACCTTGCCTTACAGGCTCGCCTTGTACTCGTCAAGCAGGGCCTTGGTGTCGGGCACGACGATGTCGCCGCTCTTGATCTTCTCGATGACCTCGAGGGTCTCGTTGTAAAGATCGGGGTTGATCTCGTCGAGCTTGTCGTGGGTGGGAGCGATGCCAATGGCGTCCTCGGAGGCACCAAGGATGATGTTCTCGCCACCGGTGATGGAGCCGTCGATGATGCCGTTGGAGACGGAAACGACAGCCTCGTCAACCTTCTTGAGAGCGGAGGTGATGATGGTGGTGTAGTCGGGGAACAGGACAGCCTGGTCCTGGTCGACGCCGATGCTCCAGACGCCCTTCTCGTTGCAGGCCTCGAGCATGCCGACGCCGGTGCCACCAGCGGCGTGGTACAGAACGTCGCAGCCGTCCTCGATCATCTTCTGGGCGATGGACTTGCCCTTGGCGGCGTCGCCGAAGGACTCGGCGTACTGG
>CACXFC010000219.1 GCA_902766835.1 uncultured Coriobacteriaceae bacterium | reverse complement strand
GGCGGGGACACGCCGGCGGGGCCGCGGTGTGCTATCCACCAAAAGTTTCGAAGAGCCAAAAAAGGGCGTGTCCCTTAATTGCCCCTCGTATGCCACTACACTTGACTCGTCTCTAGGTGCAGAGGTGTAGCTCCATTGAAATGGCCCCGGTGCACGCTGCTCGCGTCGAGCCAAGCCCCCATTAGTCCCAAATACCACATCGCATATCGAAGCGTTGTTGGCTCAACTGCGCTGCCCTTGCTAGCGTGAGGGTGTAGCGTACGGCATACAAGCGGACGGCCACAACACTCCAGGAAAGGGGATTGCGATGAGAAAACGTCTGTCGGCCTTGCTGGTCTCAACCATCTGTGCCTTTAGCTTGGGGTTGGTTGCCTGCGGAGGCTCGTCTGGCTCGGCCGCAGCACCGGGAGAGGCCAAGACCGAGCCTGAGGCTGTGGAGAAGGTCGTTGATCCCAGTGAGAAGTTCCTCGGCACTTGGAAGCTTGCTGCGGCTGAGACTAATGGCATTGTCTTTGTGGGCAACTTCGAGATGGCTCTGCAGTCTGCGGATGGCATTGTTGCAACCATCAATGAAGACGGCACGGGCACGCTAGCCACCGGTGATGATTCCAGCAAGTTTAACTGGACCCTTACGAGCGACGATGTGATGACCATTACCAACGCGGATGCCGACAAGGCAGACGGTGACGCCGCCACGGATGCTTCTGATGACGCTGCAACCGACGATGCGGCAACAGGTGAGCAGAGCGAAGCCGATGAGATCATCTCGGACACCGACAGCATGACGCTGACCTACAAGGACGACACGCTGATTCTTGAGCCCAAGGACGAAGAGATCAAGATGCTGTTGACCTTCAGCAAAGACGGCACGCTCAAGGACATCAAGCCCATCGACTACGCCTCTGCCACTCCCGTCAAGGAAACGAGTGAGCTGGTTGGCGACTGGGGCCTTGGCGGCATGAGCTACAACGGCGCAACCATCTATGGCGACGTGGAGACGCTGGGTGCCCTGACCGGCATCGAGGGAGACTTCACTATGAAGGTGAGCGAGGATGGCACAGCCGTCATGTTCGGTCAGCCGGTCTCGCTGGTCACCGAGGACGGTGTCGTGAAGGTCGACCCCGGCAACGAAACGAACCTGCCGCTCTACATGGTGGAGCAGGGCGTTATCGTCCACATGACTCCTGGCGTAGAGGACACGGACGTGGCAATCCTGTTCACCAAGCAGTAAGCATGTCAAGTAACACAGGCTCTCAACACGGCCGCCCACGCCAGCACCTGGTGTGGGCGGCCGTTTTTATGCGCGCTGCTAATCCTGTTCGTACGGTGCACGTGCGCGATTGAGATACGCGAGAAACCCCTCCACCATGGCGCGATGGTCCTCGAGCAGCTCGTCGCGCGAGACGCCGCGAAGCGCCCGTGCCCATGGACCCGAGCGAAGCACGAGCTCGGCCGGCGGCTCCACCATCACGATGCCGGAGCCCGCCGCAGAGAGCCAGCGGTAGAACGTGGAAGCCTGCGGAAGCTCGACGAGCGTAAGCGCGGTGGAAAAGGGGCTTCCCTCGACCCCTTCGACCTGGCCAAACTTCATGCCAAAGCCAAAGCGGTCGAAGAAGAGGTTGTTCGCGTCAGAGCGCACGCGGAAGAAGATGCGCCGCTTTGGCCCGGGGATCATGTCAAAGCCCTCGCTCATGCGCCTGCGGGCGCTTCGGCGCAGGTCGTACACCTTGCGGCTTCGGTCGGCCGTCTGCTGGGAGACGCGCACGTCGAGCATGCGATCAGCGCGGCTCACCATGACCTCGATGCCATGGCGCCACGGCATGGGCGTGTAGGTCTCCACGTAGTAGTTGTTCTCCGAAAAGTACAGCGCGATGGGCGTCTCGACGCGCAGGGTGCTGCCATTGTCGCCGGCCAGCGCCTGGGGGTGTCCGGCAAAGTCGGAGTAGGAGTAGCGAAACTCGATCTTCCTGCCCAGGTTGATGGCTCGCGTCACGACGTCTAGGATCTCGAACACCTGCTGGTAGCTCTTGCGCACGCGCTGGTCGACGTGCACCTGGCCGCAGAGGTCGTCCTCCTGATGGCGGCTGACCAGCGCAAACAGCTCCTCCTGGAGCTCGGAGCTCTGCTCGAGGGTGAGGAAGCGCGACGACTGCACGGCGTTGAGCAAAAGGCGCACCTTCGTAGGGGTGAGGCGAGCGTGCTCGCACCAGTAGCCCGAGGGCGTGACGTGCACCACAAGGTCGAGAAATCCACCCTGCTCGAGGGCGTGTACATCGGCGGCAAGGGTGTTTTCCGAGGGCGTGGCGGCGGGGCCGAAGCGCGCCTGAATAATGGTGCGGATGTCAGCGTTGGATAGATGGTGCTGGCTGTCGGTGAGTGTCTGCAGGATGGTTGCCACGCACAGCAGGCGCTGGCGGGCGTTGTCGCAGCGTAGCTCATCGGGCAGCATGCTGGCGAGCGTTGCTGCCTCATCAGCTGTGATGGCCATGGTCGCTCCGTTCCACGCAGCTAGGCATCCTGCGCTGCACGTAGTTGGTTCCTCAAAAATCTGAGGTGATAGTAACGCAGCGAAGCCGTGGGCGGCCAGTTGATTGCGCTACATTCTTGCTAACGGAAGGAGGAGACATGTTCGAGATAAAGGGCGCCTACGCGACGGCGAAGTGCTTTGCGACGCAGGTGGAGGACGCGGCTGTGGAGCAGGTGCGCACCATGTGCGACACGCCCTTCACCGAGGGCTGCCAGGTGCGCATCATGCCCGACGTGCATGCGGGCGTGGGCTGCACCATCGGCACGACCATGACCATCCGCGACAAGGTGGTGCCCAATGTGGTTGGCGTGGACATCGGCTGCGGCATGTACACGCTTGAGCTTGGCGCGGACGACCTCGACCTAGCCAGGCTGGACGCGGCATGCCATGTGGTGCCGAGCGGATTTGCCGTGTGGGAGGGGCGACGCGTGCGCTTCGACCTTACGCAGCTGGAGTGCTACCGCAACCTCAAGGACACGCGCCGCATTGGGCGCAGCCTGGGCACGCTGGGAGGCGGCAACCACTTCATTGAGGTGGATCGCGCCGCCGACGGCACCAACTACCTCGTTATCCATTCGGGAAGCCGTAATCTGGGCACGCAGGTGGCGTCGTTCTACCAGCATCTGGCAATCGACATGCACAGCGGCATGGGCAAGCACTTCGAGGAGCGCGACCGTCTCATTGCGCAGTACAAGGCCGAAGGGCGCCGCAGCGAGATACAGGCGGCGCTCAAGAAGCTGAAGTGCGAGCGACACGAGCCCACCGTGCCGCGCGACCTGTGCTGGCTCGAGGGTAGCCAGATGGATGCCTACCTGCACGATGTGGCCATCTGCCAGCAGTGGGCGCGCATCAACCGCGAGACGATGGCCGAGGTCATTGCCAGTGAGGCGGGCCTTTCGGTTGGGGAGGGCTTCCACACCATCCACAACTACATCGACACTGGTGAGATGATCCTGCGCAAGGGCGCGATTGCGGCGCATGCGGGTGAGCTGGTGCTGATCCCGCTCAACATGCGCGATGGTTCGGTGCTTGCGCGCGGGCGTGGCAACGAGGACTGGAACTTCTCGGCACCGCATGGCGCGGGGCGCGTGCTCTCGCGCACGGCAGCACGGGAGAAGCTCTCGCTGGATGAGTACCGCCGCCAGATGGCGGATGCGGGCATATACACTACCTGCGTGAGCGAGGCGACGCTTGACGAGGCGCCCGGTGCGTACAAGGCTCGCGAGGACATCATCGGGCCTATTGCCGAGGCGGTGGACATCGTGGACGAGCTTCGGCCCATCTACAACTTCAAGGCGACGGGCGAGCGCCCGCGCTAGGAAGGCTTTGATATTAGGGGACACGCCCTTTTTGCCCAGCTGGGCAAAAAGGGCGTGTCCCCTAATATCTGGGTGTCCCACTGTTGGGTGCTAGACTATGACCAACAGCAAGGGTGGGCGACTCGAGAGGTGGTTGCGATTGGCAAAGGGCCAGGAACGAAAGCCCTATCAGGGCTTCTGGCAGGTATTTCGTTGGCAATTCTCCTTGGGGGATGCGCTGGCGCTCCCCAGCAAGCTCCTGCTGCTAAGGAAGAGCCTGCGGCAGCGCCTGTGCCGGCTCCGGTCACCGTTGCTGGCAGGCCCGAGCAGGACGCCTGGCTCGTCTTGCGCGGGAGCAACTACGAGCTTGATTCCGTGCACGAGGTGGATGGCCGGCAGGGTATTGCCTACGCTGAAGGGCGCTATTACGTGAGCGGAAGCACGACGCTTTCCGTATACGACCAGAACTGGCAGCAGGTTGCCGTCAACGACGATCCCTTCTCGGGCTTTGAGGCCGAAGTCAACCACATTGGCGACATAGACGTCTACAACGGCGAGATCTATGCCGGCGTGGAGCACTTCCTGGATGGCGAGGCGAAGAACATCCAGATTGCCGTCTATGATGCGCAGACGCTCGAGATGGTTCGCACCTATCCCTTTGACGCGGAAAGCGGACAAACCGAGGTCTCTGGCATAGCGGTTGACCCCGACTCCGGCTCGGTGTGGATGTGCTCGTGGGCGGAAGGGGAGAGCGGCCGCTACCTGTACCGCTACGACCTGAAGTCCGGCGCGTATCTGGGCAAGGTGCATCTGCAGGCTCCGCCACAGTGGATCCAGGGCGTGGCGTACCTCAACGGCTGGCTGTACCTGACGGCAGATGACGGTACGGCCGACCTGGGCGAACCCGACCATGTGTGGCGCTGCAAGGTTGATACCGAGGCGACGTCTTGGCTTGTGAGCCTTGAGCGCACGCTCGATGACGTGACGCTTATGGGCGAGATTGAGGGCCTCAGCTTCGATACTGAGGCAAACCAGATGTTGGTGAGCTACAACCGTGGTGCCCAGATCGTGCTGGGTATGCCCGTCGGCTTCTACGAGGGCTACGACGCAGAAGTCCACGAGATCTACGCTTACAACCGTACCTCCATCTAATGTGAACCGGGGACGGTCCTCGTTTCTCACGCGTGAGAAACGAGGACCGTCCCCGGTTCACAACGTGGAGGAATGACGTATGTGGGCAAGATTCTTGAAAGATTCTCTCGCAATAGTGGGGCGCTTCGTGTATGATGTTCCTCGTGCTGAGGCAGAGCTGCCCGCACCATATGGCCCGTTCGTCTAGCGGTTTAGGACGCCGCCCTCTCAAGGCGGAGATCACCAGTTCGAATCTGGTACGGGCTACCAAATCTTCGCAGG
>CACXFC010000218.1 GCA_902766835.1 uncultured Coriobacteriaceae bacterium | reverse complement strand
GTATACGAGGGGCAATTAAGGGACACGCCCTTTTTTGCCCCGCGGGGCAAAAAAGGGCGTGTCCCTTAATTGCCCACCGAGTGCCAGGGGTGTGCGGAAAGGGGCATGCAGTTCGAAAGCTATAGCATTATGTCGCTCTGCTGCGCCTTTCTGGCGGAGCGGATGAGGAACTCCTGGTTGTCCTTCGTGCTCTTCAGGCCCTTCACCAGCGCGTTGGCGGCACGCTCAGTGTTGTTCATGTTGGCCAGGATGCGGCGTATACCCCAGACAAACGGCTGCAGCTCGGCCTCGATGAGCAGGTCCTCGTTGCGGGTGCCGGAAGCCACCGGATCGATGGCAGGGAAGATTCGCTTGTCCGCCAGGTCGCGGTCGAGCTTCAGCTCCATGTTGCCCGTGCCCTTGAACTCCTCGAAGATGACCTCGTCCATCTTGGAACCGGTGTCGACCAGCGCCGAGGCGAGGATGGTGAGCGAGCCGCCGTTCTCGATGTTACGCGCGGCACCGAGGAACTTCTTGGGCGGATACAGTGCGGCGGAGTCGACACCGCCCGACAGGATGCGGCCCGAGGCGGGCTGGGCCAGGTTGTAGGCGCGCGCCAAGCGCGTGATGGAGTCGAGCACCACCACAACGTCCTCGCCGAGCTCGACGAGACGCTTGGCATGCTCGATGACCAGCTCGGAGACCTTGGTGTGGTTGTCGGCAGGCATGTCGAAGGTGGACGCCACGACCTCCCCTCTAATGGAGCGCTCCATGTCGGTAACCTCCTCGGGGCGCTCGTCGACGAGCAGGCAGAAGAGGTGCACCTCGGGGTTGTTGGCCGCAATCGACTGGCATATGCGCTTTAGGACGGTGGTCTTGCCGGCCTTGGGCGGCGAGACGATCAGGCCGCGCTGGCCCTTGCCGATGGGAGCCACGAGGTCGATGGCGCGACCCGTGATGGAATCGGCGCCATGCTCCATCACCAGGCGCTGGTCGGGGTAGATGGGCGTGAGGTCGCGGAAGCGCGGACGGTTGCGCATCTCCTCAACGGGGCGCCCGTTGACCGAGTCGATATGGTGCAGGGGCGGGTACTTGTTGCCCGACCGGGACGGGGCGAGCGAGCCCACGATCTTGTCGCCGGTACGCAGGGCGTGCTGGCGAATGATCTGCTGATGCACGAAGGCGTCGTTGTCACCGGCCATGTAGTTGCCCGTGCGCAGGAATCCGTAGCCCTCGTTTTGGATCTCGAGCACGCCCGAGACGGGACGGAATCCCTCGGCCAGGGCCGCTGCCTCGAAGATGGCCTCGGCGAGGTCCTTCTTGCGCACGCCGGCGTAGTCGACGCCAAGCTCTGCCGCCTTGATGCGCAGGTCGGCAACCTTCATCTGGGCAAGCTCGTCGCGGGTGAGCGTGGGCTCGACGGCCTGCTCCTGCTGATTGCGCCGGTTGCGTCTGCGGTTTTGGTTGTTGCGACGGTTGTTGTTGCCGCCGTTGCCGTTGTTCTGGTTGCCGCCATTGCCCGAAGAGGCGTTTGCGCTGCCGCCCTGCTGCTGCGCGGCGTCGCCACCATTGCGGCGGCGTCTGCGCCCCTGGCCTGGTGCGGCCTCCGCCTGCTGTGCGTCCGCCTCGGCAAGGGTCGTTGCCGGAGCACCGAGGGGAACTGCCGACGCCTGCGTGGCAGCCTGCGTGGCACGCGTCATCTCCTCGATGCTCATCTGGGCTTCTGAGACGCTCTCCGCAGGCGCTGGGGTGCCTTCCTGGGGCGCGGGCGCTTCGCCTGTGAGCGCTGCCTCGGCAGCTGCGGCCACCTCGCTCTTGCGCGGGCGTCCGCGGCGCCGCTTGGGCGCCTCCTCGGGGGCAACCTGCTCGGCGGGAGCCTGCTCGGCGACGCCCTCACCTGCACCTTCAGCACCCTCGCTCGCAGCCGTCTCCGCCTTGCGCGTGCGGGTACGACGCTTCTTGGGAGCCTCCTCAGCAGCACCCTCGGCAGCCACGGCGCCTTCCTCGGGCTGGGCCTCCGCCTTGCGGGCACGCGTTCGACGGCGCTTGGGAGCCTCCTCCCCGGCCTGCTCGGCTGCCTGCTCCTCTGCAGGTGCCTCGGCCACCTTGCGCGTGCGTGTGCGCCGGCGCTTGGGGGCCTCTTCGGCTGCCGGGGCCGAAGTCTGCTCGAGTTCTTGCTGCTGTTCGTTGGTCTCTTCGGCCATTGGCCTCGCCTTTCTCCATAGGCATCATCAATTGCGACACCAAAAGGGAGCGAATCGATTAAACATGGAATCGGTTGAATGGGCGCACATGTCATATGGGTGTGCGCAAACAATGAGAGAACTATAGCAGAATTGAGCCAGATTGCACTGACAATCTGTCAAGGTTCCTGCGAAACGTGTTCATTCGCACATACATTGATTAGATTCGGGCGAGACGAGGCACATTTCTCCCCTACGGCTGCGTTACGTGCGCGTCCTTATGACTTGCGCCGCACCACCAAGGCGTGAATGGCGTCCTCGATCTCTTTGATGTAGCTGCTTCCGCGCTCGGTGAGCACGATGTCAACCGTGCGGCCGCCGCCGTCATTGTGCCTCAGGCGCTCGATCATGCCCTCACCCTCGAGCGCCGCAACCGACATCGACACCGTCGGCTGCAAAAGACCCAGGACGTTCACCAGCCCGCTCACCGTAGAGGCGCCGTCGGTCGACTGCAGGATGCCCAGAAGCACCAGGTCGCCAGACATGCAGGTAATGGAGCCCATCGCATCGATGTAGCGGCAGATTCGCTGGGACGTCGTGCGCGAGAGCACCACGCCGGAGTGAAGAACGTCGCAAACCAGCTGACAGACCTCGGTGACGAAGGCCTCGCCCTCCTCGGTTATCTCGCACACCACGTTGCGGCGGTCCGAGCTGCCCTTCGTGCGGCTCATAAGCCCAAGTTCGGAAAGGTGCTTCGTGCGGTGCGTCATCGTCGGCCTCAGCGCGCCCTGATATTCGGCGATCTCTGAGGTGTTCATCGCTCTGCCCAGCACGCTCATGCGGCACAGAATGGCCAGCTCGACAAACGTGAGCCGACGTTCGGTTGGCATGTCCTGCCTGACGAGATTGTATGCGCTACGAATTGCCAGGTATTCACGCAGTTCCATGGCACTCCTGGTATCGTTCAAAGAAAAAATGCCCCGTGCGAACGAGGCATAATTTCTAGCTTTACCCTCACGAAAAAGGTAAACCTTAATCACAAGAGTTTAAAGGCGAGTCTATACAAATTCATGTAAATGAAACTAGCGGGCCTGCATATCACAACGCAGACCCGCTAGCAGCCCTTACATTACCGTAGGAGCGGAAACACCGATGAGACGCAGGGCAACCTCGAGGTTCACGCGCACGGCGTCGCATGCCGCAAGGCGTGCACGCGAGAGCTCGGCGTCCATGGGACGGCCCTCGCTGGGCAGAACCTGGCAGTCATGGTAGAAGCTGTGGAACGTGCTGGCCAGCTCCTCGCAGAAGTGCGTGATGCGGAACGGGGCGCGGTCGCGCGCGCAGCCGGCAATGAGGTCGGGGAACTCGGAGAGCTTGCGGGAAAGGGCGAGCTCGGTGGGGTCGGTGAGCAGCGAGAGGTCGTAGCCACCCTCAAGAGCCTTGGCGGCAACGGCATCCATGCCAATGGCAGCCGCCTCCTCGGCGCTCATGCCCACGGCACGACGCAGAATCGAGCAGATGCGCGCGTGAGCGTACTGCACGTAGTAGACCGGGTTGGAGTTGTCCTGCTTCTTGACGGCCTCGATGTCGAAGTCGATGGTCTGGTTGGAGGAGCGGCTGATGAGGGTGTAGCGGGTTGCATCCACGCCGGCCTCGTCGATGAGCTCCTGGAAGCTGATCATGGTGCCGCGACGCTTGGACATACGCACCGGCTCGCCGTTGCGCAGCAGGTTGACGAACTGGCCCAGCAGGATCTCGTACTTGCCGGGGTAGCCCATGGCGTCGGCAACGGACTGGACGCGCTTGATGTAGCCGTGGTGGTCGGCGCCCCAGATGTTGATCTCGTAGTCGACGATCTCGAACTTCTTCCAGCAG
>CACXFC010000217.1 GCA_902766835.1 uncultured Coriobacteriaceae bacterium | reverse complement strand
CTCGAAGACGCGCTCCATGCCGCCCACGATGCAGCGCTTGAGGTGCAGCTCGGTGGCAATGCGCAGGTAGCAGTCCTGGTCGAGCGCATTGAAGTGCGTGGTGAAGGGCTTGGCGTTCGCTCCGCCCAGCGTCTCCTGCAGGATGGGGGTCTCCACCTCGAGGTAGCCCTGGCTCTCCATGTAGCGGCGCATGCCCGAAATGAGCTTGGAGCGCTTGACGAAGGTCTCCTTGACCTCGGGGTTCATGATGAGGTCAACGTAGCGCTGGCGATAGCGGACCTCCTTGTCGGTAAGGCCATGGAACTTCTCGGGCAGGGGGCGGCAGGACTTGGAGAGCAGCGTGAGCGAGGTGGGCGAAAGCGAGAGCTGCCCGCGACGCGTACGCATGATGGTGCCCGTTGCACCCAGGATGTCGCCCAGGTCAAGCTGGCCAAGCAGCGCCCAGTCGGCCTCTGACAGGTTGTTGATGCGGCAGAAGAGCTGCAGCTGGCCCGTGCAGTCCTCAAGCACGATGAAGGCGACCTTGCCCTGGTTGCGCAGGGCACGGATACGTCCGGCAAGCGAGTACTCGTCGGTGGTGTCCTCGCCAGCCTCGAGGGTGGCGTAACGCTGCTCGAGGTCGGCCGCATGGGCGGTGACCTCGGACTTGATGGGATACGGGTTCACGCCCGCATCGATAAGTGCCTGACGGCGCGCGCGGCGTGCCGTGCGCTCGTCGATGTGGCCTGCCGGCGTCTGCTCGGTAGTCTGGCTCGACATTATGTGCTCCTTGCTGTTTCCTGCCTGTGATGCCTGTTGGGAAGGGCGTGGGCCTACAAGCCAACGCCCCTATAGTTGACTTCTCTTCTGCTGTTAATCCAAAACGACCACTAGCTTAAGGCGCGCCGCGCCTTTCGGGTCAAAATCGCCCTGCGCCCACGAATACTACGTAGGCACAGGGCTGAATTGAGCCAAGGGCATATGTCTTAACGGACGCCACGCGGGCGCCTTGGGTTAGACCTCGATGCTCGTGATGGTATACTCGCGCACCTTGCCACTTGGAGTGGTGAACGAGACTTTATCGCCCGCAACGTGGCCAATCATGGCCTTGCCGGCAGGGCTCTCGTTCGAGATGAGGTGGTTGAGCGAGTCGGTCTGCGTGGTACCAACGATCTGGAAAGTCAGCCTCTTGCCGCGCTCGTCCTCGATCTCGACCTTGCTGCCAATGGAGACCGACATGGAGTCGCCCTCGGCAATCTTTGCCACAGCCAGAATCTGCTCGATCTCGCTGATGCGGGACTCGTTGCGAGCCTGGTCCTCACGCGCCGCATCGTACTCGGCGTTCTCGGAAAGGTCGCCCTGAGCACGAGCTTCCTTGATGAGCTCGATGATCTCGGCGCGACGAGCACCCTTGCGTTCCGCAAGCTCTTCCTCGAGCTTCTCGAAACCAGCGCGGGTAAGAATGATTTCCTGTGTATCCATGCTGAGCTTTCTGTTGGAATGATAACCGGACGTTAGCGAGGCTTGGCCTTAAGTTCTAGGCACCGAGCTTCTCGCCGCAAGAGCTGCAGAAGGCAGCGTCGGCGGGGTTCTTGGCACCGCACTTGCCGCAGAACTGCACGGCCTCCTCAACAACCTCCGCAGCGGGAGTAGCCTCAGCGGGAGCGGCAGCAGGTGCGGGAGCGGGCTGTGCGGGAGCAGCAGCAGGCGCGGGCTGTGCGGGTGCAGCAGCAGGCGCGGGCTCTGCAACTGCCTCGGCAGCCTCCATCTTCTTGGGCTCCTCGTCGTCGCCCTCCATGCCCTCACGGACGTTCTTGACCGTCTGGCCGAGGCTCTTGCCCAGCTTGGGAAGGTTCTTGGGCCCAAAGATAAGCAGCGCAATGCCCAGGATAATCATCAGCTCGAGCGGTCCCATACCGAAAACCATGCGAATCCCTCCAATGGGTATCGGATCCTAATTTCACGTAGGTAGTTAGTGAATCACAAGCGCGTATCCGTGGAAGCGTGATTCACGAATTTCCCCTTCAAAACCAGATAGTCTATGCTACTCCAAACCAATTTGCGAGGGAGGGCCCGTGTCCGTACGTCTGGTGCTGGCAATCATGGCAGCGGTGACCATAGCCGAAATCGTTTTCTATCTTGCACTACCAAAGCTGCTTTCGCTGCGCGGCGTGACGGTGCTGCGGCGCAGCCTCACGGGCATGACCCTGCTGTTTGAGACCCCTGACGAGGACGGCACCCCCGTGCGCCTGCTTAACGTGGACGGCACGTTTCAGTCTGCAAGCTACATCTCCGAAGACCTCTGGAGCGAGCTGGTGTGCGTCTACCACCGCACCATGGTTGACCAGATTGACAAGATGGGCGACGCCAAAACGGTGCTGGTCATAGGGGGCGGAGGCTACTCGCTGCCCAAGTATCTGGTCACCCATACCAAGCGCATGCGCATATGCGTTGTCGAGATAGATCCCGAGATGACCGAGATTGCGCGCAAGCACTTCTTCCTCGACCGCGCCGAGAGGCTTGCAGAGGGGCGCCTTGAGCTGGTGTGCGCAGACGGCTGGCAGTGGCTGCGCGAGAGCGGACGCACCTTTGACGTCATTGTCAACGACGCCTTCTCGGGCAGCAAGCCTCTGGGCAACCTTGCCACCGCAGAGGGGGCACATCTCATATCCCAGCACCTCACGAGCAACGGGCTGTACCTTGCCAACATACGCTGCCCGCTCGAGGGGCGGCGCGCTCGCGTGCTTGAAGATACCAAGGAGGCCTTTGAGGCGGAGTTTGAGAACGTGCGCGTCATCGCCGAGTGCGGCGACACACCCAGGAGTCTGGGCAACAACGTGCTTGTGGCCACCAATCGCAGCATCGTCTCAGCCTGATAGCGAAGGGCTTGTGGCACATGCCCCCATTCATGGCGCTCCGCTTGCTACCATGAGAGATGCCACTACGCGAAGGAGGACCCCATGGCCGTGACCGAAATCAGCGACGCCGATCTGGACGCCTACCTCAACACACCCGACTGCCCTCAGTGCGGCAGCGATGACGTCGACTGCACCGACTCATACCCCGACGGCTTTGGCAACATCGTCAAGGTGTACTACTGCAACAAGTGTGGCCACACGTGGACCGAGGTCGAGTAGCCCTTGCATACGCCAACACTCTTCATAGATGCCGACGCTTGCCCCGTGACCCGTGAGGCCATAGATGCCGCGCGCAGGGCGAAGGTTCCCTGCGTGGTGGCAGGCAACTCCACCCAGAACCTCGCGCGCCACGTGCGCAGAAGTGACCCCACCACGCCTGGCGATGGGTTTTGGATACGCACGCTGCAGGTGGGCGTAGGGGCCGATGCGGCAGACTTTGCCATTGTGGAAGAGCTGCAGCCCCACGACGTGGTGGTCACGCAAGACATAGGCCTCGCCTCCATCGTGCTGGGGCGCGGCGCCCACGCCATTGGCGTGCGCGGGCATATATACAGCCCGCTCACCATCGATTCCATGATGTTCATCCGCCACGAGGAGAAGAAGGTACGCCGCGCCGGCGGACGCACACGCGGGCCAGCCGCCTTCGAGGATGAAGACCGCGAGCGTTTCGTACGCAATCTGCGCAGGCTGTTAGAAGAGGCGCGGCAGGCATAGACGCTGCTCATCTAGCGATGAAATTAAGGGACACGCCCTTTTTTGCCCCGCGGGGCAAAAAAGGGCTCTTCGCCACGATGTGTGGGCGTCATTCCCGTGAAATGGCAGGTGGCACGCCACTTTCCCGGTAGGATTTTCGGTGCGAATCG
>CACXFC010000216.1 GCA_902766835.1 uncultured Coriobacteriaceae bacterium | reverse complement strand
TCGATCGCAAGCGCGTGGGCAAGGGTCAGACCATCAAGACCGCTGGCCTGCACAAGGTCGACATCAACATCTACCGCGAGATCGGCGCCACCGTCACCGTTCAGGTTGGCAAGAACGTCGAGACCGAGGACGAGGCTGTTGCCGAGCCCGAGGCTGAGGTTGTTGAGGAGGCCGTCGAGGCCGAGGCAGCTGCCGAGGTTGAGGAGTAGCACGTAGCGCGCACACATTTTGCACTACCCCGAATTAACAGGGGTTTTAAACAAAAGCTGCAGGTCAGCTAGGGTGTGAAATCGTTGCCGTCTATGCGTAGACAGGCGAGGGACTTCCTGCGGACAGGTGTTCGCAACAGGGAAGTCCCTCGCTTCTTTTTAACAAATAATCCGTTTACCTGCGGTTTTATCGAATAATCCCTGGTTTGGGCAGTTGTTGGTGGTTACAACAAATCTGAAGACCTTTTGAAGCGTTCGTGTTGAAAACCGTTCGCAGAATTTCTTTCCAAATTTGTTGAAAACGAAGAAAACTGGCATTTGCCCCGCTCAGTGATTAACGGAATCAACAATTGGCTGTTGATAGAGGTTTGGCGCTCCAAACCTCGCACCCAAGAGTCGAAGATTGTGGTAGTCATGTAAGCGCCCGATGGTGCCGCCGTGTGCCATCAAGCGCCAAGCGCATCCCCTTGTGCGCCAGAACTACCAAGCGAAAGAAGCGAGGAAGCATGCCCCCTGAGTATCAGAGACGAGACGGGCAACGATACGGTGGCGCGCGCGAGGGTGGGGACGCCCTTGCCCCAACCAACAATGCCGTCATGCCTCACGACCTTGAGGCGGAGCGTTCGGTTCTTGCCGCGATGCTGCTGTCGCAGGACGTGCTGAACGAGTGCATGTCTGCGGTCAAGAGTGACGACTTCTACCTCTATTCGCATCGCATCATCTACCTGGCCATGTGCACGATGTTCGACCGTGGCATGCCCGTTGACCCCATCTCGCTGGCCGACCACCTCAAGAGCGACGGAACGCTTGAGCGCGTTGGCGGCATGGAGTACCTGCTTGAGCTCAACGGCAACTCCTTCGCGCTGGCCAGCTGGCGCCATCACCTGGATATCATGCGCCGCCATGCCACGCTGCGCCAGATCATCGCCGCGTCGGCGCGCATTACCTCGCTGGCCTTCGATGCGCCGGAGGACACCAAAGAGGTGGTCGACCGCGCCGAGTCCATGCTGCTTGAGGTCACGACGCGCGACATCGACAACACCTTCCAGCCCCTCGAACAGATTATGGGCGACCTTTACAACGAGCTGGGCGAGATGTGTGCCAATCCGGATGGAACGACGGGCGTGCGCACGGGCTACCCCGGCATCGACAACCACCTCCAGGGCTTGCGTCCTGGCCAGATGGTGGTCATCGGCGCGCGCCCCGGCGTGGGCAAGACCTCGTTCGCGCTGAACCTCGCCACCAACGCGGCGGCAAACGGCGCGTCTGTGGCCATGTTCTCGCTCGAGATGAGCAAGATCGAGATTGCCCAGAGGCTGCTTTCCGCGCAGGCGAAGATTCCCCTGTCTGCCATTCGTGGCGCGCGCATCCAAGACAACCAGTGGCCCACCATCATGGAGGCCACGCGCGACCTCTCGCAGCTCGACATCATGATTGACGACACGCCAGGCACGACGGTCACCGAGATCAGGGCCAAGGCGCGCCGTATGCTGCGCGACAAGCCCAACGGCGTCGTGATCCTCGACTACCTGCAGCTGCTCTCGCCGCCTCCTGGTCAGCGTCGCTCCGACAGCCGTGCCACGGAGGTCTCCGAGATGAGCCGTGGCATCAAGATCATGGCCAAGGACCTGGGCGTGCCCGTCATCGCGCTTTCGCAGCTCAACCGAGGCCTCGAGTCGCGCACCGGCAAGTTTGGCAAGCGCCCGCAGCTCTCCGACCTGCGCGAATCTGGCTCCATCGAGCAGGACGCCGACATCGTCATCCTGCTCGACCGCTCGATGACCGAGGAGGAGGCGGAGCGCGAGGAGCGTCCCGACATGGGTGTCACGGAGTTCATCATCGCCAAGAACCGTTCGGGCCCGCTGGGAATCGTGAGCCTGATGTTCCTGCCCGGCTCGACGAAGTTCGTGGAAGTCGACATGCACCGCGAGGAGTAGGACAGGCAATCAAGGGACACGCCCCTTTTTGCCCTGCGGGGCATAAAGGGGCGTGTCCCTTGATTGCCTCGCGCCCCTTTGAAATGACCCCTTGCGTTAAAGGGTACGCCCCCATCGCATGTTACCATGCTCGCCCTCGTGCCAATTCGAACACTTAACTCCACGGCTCCTTAGTGTGCGGGTGTGCGGTCTCGGATTTATTGGAATGTAGGGTTCCGGCGAGAGTGCTCCTCGCGCGGTGGCGATCATAACTGTAATTTCTGTCTTTGGAGTGGGGTAGACTGTAAAACGTTAACGGTAGCCTATGGAATGAGGGAAGCTTGGCGTTTGGTTCGATACTGACAGATGCGCAAGATAGTGCCTATGCACGCAAGGGCCGTGGTGCATTTTTCACGCCAGCCTTCCTAGCTACTGATCTTTGCAGCGAACTCATAACTAACCCTCGTGAACGAGTACTGGAGCCCGCTTGTGGAGAGGGTGCATTTCTCGAAGCTGCCGGGCTGCGACTAAGAAGCCTTGGTGCTCAAAGTGAAGAGATTAACGCGCAGCTTGACGGCTTTGAGCTGCATGCAGAAACTATCAAAGCGGCAACGATTCGCTTGGCGGAGATTGGAATGCGTCCAACCATAAAGGAAGGGGATTTCTTTTTAGCTGAACCAACACAAGCATACGATGTGGTAGTTGGTAATCCCCCCTATATCCGCTATCAGGACTTTGCGGGGGAGCAGCGTTTGATAGCTCAGAAGCGCGCATCAGACCAGGGCGTTCACTTGAGCTCCCTTGCTTCCTCATGGGCCCCGTTCCTTATACATGCCTGTGCGTTCCTCAGACCATCGGGAAACATTGGGATGGTTTTGCCGGCAGAGATTATGAGTGCCAACTATGCGGCGCCAGTACGAGCCTATCTCCTAACGCATTTTAAATCTGTAGACATCCATCTGTTTTCAAGGGCGGTGTTCCCGGAAGTCGAAGAGGAGGTAGTTCTCCTCATTGCTCGTGGCTATGAGGAGCGCGGTTACGTCTGCCCGGGTATACGAGTATGGCAGCGGGATGATTTAGAGGGGTTGGGCACACCAAGAAACACCTTTTGTGCGGTGGCTGGCGAAAGCAGATGGCCTCTAGGTGAGCACGGTTCTCAGGCCCTTACCCTGTTGGGCGAATTTGCCGGGGCCTCCACACTCGATGTCTGGGGAAGTCTGAGACTTGGTGCGGTTACAGGTGCAAACGACTATTTCTGCCTCTCAGTGGAGGATATACATAGGCTTGAGTTGAGCAGAGGTGACGTTCTACGCCTTTGCCCGGCTCGGTCGACTCATTTACGGAGGCTACAGTTTGGCGAGGATGATATGGGCTTCCTTGCCAAAGAAGGAAAAAGGGTCCTGCTGTTCTACCCTCACGATGAGCCTTCAGCAAAGGCGCGTGCTTATATCGCAATGGGTGAGCAGGAAGGAATAAGCGAACGATACAAATGCCGTGTACGTAAGCCTTGGTGGCGCGTGCCCGGAATTCGCGGCTGTGACCTGTTTGTGACCTATATGAATGGGATTGGACCAAACATCTGTCGCAATAGCTTAGGTCTCGCTTACCTTAATTCGGTACACGGGCTTACGCTGCATGAAGACGTTCGTGACATAGGCAGAATCGTTTTGCCGTTTGCATACCTATCAACGATGTCACAGCTCTCGGCGGAGGTATACGGGCGTTCGTATGGAGGTGGCATTCTCAAACTGGAACCACGAGAAGCGGCAAAGACCTTAGTGCCTAATGCGGAAACCTCCGAACGAATTCAAGCCAAGGTTGTATTGCGGTACGACAAGGTCGATGCGCTCTTAACGCAGGGAAAGCGTGATTTAGCTACTCGTGTTGTAGATGAGGTGATGATTGAGGCAGGCATTGCGAGCGCGGCGCTAATCGAAGAAGCTGGTTCGCTGCTTTCTTGCTTACGAGATAGAAGAGTTGCCAAGTCGAGGGCTAGGGGGAAAGATGGCAAAGTCAGATAAGATGCACGATGTAGCGGCGTGCATGAGTGCCCATCTTGCAAAAGTCAAAAGGGTGCCCTTTTGGGGCAAGGACGGAAGAATATGCCTCGACTATAAACTGCTCGCCGAAGCACTAAAGGTACCTATCCAATCTAGCGAAGACGTGCGGACGGGGCGTTTTGCCGGTGCGATTGATCTGTGGATAGCCCAAGAATTCGGGAGAGCGGGGTTTGAGGGGTTGTGGCCTCGTCTAGAAGAGCCAAGAGCGCTAGACCCAGAACTGCTTCGCGCAACAAGCCAACTCCCGCGGCGCGATGCCCGCGTCGGCAGCCGACTTATGAAAGAAGCTGGTTCGTCAAACGCTAACGTATTGGGTTCTGTATACGTCAAGCAGGTAGATGTTGGATTGTCCTCATGGCTTAGTGGTCCTGAGCTGCTCATCTCTACCAAAACTATGGGAGGCTCTTTTGGAAAAAATTTGCCCAACAGGTTTGAGGAAGCTTATGGTGACGCTAAAAACCTGAGGGCACGCTATCCACTAGCAGCGCATGGGTTCTTTTTCTTGGTGAAGTCAACCATCTTGGATGAGAGGTCAGCATTCGAGAAAGCGGTGCACATGCTGCACCAATTGGCGTTGTCGCAAGACGTCTACGACGCAACCTGCCTTCTACTAGTCGATTGGGATGAGGGGTCAGATGTTATATCCGTTCCCTCTGACAAGCAGGCACTGGTGCCAGCAGATTTGAGAGCAGAGGCCTTCTTTGAAACATTGATTGAAATCATGTTGAGAGAGGCTCCCATCGACTGGCACAAGAAGGCTCGGTCTTTACGAAGCCTCTCGCAGCAGGGTTTGGGAGGGGCTATAGTCATTTAGCAACAAGCGTAACTCCGACACAGGTGAAGTTCGGGTGGAGCAAGGCGAGCCAACGTGCGCCGGGAGGCGTCTGCAGGCTCGGCCTCGCGCTCCTTTGAAATGACCCCTTGCGTAACGACTTCATGGACGCTGTGCGGCGGCTTCGTGAGTCTTGCCTTCGTACCGTATACTTTGACATGCCGCGCAAGCGGCGGTAACGCTTTCAAGACAAGGAGAAACAATGCCTGCTTCAGTGCTTGTTGGTACGCAGTGGGGAGACGAGGGCAAGGGTAAGGTAACCGACCTCATCTCTGGTGACTTTGACGTGGTTTGCCGCTATGCAGGCGGCGCGAATGCCGGACACACCGTCATCGCAGGAGACAAGAAGCTCGCACTGCACCAGGTGCCGTCGGGCGTCATGTATGAGGGCACGTACCCTGTCATTGGCAACGGCTGCATCGTCGACCCCGAGATTGTCCTGAGCGAGATCGACATGCTCGAGGAGCAGGGCATCTCGTGCGAGAACCTCAAGATCAGCGGCAATGCCCACATCGTTATGCCCTACCACAAGGACCTGGACGGCGCCCACGAGAAGAAGCTTGGAAAGAACCTCATCGGCACCACCAAGCGCGGCGTTGGCCCCACCTACATGGACAAGATGAACCGCACGGGCCTGCGCATCCAGGACATGCTCGACGAGAAGATCTTCCGCAAGAAGCTCGAG
>CACXFC010000215.1 GCA_902766835.1 uncultured Coriobacteriaceae bacterium | reverse complement strand
TCGCGCTGGGCGCGCGACTCCTGCACCATGCGGGCGATGCGCTCGTACTCCTCGGGCAGCAGGTAGAAGAACGCGAGGTCCTCAAGCTCCCACTTGATGGACGAGATGCCCAGGCGGTCGGCCAGGGGCGCATAGACGTCCATCGTCTCGCGCGACTTGAGGGCGCGCTTCTCGGGCGGCAGGGCCGCCATGGTGCGCATGTTGTGCAGGCGGTCGGCCAGCTTGATGATCAGCACGCGGATGTCCTTGCTCATGGCGAGGAACATCTTGCGCAGGTTGAGCGCCTGCTTCTCGTCCATCGACGAGACCTGCACCTGCGTGAGCTTGGTGACGCCGTCAACCAGCTCGGCGACGGTCTCGCCGAAGCGCTCGGCCAGGTCGTCGAGGGTGGCGTCGGTGTCCTCCACCGTGTCGTGCAGGATGGCCGCGCAGATGGGATCCTCGTCCATGTGCAGGTCGGAGGCCAGGATGATGGCGACCTCGACGGGATGGTTGATGTAGGGCTCGCCGGAGCGCCGCCGCTGGTTGCGGTGGAACTCGCGCGCGAAGTCGTAGGCACGGTTGATCTTGTCCATTGCCTGGGAGTCGAGGTAGTTTGCGCAGGTCACCTGCAGCACACGCCAGTTGTCGGCACCAGGTACCGGTCCATGGCGCTTCTGCTCGTTCTGCGTCCTCAGCGTCTCACCCATGGTGCCCCCTCTCGCTACCTGCCGTCTACCACGCGCCCAAAGGCAGGGGTAATGGGCCTGTTGATGCGTGCGAGCATCTCGTCTGCCGAGGCCCGCAGCGCCCAGTCGCGAAACTCCGCGAAGGCGTCTCGCGAACGTAGTCCCTCAAGATAGCGCGTGGAGCGCTCCAAGTCCATGCGCGGCGGGTCGGCGACCATCCTGATTCTCCGAGCGGTTCCATGACCGGAGGTCTCGAGGAAGCCAAGCTCGCGGAAGACCGAGATGCCGCACGACACGGAATGCTCGTCGAGGCTCGTGCGCGGGTCGACCTGCACGGCGTAGGCGGCAATCTCGGCATTGGTGATGTTGAACGAGGCGTCGCCGGTACCCTCGGAGCTGGCGCGGCGGGAGAGCGTCATCAGCGTGCGGTACAGCGTCACCAGGTCGTCGCGCGAGGGCGCCGAGCCCGCGATGACATGCTCGTTGATGCGCGCGTCGCGCTCGCCGAAGAACAGGTGCACCTGCGCCGGCGCCCCGTCGCGCCCCGCCCGGCCGCTCATCTGGTTGAACTCGATAGCGCCGAACGGCAGGTGATACAGCACCACGTGGCGGATGTCGGGCAGGTTGACGCCCTCGCCAAAGGCGCTGGTAGAGACGATGCAGGTCAGCTCGCCGGAGCGGAACGCGTCCTCCACGGCGTTGCGCTCCTCGCGCGTGAGGCCCGCGTTGTAGAACGAGATCTGGCGTCCGAGCTCCGGGATGGAGCGGCGCAGCATGCGCGCGAGCGAGACGGACTGCTCGCGCGAGTTGACGTAGACCACGCACTTCTGGCCCGAGGCCACCAGCGAGACGAGCGCCGCCTCGCGGTCGCGCAGCTCGCGACAGTCGCGCAGGGAGAGGTTGGCGCGCACGCTGGCGTCCACGATGACGTCGGAGGCGGCCACGCCCGCAAGCGCGCACACCTCGCGTGCCACGTCGTCGGCCGCAGTTGCCGTCACGGCCAGCACCACCGGCTCGCCCAGCTGCTCGCGCACCTGCGGCAGCTGCATGTAGGCGCTGCGGTTGCCACCCTTGGCGGTTCCCGCATGGTGCGCCTCGTCGATGACGACGAATCCCACGCGCCCGGCCGCAGCGAAGCGGTCGGCATGGATGGCCAGGAACTCCGGCGTAGTGAGCAGCACGTCCACGAGGCCCTCGCGCAGGGCGTCGAAGATCTCCTCGCGCTCTGCCTGCGACGTCTCGCCGGTAAGCACGCGCACCACAAGGCCCAGCTTGCCCAGCGACTGCTCCAGATGGTAGGACTGGTCGGCCACCAGGGCGCGAAGCGGGTACACGAAGATGCTCGCACGGTGGCGCAGGATGGCCTCGCGCGCGGCGTGCATGTGGAAGATGAGCGACTTGCCTCGGCCGGTGGCCATCACACAGAGCGTGGAGCGGCCCTCGGCAAGCTGTGCGAGCGCGGCCGCCTGGGCGGGCAGCAGCTCGTGCGTGCCGATCATCGCCTGGCGCAGCTCCTCGTCCAAGGCCTGGGGCGACAGCGTCTGCAGCTGCTCGCGCCGCGCGTTGGCCTGCGCCACGAGCTCTGCGGCATCGGGACCCATGGCCCCCTCGCGCGAGACCTCGATGTTGGCGCCGTAGGAGCGGCCTTCCGTCCCACCGGTCACCTGGCTCACGAAGGCCTGGTAGCATACGCCGCCGTCAAGGTTGGGCGCAAGCACGGCGGCAATCTGGCGCCGGAGGAACCCCACCTGCGCGCCGCTCATCGTGCGCAGCGCGATGGCGTTGGCATCCACCGGGTTCTGCGTGTCGCGGGCAACCACCAGCTCCTGGCCGGCCACCAGCGCCGACACCACGGCCTGGCGGCCCTCGAAGGTCACACCCACCACCTTGGTCACGAAGCTCTGCGCCTCGGCGATGCCCGCGTAGGCATCGCGCGAGAGTATCTGCTCGGCGCGCTCGAAGAGTGAGTCGGCAATCGAGGTCTGCTCAGGCGCCGCAGGTGCGGCCTTGTCGTCGCGATAGAGGATGTCGCGCACCATGAGCTTGGGCTTGGTGCGCCCCTGCCAGGTTTCGTTCACCGCATCGAAGACGAGGTCGACCGCCTCGTCGCAGGCGGCAGCGCGCTCGATGTCGGGCGTGCGGAACATGATGGCCGCCACGGTGTCGATGCCATCGGTTGCAAGGAAGCGCAGGTGGTTGGCACCGGCTCCCACACGGGCGCGGTTGCGCATGCACACGCCGCGCACGCCAAAGAGCGGCTTCTTGTTTCCCTGGCCAAAGGGCTGCAGCACGTCAAGCTGCTCGATGCCCGCAATGGTCATCTCCGAGAGCGACACCACGGCAGAGACCTCACCGCGGTCCTCGAACTGGTCTTCCGGCAGCTCGGCCATGATCTGCTCCAGACGCGCGCGCAGGGCGTCGAGCTTGTCCACCTCGCACGTGACGCCCACGGCCCCCGCGTGTCCGCCGAAGCGCACCAGCAGGTCGGAGCACTGCTCAACCGCATGGAAGAGGTCGACGGTTCCCACCGAGCGGCCCGAGCCGCGCGCGATGCCGTCGGTGATGCTGAACAGGATGGCCGGCACATGGTAGGTGTTGGTGATGCGGCTGGCCACGATGCCCTTCACGCCCTCGTGCCAGCCCTCACCCGCTATGACCACCGCGCGGCCACCGTCGTAGGTGGCCTTGGCTGCGGCAAGGGCGGCCTCGGTGAGCTGCGACTCTATCTCGCGGCGCTCGTTGTTGATCTGCTCAAGGCGGGCCGCCAGGATGGAGGCCTCGGCGGGGTCGTTGGTGTAGAGCAGGTTGAAGGCCACGTCGGTGGAACCCATGCGCCCCGCCGCGTTGAGGCGCGGCACCAGCGAGAAGGGCAGGGCGTCAGCCGTGATCTGCGTGATGTCCACGCCCGCCGTGGCAGCAAGCGCCACGATGCCTGGGCGCGAGGTGCGCCGCATGTGCGCGATGCCGTCGGCCACCAGCGCGCGATTCTCGCCCTGCAGCAGCATCATGTCGGAGATGGTCCCGAGCATGGCCACCTCGGTGTAGCGACGCCACAGCTCGGGCTGACCCAGGCGGTGGCCCAGCACGTCGATGAGCTTGAGGGCAACGCCGGCACCAGCCAGCTCGCGCGAGGGGCACTCGGGCCAGAGCTTCGGATCGGTTACGGGAACGCCCTGCGGAACGAGGTCGCCCGGCTCGTGGTGGTCGGTGATCACCACGTCGAGGCCCTGCTCCAGCAGCCATTCCACCTCGCGCGCGGCGGCGATGCCGTTGTCGACGGTCACCACCAGAGACGGGTGGCAGCCCTCGATGACGCGTGCGAGGGCCTCCTCGGAGAGGCCATAGCCCTCGCCAAAGCGGTTGGGTATAAAGGGGTGTGCGTTGGCGCCCAAGTCACGCAGGCCCAAGGTGAGCAGGCAGGTGGCGCTCATGCCGTCCACGTCGAAGTCGCCGAAGACGGCAATGGTCTCGCCGCGCGAGATTGCCAACTCAAGGCGGTCTGCAGCCTCGGCCATGCCGGGAATGAGCAGCGGGTCGCACCAGTCGCGCTCGAGCGAGGGCGAGAGGAAGGCGCGAGCCTCCTCTACCTCCACAAAGCCGCGCGCGACCAGCACACGAGCCACCAAAGGAGAGATGGCAAGCGCCTCGACGAGCCGCCTCTCGGCTTCGCCGTCAGCTGACAGCACGTCCCAACGCTTGCTGCCTATCAGCCCGCCCACGACTACACGTCCGCTACGGGCGTGGCTTCGGCAATCTTATCGTCTCCGTACTTGGCCTCGAGCTTGGCCCAACGAGGCTCGCGCGTCTTCCAGATGGCCAGCAGCGGCGTGGCAACCGCGTAGCTCGAGTAGGTGCCCAGGATCTCGCCCAGGATCATGGCGAAGGCGAAGTCCTTGAGGGTTGCTCCGCCAAAGAAGTACATGCAGAGCTCGGGCACCAACGTGGTGATGGTGGTGTTGATGGAACGCACCACAACCTCGTTGATCGAGAAGTTGCAGATCTGGAAGTAGGTGCGATGGATGCCATCGCGCAGGGTCTTGGCGTTGTCGTTGGTGCGGTCGAACTCGACGACCGTGTCGTAGAGCGAGAAGCCCATGGTGGAGAGCAGGGCGGCCACCACGTTCGGGGTCACCGGGATCTGCGTCCAGGCGTAGATGCCCAGGATGATGACCATGTCATGCACGAGCGCGATGACCGCGGTGATGGACATCTTGAACTCGTAGCGGATGGAGACGTAGCCAATGATGAGCAGGATGGCCAAGCCGAAGGCCATGAGCGAGGAGCGCGTGACGTCGGCACCCCAGTCGGGGCCGATGGTGGTCACGTTGTAGTTGTCCTCGGACAGGCCCAGTGCCGCGGCGGCGTCCTTGGCGTGGGTGTTGGCCGTGTTGGGGTCGGTGGTGTCGGAGCGCACGATGAAGCCGGCCTCGCCGTCGGAGGCAACGGTGGTCTGCACGGTGGGGTCAACCTCGCCGGCGTCCACCAGGGCGTCGCGCATCTGCCCGATGGTGATCTTGCCGGTGTCGTTGAAGTCGATCTCGGTGCCGCCCTGGAACTCGATGCCAAAGGTCAGGCCACGCACGATGAGGCCCACGATGGCAATGATGGTCATGATTGCCGACAGCGTCAGCAGTGGCTTGCGATACTTCATGAAGGGAATCTCGAAGGAGAAGTGGTTACGCATGAGCCACACCCCCCTTCTTCGATGCGGCATCCGCCGCGGCCATCTCCTGCTTCAGCTCCTCCGCCTCGGCGAGGTCGGATGCGATGCCCCAGAACTTGGGGTGCGCCTGGATAGTGCCGGAGCCCAGCAGCCTGAGGGCCGGTGCCTTGAAGAGGAACATCGTGACGAGGTCGCACAGGATGCCCAGCGCCGTGGTCAGGCCGAAGCCCTTGACCGGGCCCACTGCCATGAAGAACAGCGCCAGTGCGGTGACGAGCTGCACGGCGTCGGCGTCGAGCGAGGTGGAGATGCCCTCCTTGGTGCCACCGATGGCGGCGTTGCGCACCGAGCGGCCCATGCGGACCTCCTCGCGGAAGCGCTCGAGGACCAGGATCGACGAGTCGGCTGCGGAGCCGGTGGTGAGCACCACGCCCGCCAGGCCCGGCAGCGTGAGCGCGAAGGCGCCCATGCGCGAGAGCAGCGCGAGCAGGCCAAGGTAGATGATGCCAAAGACCGCGAGCGAGCCCATGGTGAGCAGGCCCAGGCCCTGGTAGAAGAAGAACAGGTAGGCGATGACGATGACCGCGCCGATGCCGATGGCGAAGATGCCCTGGCGCAGCGAGTCCTGACCCAGCGTGGGGCCAACCACGCGGCTCTCGGAGTAGCTGAGGGTCACGGGCAGCGAGCCGGAGTCGAGGACCGTCTTCAGGCCCTTGGCCTCGTCAAGCGTGAAGTTGCCGGTGATGGAGACGTTGCCGTCGGAGATGACGCTCTGCACGGCGGGAGCGGAGTTGACCACGCCGTCGAGCACGATGGCAATCTGGCCGTGCGTGGGAGCAAGCTCGCTGGTCACCTCTGCGAACTTCTTCGCGCCGTCGCTGTCGAGCGAGACGTTGACCGCGTAGGCGCCGGTTGCCGAGTTGCTTGCCTGGGCAACGGCGGAGTTCTTGATGGACGAGCCGTCCATGAAGGCGGTGTAGGTGCCCTCCTTGAGCTTGACGTCCTGGGTGCCGGCGCTGATCTTGGCCAGCGCGTCTGCATCGCCGATGGCGTCGAGGCGCACGAACTCGAGGTGGCCCGTCTGGCCGATGGTCTTGACGGCCGCGTCGGCGTTAGTGGCGCCGGGGATCTGCACCAGGATGGAGTTGGTGCCCTGCTGCTGGACGGAGGTCTCGGCAGCGCCCAGCGCGTTCACGCGGTTCTGCACGATGGCCGTGGCCGTTGCCATCTCGTCGGCGGAGGGAGCCGAGCCGTCGGTCTTGGTGGCCGACAGGATCACCGACACGCCGCCGCGGATGTCGAGGCCCTGGGTGATGCGCTCTGCCGGGGGCATGAAGCCCACGGCGCAGACCACCAGCAAGACCACAAGGGCCAGCAGGGTGAACTGATAGCGGCGCAGCTGGGGATTGCGGGGGCGGCTGCCCCCCTTGCTCTTGGGCTGGCGCGACGTGCGGGAAGAGGACTTCTCCGTCGCATTCCAGCGGTCGACGCCCGTCTTGGGCGACGAATTGTTGTCTCGTGCCATAGGTTGTACTTCCGTTCCTCGGAGGTTTAACCGCATTACCATACCACTGTTGCAGGCCCGAGAAACGCGCGAGCGGCGAATCTGTGCACTGACGGAACGGAAAGCATGCACTGAGGTGTGTCAGGGGGACGGAGGTGCTGACACACCCGGCTCCGGCTTCCGCACACGCGCGTGCCTTGGGCTCCGGCTTTCGCACATGCGTGGGCCCCGGGTTCGGTTTTCGCACACGCGCGTGCCTTGGGG
>CACXFC010000214.1 GCA_902766835.1 uncultured Coriobacteriaceae bacterium | reverse complement strand
GGTGCCGCCGCAGATAAGGACTTGTGAACGAATCACAATAAACCTCCTAACTTATGCCGAAACAGCGCCGATGGTGTACTCGCCGATAACATGGCCGCCCTTGAGATGCTTCTCGATGACCTCCTGGGCCTTCTCGGGATTCATCTTGACGTAGGTGACCTTCTCCTTGCCGGGCTCGAAGA
This sequence comes from uncultured Coriobacteriaceae bacterium, assembly GCA_902766835.1. GTDB lineage: Bacteria > Actinomycetota > Coriobacteriia > Coriobacteriales > Atopobiaceae > UBA1367. Next base: position 11,107 of record CACXFC010000214.1, on the reverse strand, counting down.
CTTCGACAACGGGCTCGTACTGGCAGATGCCAATGCAGCCGGTCTGCGTGACGGTGACCTTGCCCTCCAGGCCTTCCTTGTTGACGCCCTCAACGAAGGCGTTCAGAACGGGGCGAGCGCCAGCTGCGATGCCGCAAGTTGCCATGCCAACAACAACGCGTGCGCCCTCCATTCCATCACGCAGGACGACCTTGTCCTTCATCCGGTTCTTAATTGCCTGCAACTCAGCAAGTGACTTCATACTCATTCCTCTCCACTATGACCGTCATCCGACAGTTCCTCATACTGCTCTTGCAGATTCCCCCCAATCCATCTCATAACATCATAGCTATTCAGCGGTACATCCTCTAGCACCTCTCGGAGCTCCCTGGTGTCCAGCTCCACAACACGACCGTCTATCTGATGACGGAACAAGAAGTCGGTGTCGGGGTGACCCTGAATGAGGGTCAGGATCGAGGAGCTTACGTCGCCGAGTGGCGTGAAGTCGATATGGTTCTTGTTGAACGTTGCCGTCACGTGGGTGCCGTGCTCTGCAGGATTCTCCTCCTGCGTGACCGACGTGATCGTGAGCTTGCCGCCCGTCTGCTCGCACGCAAGCTTGAGCAGGGGGATACCCATTCCCACCTTCCTGGTAGTCCTGGTGGTGTAGAAGGGGTCGGTCACGGAGCGCACGACGTCTTCGCTCATGCCGCAGCCGTCGTCCACGATCTCGAGGGTCAGCACGTCGCCTTCCTCCGTCAGCAGGATCTGCGTCAGCGACGCCCCTGCCTTCACGGAGTTCTCGGCCACGTCCAGGATGTTCAGCGAAAGCTCTTTCATCTTGATACCAGTACTAACTAGACCTAAGGTCTTCGAATAGTTCATGACGGATGCGCTCGGCATTGAAGGGCTCGTCATCGACCTCAAACCAGTCGTTGTCCGTGCCTTCCCTGAGCTGATCCAGGTAATGGGCGTCAGAACTGAACAGAAGCCGGATGTTCTGCAGCCCATATTTGCTTACATAGGCGTCCTTGTTGCTTTGGTCGTGCAACTCGGCCAGGTGAAACCCCACATAGTGCGGGAAGTCACCAAGAATCTCGATGGCCCCGTTTGCCGGGCGATCGATGTGCGCCGGATAGCAGATTCCGTTGTACTTCGCGGCAATCTGCGGCGCCTCGTCAAGCGCAATGGTGGTTGCGTTGATGAGAAGGTCTTCCTCGTGGCCTATGACCTCGTCGTTCTCGTCGAGTATCAGCTGCTCGCCAAAGATGTCCTCACGGTTCTTCACGCGCACGCGCCTCGTGTCAACCTCGTCGTTGAAGGCCAGCGCATCATCGAGCGTCTCGAACAGGCACACCGCATGAATGTCTTCAGAGGTGGTGAGCTCCATTCCCGCAATGGGGATGATGCCGTAGCGCTCCGCCGCCGCAAAGAAGGCCGGGCAGTTCCTCGAAGTGTTGTGGTCGGTGAGTGCCATGATGCGCACGCCGTTGAGAAACGCCATGCCCGCCAGGTTGTTGGGCGTGTTGTCCGCATCTCCGCAAGGGGAGAGGCAAGAGTGTACGTGGAGGTCGTAGTAGAACTTGGTCATGGCCGTCGGGACTCTCAGGAGATGAGCTCGGCGAGCTGCAGAGCGGTCTCATAGATGGGCTTGCTGCTGCGCAGGATGTTGACCTCCTTTTCGAGAGCGGTTTGCACGATGTCTTCGGGCATCTCCACTCCCTCGGCCAGAATTACGCATGAGGTATCGGCAAGGCTGGCGACGGCAATCACGTTCACGTTCGTCATGATGGTGATCCACGCGTTGTCCATCTGCGCGCGGCCCATGACCCAGCTCAGCAGGTCGCCAATATAGACGCCGTCAATCTCGCGCTCGCCATCGGGCAAAGACACCGCCTCAAACCCGTGTGAGAGTAGCTCTTTAACCAGCAATGCGATCACCTCACCCTCTAGAAAATAATCTTGCAGTCCTGCATGTGGGCGAGGCCCTTCACGCAGTCCTCCGCCAATGCCCGACAGTTTGGTGCTCCGCATGCGCCGCAGTCGATGCCCGGGAGCGAATCGTGCAGCGTCTGGATGTCTGCCATCATCCTCATGGACTCGGCCATGCTGTGCGAGAGAAGAGATATGGGTTCGTACTCCGGGAGCTCGTCAAACAGGTAGAGCTCGGGGATGTACTTCTCTTCTTCGGGTGTGAGGAAGTTCATGGACACGGGCAGGTAGCGCCTGAGCGACTGGAGCCTGCTCTTGGCGATGTAGGGGTTCTGCACGGTGAGTACCCCGCCTACACAGCCTGCCGTGCACGCGTTGAGCTCAATGAACTTGACGTTCGATATGTTGCCATCCTCTATCTGGTCAAGCACGTTGATGACGTTCTCAATTCCATCTGCTGCGATGTACTCGTCGTTAAAGAGTGCCGTGGCCTGCCCGCCGCAGCTGGCCCAGCCGATGCCAATCATGCCGGACTCCGTCGAAATCTGCGATTCGCCGCTGCGCGACATCTTGCTGATCAGGTTGAAGTACACGTCGCTCATGGAGACGACCACATCGATGTTGCTCTTGTAGTCGGCAAAGCCGTTCTTCACGTAGCTTGCCTTTGCGGGGCAAGGTGAGATGAAGCACACGCCAATCTCGCCGTCCTCAAGCTCGGGATGCTGTTCCTTGGCTTTTTTACGGGCGAGCTTGGCCGCGATCTCCATGGGCGGAAGCATGTGCAGCACGTTGTCGTTGAGCGACGGGAAACGCAGCGCGATCAGACGCACGACTGTGGGGCAGGCGGAGCTGATTACCGGCAGCTTGACGCCCTCCGTCTTGAGGTAAAGACGGGTGTAGGCGCTCACGAGCTCGGCGGCCTTTGCCACCTCGAAGACGTCGTCAAAACCCATTTTGAGGAGGCCGTCCAACACGTAGTCAACGTCGTCCAGGTTGTCAAACTGGCCATAAAGCGAAGGCGACGGCAGGGCAATCTTGTAGCGGAAGCCATCCATGTCCTCTAGCTTGCCGACCACGGCTTTCTTGGCCTGATATTCGCACACGCGGATGCATTCGCCGCAGTCGATGCAGCGTGCCTCGTTAATCTTTGCGTGTCCGTCAACGATGCGGATCGCTTCGGTGGGGCATCTCCTGAGACAGGTCGTGCAGCCCATGCACCTGCTTACTTCCAACCGCACCGAGTGCTCGTATGTGCTACTTGTCATCTGGCCTCCGCCCTTGGCAGCTGCCTAGAGGTAGACATACATGGTGATGGTGGTTCCCACCCCAACCATGGTGTCGATCTCCATCGTGTCGGTGTAGCGCTTCATGTTGGGAAGGCCCATGCCGGCACCAAAGCCCAGGGAGCGAATGCTGTCCGTTGCGGTGGAGAACCCTTCCTGCATTGCCTGCTCTACGTTTGGGATACCAGGTCCCTTGTCTGCAAGGATGATCTCTATGTAGTCCTCGGTCACTATGACATCGGCGGTTCCGCCGTTGGCATGAATGACCATGTTGATTTCGCCTTCATACATGGCAATGGAGACGCGACGAATGATGTCGGGCGACAGGCCCAGCTGACGCAGGTTCTTCTTGACCTGCGTGGAGGCCTGACCGGCAGACGTGAAGTTCTCGCCGTCTACGTCGAAGTGGAAAATAAGCGGCTCAGACATGGACGGCCGTCCCTATGAGTCCGTTTACGTAGAGCGTGCCGCAGGCGTCGTACATCCTCATGTCCGAGGCCATCATGACGATACCGTCATCGGCAGCCATTTCAACCATGGCCGGCGTGGGCTTCTTGGAACGAACGAACACGATGCACTTCATGTCCATCATCTCGGCCGTCCTGATAACCTGAGGGTTCACGAGGCCCGTGAGCAGCACGGCCTGGTCTTTGACGTAGGCGAGCACGTCGCTCATCATGTCGCTTCCGCATGCGGAAAAGACGTCGTTGTCGAGACTTTCCTCACAGCACAGAACCTCTGCGCCCAAAAGATCCCTGATCATCGAGATTTTCATGGTTTGTAGTCCCTCTACGCGTAGCGCGTCACGTTACTTCGACGGTCAGTCGGCGTACTTGGCCAGGATCTTGTCAACATCGTCGGTCACGAGACGTCCGTAGACCTCGTCGTTGACGGTGAGGACGGGTGCCAGGCCGCAGGCGCCAATGCAGCGGCAGGCCTCGAGGGAGAACTTCTCGTCCTCGGTGCACTCGCCCACATCGATGCCCAGCTTCTCCTTGAGCTTCTCGAGGACGTCGCCGGAGCCCTTGACGTAGCACGCGGTGCCGAGGCAGACGGAGATGTTGTACTTGCCCTTGGGAGAGAGGGCGAACTGGGCGTAGAACGTTGCCACGCCGTAGACCTTCTCCAGAGGCACACCCATTCCCTCGGCGATCATTTCCTGCACCTCGATGGGCAGGTAGCCGTAGATGTCCTGAGCCCTCTGCATGACGACCATGACATTGCTCTTGTCGTTGCAGTACTCGGCGATCACGGCCTTGAGCTGTTCCTCCTGCTCTTTTGTCCCCTTGAACGGCAGCTTGCTGATTTTCTTTTGCATGGAATCAAACCCCCTATCTGATTTATTGGCGCAAAAATCCCATAGTATGAAATGATACCAGATTGGCATCCTGTAAATATTGAGCAAGGACGCCGACCCCTTACATGACATATGCGTGGCGCCTAGACCGCAAACGTGTGGACTGCGGTTTGCGCCCCAGTGCCACGCAGTTGCGGCAATGGGGCTAACGCTGGCCAACTACCTGCGCTTTGAATGCGCTCGCTCTACTATGATGATTCTGTTCGGCAGTTTGAGCGAGGAGGATGCCATGCCAGGAAAGCGTGCTGACGTCATCTCTTGGGACGAGTTCTTCATGCGGGTGGCCATCGCCGCAAGCATGAGGAGTAAAGATCCCAATACGCAGGTTGGCGCCTGCATTGCCGATGGCGACCACCGCATCCTCTCGGTGGGGTACAACGGCACGCCCATGGGCCTTGGCGACGACGAGTTTCCGTGGGGCGCCTCCGACGACCCGCTGCACGACAAGCACAGCTACGTGATTCATGCCGAGGCAAACGCCATTCTCAACTACCGCGGCTCGCTCAAGGACATGAGTGGGGCTACGGTCTACGTCACGCTGTTCCCGTGCCAGGAATGCGCAAAGACGCTGGTACAGGCCGGTATTGGTGAGGTGGTCTACCTCGACGACAAGTACGACGGCACCATTGGCAACCAGATTGCCAAGGCGGTGCTCGACCGCTGCGGCATAAAATATCGCAAGATCGATCTGCCTGAGAGCGCCATGCACTAGGTATCTACGGTAGGAAAGGCGCGGGGGTGCCCCTCGTGTGTGTTTGGAGGTTCACATCATGACGGATTACGTTGGCAGAGAAGTGGCGCTGGATCGCATGCGCAAGGCATGCAAGGCCGGAACCATTGCGTCGGTTCTGCTTCTTCTGGCAGGCCTGTTCCATGCGGGCATTGCCGCCCTGATATTCACGAACGTCAAGCTGCCCGACTTCGTGTGGTCGGTGCTGTACGTCGTCGTCCCAACCATGAGCAACACGACCCTCGCCTTCGCCGAGTGCGTCACGAAGGCGATTCTCTTCGTGCTCATGGGCATCATTGCCCTGCTCATGTTTGGCAAGATGTCCAAGACCGGCGACGCGTTTAGGACTGGCCAGCTCAAGCAGATGAGGTTCATCTCGATCCTCGTGATTCTCTTGGGCTTTCTGCCCACGCTTGTGGGCAACGGCTTCATGATTGCCGAGGCCATTCGCAAGGGCGGCTCTCCCATGGCCGTCATGAGCTTTGCCGTCAACGGGATGTGCGTCATTGCCGGCCTGCTCATGTTCTTTGTCACGCGCGTGTTGGTTGCAGGTGGCGTGGTGAAGGACCAGGGCGATTTGCCCGCTCCTGCGCCGGCTCCGGTCTACGATGTTCCCGCGACCACCGGCGCTTTTGAGGCGCAGCCGTCCACGACGTCGAACGTCTATGACCTGACCAAGACGATGGCAAGCGAACCCACGACGAGCGAGACCACCTCAACCGAGCTGTAGCGCGGTCTTTCAGACCTGTTTCGCCCCGCCCGCGGCACCCCTGCCGCACTTGGGACACTTCCGCCGGAGGCATTTGTCCCACTGCGAAAAAATCTCGCAGTGGGACAAATGCCTCCGGCGGAAGTGTCCCAAGTGCGGCAGGGGTGCCGCGGCGTTGTGGGCTACCGGTGCTATTGTGCCATGCTGGCGAGGAGCTTCTCGAGCAGCGCCTTGAGCTGGATGGCGTCCTCGGGGTCGAGGGCGAGGCAGCTCGCCATGCACGCGGGGACCTTGATGGCCCGCTCGCGCAAGGCACGGCCCTCGTCGGTGAGCGAGACGATGACGGCGCGCTCGTCTTCCTGCGAGCGCATGCGGGTCACGTACCCGTGGGCCTCAAGCCGCTTGAGCAGGGGAGTGAGCGTTGCCGAGTCAAGATGCAGGCGACTTCCCAGCTCGCCCACCTTCACGCCGTCGTGCTCCCATAGCGCCATCATGGTCACATACTGCGGATAGGTGAGGTTCAGCGGGTCAAGGAAGGGCTTGTAGAGTCTCGTGAGCTCGCGAGAGGCGGCGTACAGCGGGAAGCAGAGCTGGTTGTCGAGGCCAAGCGGGTTGAATTCTTCAGCAATGTTAGACATTGTTTATCCTTAGATAATCGTGCACAAGATAATTGCGTGCGCTTAGTATAGCATTTGATACGATGCCTTGCGACGTGCGGCAATTAGGGGACACGCCCTTTTTTGCCCCGCGGGGCAAAAAAGGGCGTGTCCCCTAATTGCCGCAAACCGAAGCCGTGGCGTGCCAAAGGGAAGCCTTCCCCTTGGCACGCAAGCGACCACCTGTCGCAAGCTTCCCTGATTCATCTTTTGGGGCCGGGGTATCGCCCCGCTCTTCGCAATGAGTCGCTTTGGTTGCTATTTGGTGGAGCTGATTGACCAGTTCTAACAAATTGAGGTATCAAGCTATGAGCTTGCTATTCAGATTACACGGAGGTTGCCATGGCCTTCTCTATGCCTGCCTATGTTGCTCCAGATTTCGATAAGCCGTATTACCAGCGCGTGCCCGACGTTCAGTGGGCGGTATGCGACATGGACGGCGTGGCTCCGGCAGGCTTTCACAGCACATCGATGCACCCCGAGTACTACAAGGTTGACGGCAAGTGGCTGCTGCTGCGCGACATCATGATGGACGACGCGGTGCGCCTCACGGCGAAGGGGCACCTTGAGGTCGTGCCTCCGCGCGATCTGCGTGTGGGCGACCGTGTGGCGCTTGGCCGCTCCGAGCACGGTGACGACGGCATCGTGGTGTGGTCGCGTGGCTTCGAGACCGACGCGGAGTCCTCGGGAGACCAGTTTGCCTTCCGCCAGGGCCGCAGCCGCGAGACGTCGTACTCGCGCGACTACGACCGCCTGGTTGAGCTGCTCAAATACGAGAAGGCAACGGGTGGCAACGTGCTGTGGGTCATGGGTCCGGCCTTCACCTTCGACGCCGGGGCTCGCCGCTCCATGCAGGCCATGATCGAGGCCGGCTACGTGGACGGCGTGATGGGTGGCAACGCCCTCGCCACGCACGACCTCGAGGGAGCGGTGTTGCACACTGCACTTGGCCAGGACATCTACACGCAGGAGTCCATTGCGGGCGGGCACTACCACCACATCGACATCATCAACGAGGTGCGGCGCTCGGGTTCCATCAAGCAGTTCGTCGAAGACCACAATGTGCGGGACGGCATCATGTATGCGCTGGTAAAGCACGACGTGCCCTTTGTGCTGGCCGGCTCCATCCGCGACGACGGCCCCCTTCCCGAGGTGATTGGTGACGCCTACGACGCGCAGGACGAGATGTATGCGCTCATCCGCAAGGCGACCACCATCATCTGCATGGCCACGATGCTGCACAGCATTGCCACCGGCAACCTCGCCGCGTCGTATTGCGTGGACGGGGAGGGCAACGTGCGCCCCAAGTTCTTCTATGCGGTGGATGCAACGGAGTTTGCCGTCAACAAACTGCGCGACCGCGGAAGCCTCTCGGCCACGACCATCGTGACCAACGCGCGCGACTTCATCGGCAACGTGGCGCGTGGCGTGGGAGTCGAGCGGTAGCACCTTCGTACAACAAGCCTAGCTAGAAAAGGAGGGGCCATCTGTAAAAGATGGCCCCTCCCGTGTTCGCTGGGATGGTGCGCCCTAAGCCTTCAGGCGCTCGGCGATGGCGAGGATGAAGTCGCGGGTGTTGAGCTTCTGCGGGTTCTCGATGGTGGTGATGGCGGCGAGGTCGCCGGTCATCTGGCCCGCCTCGATGGTGTCGATGGTGGCCTGCTCAAGACGGTCGGCAAAGGCCACGAGCTCGGGTAGCTCGTCCAGCTCGCCGCGCTTGCGCAGCGCGCCCGACCAGGCAAAGATGGTGGCCACGGAGTTGGTCGAGGTCTCCTCGCCGGCAAGGTGCTTATAGTAATGGCGCTGCACGGTGCCGTGGGCGGCCTCGTACTCGAAGTAGCCCTTGGGCGACACCAGCACCGAGGTCATCATGGCCAGGCTGCCAAAGGCGGTGGAGAGCATGTCGCTCATCACGTCGCCGTCGTAGTTCTTGCAGGCCCAGATGAAGCCGCCCTCCGAGCGGATGACGCGCGCGACGGCGTCGTCGATGAGCGTATAGAAGTACTCGATGCCCTCGGCCTCGAAGCGCTCCTTGTACTCGGCGTCAAAGATGTCCTGGAAGACATCCTTGAAGTGGTGGTCGTAGGTCTTGCTGATGGTGTCCTTCGAGGCAAACCAGAGGTCCTGCTTGGTGGAGAGGGCGTACTCGAAGCTTGCACGCGCGAAGCTCTCGATGGAGGAGTCGAGGTTGTGGATGCCCTGCGCGATGCCCGGCTCGTCGTAGGTGTGCACGGTTGCGCGAACCTCGTCGCTCCCGTCGGCGGGCGTGTAGACCAGCTCGACCTTGCCCGGTGCGGGAATGCGCAGCTCGCAGTTCTTGTACACGTCGCCGTAGGCATGGCGGGCGATGGTGATGGGCTTCTTCCAGGTGCGCACGTAGGGCTCGATGCCCTTCACGATGATGGGCGTGCGGAAGACGGTGCCGTCGAGGATGGCGCGGATGGTGCCGTTGGGGCTCTTCCACATCTTGGAGAGCTGGTACTCCTCCACACGTGCGGCATTGGGGGTGATGGTAGCGCACTTGACCGCCACGCCCAGACGCTTGGTGGCCTCGGCGGAGTCGACGGTGACCTGGTCCTTCGTGCGCTCGCGCTCCTCAAGGCCAAGGTCGTAGTACTCGGTCTTGAGGTCGACGAAGGGACAAATGAGCTCGTCTTTGATCATCTGCCAGATGACGCGCGTCATCTCATCGCCGTCCATCTCGACAAGCGGTGTGGTCATTGCAATCTTGGTCATGATGCCTCCGGTGATGAAAGCGGGGTCGTACGAAGCGGCATTTATTGTACCTGTGCGGGTGCGCCGCGCGGGATTTGTGGCTGATTGTTCACGGGGATTTGCCAAGTCGCGGGGCCATGCGATAGAGGTGGGCAGCTAGGGGGCAACTAAGGGACACGCCCTTTTTTGCCCCGCGGGGCAAAAAAGGGCGTGTCCCTTAGTTGCCCCTCGTCAGGGGTGTGTCAGGGGGACGGGGTGTTGGCACACCCCTGACACAGCAGAATCGGGTATGGTGTAAGGCCGTGACGTGAGGAGGGCCGTGCACGCTGGGACGCTTGACATAGACGCGATGCGCGCGGGTGCGACGCCCACGCGCAGGAGCATGGTTGCAACGGTGCTTTCGCTGAGCGCGCCGGCCATCCTGGCCGAGCTCTCAACGACCCTCATGCAATACATCGATGCGGCGATGGTGGGCAGCCTTGGCGCCCATGCCACGGCCTCCATCGGCATTGTGGAGTCGAGCATCTGGCTGCTCGATGGCCTGGCCATGAGCGCCGCCATGGGCTTTACCGTGCAGGTGGCCCAGCTGATTGGCGCGGGGCGCGACCGCGATGCGCGCAACGTGCTGCGTCAGGCCATTGTGGTGCTGCTGGTATTTGGCGTGCTTCTGGCGGGATTGGGCGTCGCGCTGTCCAGCCACATCCCGCGCTGGCTTGGTGCGGCGCCCGAGCTCTACGAGGACGCCTCGCGCTATGTGCTGGTGTGCTCCTGCGCGCTCGTTCCCCTCACCATGGCGCGCCTGGGCACCGGCATGCTGCAGTGCAGCGGTGACATGCGCACTCCCTCGCTGCTCAACGTGCTGTCCTGCGTGTTTGACGTGTGCTTCAATGCCCTGCTGATACGGGACGGCTGGGACGTGCATCTGTGGGGGTTGAACCTGCACGTCCCGTGCGCGGGCCTGGGTGTGGCAGGTGCGGCACTGGGGACGTTGCTTGCGCAGACGGTGACGGCTGGCCTTCTGCTGTGGAGCGCGCTCGTACGCTCGGAGCGCTTGGCGCTGCGCGAGCGCGGTACCTGGATGCCGCAGATGTCCACGCTGCGCCCGGCATGGAGCATGTGCTGGCCCATGTTTGTGGAGCGCGGCGTGACCAGCGCCGCCTATGTGGCCTGCACGGCCATTGTGGCGCCGCTTGGCGTGGTTGCCGTTGCCGCAAACTCGCTGGCCATCACGGCTGAGGCGGTCTGCTACATGCCAGGCGTGGGCATCGAGGCGGCAGCCACGACACTCGTTGGCCAGACGCTTGGCGCAGGGCGCAAGGACCTCGCCCGCTCCTTTGCGCGGCTTGCCACCCTTGTGGGCATGCTGGTCATGTCGGCAAGTGGTTTTCTGATGTTCGTGCTTGCTCCGCAGATCATGGCCATGCTCACGCCAGACGAGGCGGTGCGTGCCCTTGGCGTGCAGGTGCTGCGCATCGAGGCCTTTGCCGAGCCGCTCTTCGCGGCATCGATGGTGGCCGCTGGCGCCCTGCGCGGGGCAGGGGACACGCTGGTGCCGTCGATCATCTCGCTCGCCTCCATGTGGGGCGTGCGCATCACGCTGATGAGCCTGGTCGCACCCGTCTGGGGACTTGTGGGCGTGTGGTGCGTCATGGCCTTCGAGCTGTGCGTGCGCGGCGCTCTCTTCCTGTGGCGTCTCCTGCGCGACCGCTGGCTGCAGCGCGCCATCATAACCTCGTAGGGGTATCT
>CACXFC010000213.1 GCA_902766835.1 uncultured Coriobacteriaceae bacterium | reverse complement strand
GGCGTCGCCGATGGTGTAGTTGCGCGCGTGACCCATGTGCAGGTCACCCGAGGGATACGGGAACATCTCGAGGACGTACTTCTTGGGGCGCTGCGAGTCGTCACGCGCCTTGAAGGTGTCCTGCTCTTCCCAAACCTTCTGCCACTTGAGCTCTATGGCCTCGGCATCATATGCCGGAATGGTCTTCTCACCGTCCACGTGCCTTGCCTTTCTGCCGTGTTGCGAGCGCTCGCGCCCCAACAACTCATCATTTGCACAATTGTCAAATTATAGCCAACCACGTGCGCGTATGCGCGCGACATCTCCCCGCGCGTGCAACGGGGACGGTCCTCGCTGCACGTCATGAAAACAAGCGGCGGGGTAGGCTCCCCCACCCCGCCGCATCGCGTCTTACCGCACGCTGTAGCTAGCCCGCGCCAGCCTTACGCGTGGAAGTTCAGACCGTCGGGGTTGGAGTCCTTCAGCATGACGTCGTGCGCGCCACCCTCGACGAGCGAGGTGGCAGACACCAGCGTCAGCTTCGCCTTGTCGCGCAGCTCGGGCAGGTCGAGCGCACCGCAGTTGCACATGGTGTGCACCACCTTGGTAAGCGAGCCCTGCACGTTCTCGTGCAGCGGGCCGGCGTAGGGCACGTAGGAGTCGACGCCCTCCACGAAGGTGAGGCCCTTCTTGCCGCCGAGGTCGTAGCGCTGCCAGTTGCGAGCGCGCGCGGAGCCCTCGCCCCAGTACTCCTTGACGTAGGAGCCGTTGACCGAGAGGCGCCTCGTGGGGCTCTCGTCAAAGCGGGCGAAGTAGCGGCCCAGCATGAGGAAGTCGGCGCCCATGGCAAGGGCAAGGGTCATGTGGTAGTCGTAGACGATGCCGCCGTCGGAGCAAACGGGCACGTAGATGCCAGTCTCCTCGAAGTAGCGGTCGCGCTCGGCGCACACGTCGATGAGCGCGGAGGCCTGGCCGCGGCCAATGCCCTTCTGCTCGCGCGTGATGCAGATCGAGCCGCCGCCGATGCCCACCTTGACGAAGTCGGCGCCACATTCGGCCAGGTAACGGAAGCCCTCGGCGTCAACCACGTTGCCTGCGCCCACCTTCACGGAGGCGCCGTAGTGCTCGCGGATCCAGTCGATGGTGAGCTTCTGCCACTCGGAGTAGCCCTCGGAGGAGTCGATGCACAGGACGTCCGCTCCGGCCTCAAGCAGCAGCGGCACGCGCTCGGCGTAGTCGCGCGTGTTGATGCCGGCGCCCACCACGTAGCGCTTGTGCTCGTCAAGCAGCTCGTCGGGGCGGGACTTGTGCGAGTCGTAGTCCTTGCGGAAGACGAGCGAGACCAAGTTGCCCTTGCCGTCGACGATGGGCAGCGCGTTGAGCTTGTGCTCCCAGATGATGTCGTTGGCCTTCTTGAGCGTGGTCTTCTCGTTGGCAACGATGCAGCGGTCGGCCGGCGTCATGAACTCGCTCACCAGCTTGCTGGGGTCATCGCGCGAGACGCGATAGTCGCGGCTGGTGACGATGCCGCAGAACGGGCCGTTGGGCAGGCCGTCGGCCGTGACGGGCATCGTCGAGTGGCCCGTGCGCTCGAGGATCTCGAGCACGTCGGCCAGGGTCATGTTGGGGGTAAGCGTGGAGTCGGAGACCACGAATCCCGCCTTGTAGGTCTTGACCTCGCGCACCATGGCCGCCTCGTCCTCGGCGGACTGGGAGCCATAGATAAACGAAACGCCACCTTCCTGAGCCAGGGCGATGGCGAGGCGCGGGCCGGAGACCGACTGCATGATGGCCGATACCATGGGGATGTTGAGCGTGATCTCGCTCTGCTCGCCCTTGCGGAACTTGACGAGCGGCGTCTTCAGCGAGACGTTGGCCGGGATGTTTTCCGCAGATGAATAGCCCGGTACCAGCAGGTACTCGGAAAAGGTGTGTGACTCGCCCTTGAAGAATGTTGCCATGCAGGTCTCCTTCGAAAACGCCGCTTGCCGTCAATCATTGTCGTCTCACCGAATATGTTGGACTGATTGTAACAGAGATAGGTGTCTGTCGCGGCAACAGCCCGATGTTCACCACTCCCACAGGATGTGCACCAGGGACGGTCCTCTCTGCACATCCGCGTGCCTTGGGGTCGGTTCTCCCGGCACATCCGTGTGCGCTTTCGCACATCCGCGTGACTTGGGGTCGGTTCTTCCGGCACATCCGTGTGCGCTTTCGCACACGACTCCTTCATTAACGAAATCGGATTCCTGCGCTTTTCTTCCATTTTTCAACATGTTGACAACCCTGCTTTCGCCTGTTGAAAACTCGGTGTAGATTGGACTGACCGCAAAAGGCCATCACGGAGATTGGAGCAGACATGGCAAGAAGACCCAGAGAGCAAAGCAAGTCGGGCTACTACCACATCATGCTCCGAGGCACGGGAAAAATGATCCTGTTCGAAGACCAAGAAGACTACCTCGTCTTCCTCCACAAACTCGAGGCCATTGCGGCAAAACGCAAGGTAACTGTCATCGCCTATTGCCTTATGAGCAATCATTTACACATTGTTGTCTACGACCACGAAAAACACCTGAGCGTCTTCATGCAATCACTAGCCGTATCGCATGCCATGCACTTCAACGAGAAATCGGATCATCCCGGCCATGTCTTCGCGGGGAGGTTTCTCAGCGTGCCTATCGAATCTGACGCCCAGCTTCTTCAGGCGGTTCGCTACGTTCACCAGAACCCATTAAAGGCGGGGCTATGCAAGATTGAGGAATATGAGTGGTCAAGCTATCACGCATATCTCGGTGAGAGCTCCTTCATCGATACGTACACGGTTTTAGCCATGCACGGGAGTACCGACGCATTTGTCACGTTCACCCATCAGCCTGGCACTGGCTATTCGGTCCCCGCATTCGACCGGGCTCGACTGACCGACGCAGAGGCAAGGAAGGTTCTTAACGCAACATTGACCGAGTCGGACCAAGAGGACCTACATGGCGACTCGCGCCAACGCAGAGATGCCGCACTGCGCAAGTTACGCGACGCCGGAATTGGCGCCAAACAAACGGTGCGTCTCACAGGTCTGGGGAAGAGCATCGTGAGCCGGGCGTTTTCGCACACGGATGTGCCGGAAGAACCGACCCCAAGGCACGCCGATGTGCAAAAACGGGAGGACTCCGTGATTGAGCACACATCTGATCGGATTCGGGCGAGCGATGCCAAAGCCAAACGAATCGCCAATGCCACGCTGACTGTGGCCGAATGGGATGACCTTAAGGATGACTCGCGGAGTCGCAGAGACCGGGCTCTTCGCAAGCTGCGCGACGCCGGCCTCAACGTCGCGCAAACCGTGCGGCTAACAGGCCTGGGAAAGAGCATCGTGAGCCGGGCGTTTTCGCACACGGATGTGCCGGAAGAACCGACCCCAAGGCACGCCGATGTGCACAAACGGGCGGAGGCTAGTTGCCGGCTTTGATTACTTCGTCGAATTTTACGGCTATGTCGTGCTTGGTGGGCACCCACTCGACCTTCTTGAAGAAGGCGGCCACGCCGATGGGGATGTAGCTCAGCATGAAGATCGGGAACGTGAACAGGTTCGTGAAGATGCGCAGCTTGCTCGCGTGAATGTGCTTGCGCTCCACCACGGTGGTCAGAAGCCCCATGCAGAAGAAGGTGAAGTACGCGCCAATCACCAGCATCACCAGCGACCCCACCGCCATGCGCAGCTCGGCCGCCGTCGCAATGAACCCGTGGCTCATGGTGCCAATCAGCAGGTACGAAAGGTTGACGAAGGCAGAGAGCAGCGTCAGCAGGATGCCCGGAGCAATTGTCATCAGCATGTCGTAGGCGGCAAAGCGCCCCTGCAGCACCGCCTTCACCAGGTCGGACCCATAGCTGAAGAAGATCTGGTAGAAGCCCTTGGTCCACCGCATGCGCTGGACCCACGACGCCTTGAACGTCACCGGCTGCTCGTCGAAGAACTCGGCCGGCGCATAGCCGATCTGAATGTTGTGAATGGCGCAGAATGTTGAAAACTGGATGTCCTCGGTCAGGGTGTGGAAGTCCCACCCATGCATCCCGCGCACGATCTTGGAGGACACCAGCCACCCCGAACCCGAGATGGCGCAGCTCGTGCCAGCCATCATGCGCACGTTGTTGAGGAAGCGCGCCTCGCGGATGTACCACAGCGCCGACGCCGCGCTGACCCAGCTCGAATCGAAGTTCTTCGAGTTGCGGTAGCTCGTGCACACCAGATACCCCATGTCAAAGGCGTCGTTCATGATCTCGGTGTAGCCCGGCGAAAGCACGTTGTCGGCGTCCATCACGAAAAAGGCGTCGTAGATGTCGCCGTACTCGTTGAGAATGCGATCGAAGCCGTAGTCCATCACCCAGCTCTTGCCCTTGCGTGCCAGGTCGTTGCGCTCGTAGACGATGGCGCCGGCCTCGCGGGCACGCGCCGCAGTCTGGTCGGTGCAGGCATCAGCCACCACGAAGCAGTCGATCAGCTCGGAGGGATAGTCCTGCGTGAGGATCGACTCCACCAGGTTGGCAATCACCGCCTCCTCGTTGTGCGCCGCGATGAAGTACGCATAGCGGTGGCGCACCTTGGCCTTAGGCAGGCGCACGTTGCCCTTCACCAGGCTGATCACCATGTAGATCATCTGGTAGAAGTAGGCAATGCTAAAGAGCAGCCCTACGAGGTTGTTGAAAATCACGATAGGCGGCATGCCCATCAAGTTGAACTGCACGGCCTTGCTCCTCACGTCCTTGGCGCACATGACAGCCGAGGCGCCGCGCAACACGCAGCCCCGGCCTCGCGGCACCGCCTGCGCCTAGGCGCCGAGCTCCGGGCAAATGCGCTCCCCCGCCTCGGTCCGCCCCATCGAAAGCGGTGCCAACTCATCCAGTATACCCAGCAAGTCGTCCGGCAGCGTGTCTTTGCACGCAATGAGCTCACCCGTCACGGGATGGTCAAAGCTGACGCGCCACGAATGGAGAAATTGCCGCCGCAGCCCATGGTTGGCGCGCTCGGTCCCGCGCCCATACAGCGGGTCTCCCACGCAGGCGTGGTTGATGTGGCGCATGTGCACGCGGATCTGGTGCGTGCGACCGGTGTAGAGGTGGCACTCCACCAGCGTGAAGCCCTCGTCGGCGCGCCCGGCCTCAAAGCGCTCGAGCACGCGAAACGTCGTGATGGCCTCGCGCGCGAGCGGGTCGTCGGACACGCTCATGCGCAGGCGGTCGCGCTTGCTACGGGCGATACCGGTGGTGATGGTCCCCTCGTCGGCGGCCACATAGCCATGGACCAGCGTGATGTAGCGCCTGTCAAGCGTGCGCAGGCGAATGAGGTCCTGCAGCGCGCGCTGGGTGTCGTCGTCCTTGGCCGCAAGCATCAGCCCCGTGGTGTCCATGTCCAGCCGGTGCACGATGCCCGGGCGGTCCTCCCCCTGCAGCATCCCCAGGTGGTCCAGCCCACAGTGCGCCACCAGCGCATTTGCCAGCGTGTCGTCCACATGCCCGGGGCTCGGGTGGCACACCAGCCCCGCCTGCTTCGAAAGCACGATGAGGTAGTCGTCCTCATAGCGGATGTCCAGCGGGATGTCGGGGTTGGGCCGCAGCGCCCCCGGCTCTGCCTCCACCTCGGGCAGCGTCACCTGGACGCGGTCGCCCAGAAGCACGCGCTCCGACTTGCTTGTGGCTGCGGTCTGGTTGATGGTGACCGCGCCGTCCTCAATGAGGCGCGCGCACGCAGAGCGCGATGGCATGCCCTCGCCCGCCGCAAGAAAGGCGTCGAGGCGCATGCCATCGCAGCTTGGGTCAACCAGCAGGTCACGCACGCGCTCAGGCATGCGTCTGCCCCTCGTTCGCATCGGACTCCCCGCGCATCCCCACGGAGGCCTCCCACTGCAGGTAGAGCACCAGGCTCACCGCAACGCCGCAGGTCACGAAGATGTCCGCCACGTTGAACACCGGGAACTTGATGAAGGCAAACGACAGGAAGTCGGTCACCGAGCCGGTAGCCAAACGGTCAATCATGTTGCCCAGTCCCCCGCCGGCAACGCAGCCCAGCGAGAGGATGAGCGGGAAAGGCAGGTCGTTGTTCCACACGAGCATGCAGGCTGCGACGAAGGCGACGATGGCGCACATGATGAACAGCCAGGAGGCGCCGCGCCCAATGCTGAACGCGGCTCCGGTGTTCTCCACATGCAACAGGTCGATGACGCCCGGGATCAAGGGCACGGCAGGGCTGCCCAGCGGCAGCACGTGGCGCACGGCGACCTTGGTTGCCTGATCGGCGATGGTCACCAGCACGGCCGTGAGCCAGAAGACTATGACCCCCGTACCCTTGCGCGATAGTCCTTCGGGAACGTGCACGGCTTGCGCTCCTACCCCTCGAGTGCGGTCATGACGTCGTGGCAGCGCTCGCACAGGCCGTCCTCGCCCAGCTCGCGCCAGTTCCAGCAGCGCGGGCACTTCTCGCCGGAGGCCGGATGGACCTCGCAGGCAAGCTCCTCGCCCGCCTTCGCCTCGACGGAGGCGCAGACAAAGACCTCGGCCAGGTCGAACTGGTCGCCCAGAAGCGCGAGGGTCTCCGCGGGAAGCGTGAGGTGCGCGGCGGCAGCCTGGGTGGTCTTCTCGGTGATGGTGCCCTCGGTGAGAGCGGCCTCGTAGGCCTTGGTGAAGGCGGCGCGCGCGTCGATCAGCGCCTGGTAGGCGCCCAGCAGCGGCTGGTACTCGTCGGCAGCCATGGGCGCCTGGTACCAGTCGAGCAGCGCGGCGTACTTCTGGCCGTCACGCATGGAGGCAGGCAGGTAGGCCATGACCTCGTCGGTGGTGTAGACCAGGATCGGCTGCAGATCGTGCACGAGCATGGTGAGCAGCGCGGCCCACACGGTCTGGGCGCTGCGGCGCTCGAGGCTGTCGGTGCCGCCGCAGTACACGCGGTCCTTGGTGGCGTTGAGGTAACCGTTGGAGAGCTCGGTCACCACGAAGTCGTACAGGGTGCGGTACACCGCGTTGAAGTGGTAGCTGCGGTAGGCCTCGTTGACCTGCTCGTGCACCTCGCACATGCGGGCCAGCATCAGGCGGTCGTAGGGCAGCAGGTCCTCGGTGGCCACGGCATCGGTCGCCGGGTCAAACTGGCCCTCGATCTCGCCCAGCAGGAACTTGAAGTTGTTGCGGAAGCGACGGTAGGCGGCGCCCACGTGGTCGAGGATGTCCTTGTCGCAGGGCACGTCGACCGAGGTGTCGACCGAGGCGACCCACAGGCGCAGCACGTCGGCGCCACGCTTCGCGCACTCCTCGTTGGGGTCGATGACGTTGCCCAGGCTCTTGGACATCTTGCGGCCCTGGCCGTCGAGGGTGAAGCCCTGGCTGATGACGGCCTTGTACGGGGCCTTGCCGTAGGCGCCCACCGAGGTCATCAGGCTCGACATGAACCAGCCGCGGTGCTGGTCGGAGCCCTCGAGGTAGACGTCGGCCGGGAAGGCCAGGTAGTCGCGGTGGCGGCAGACGGCGGTGTGGCTCACGCCGGAGTCCCACCACACGTCGAGGATGTCGCGGTCGGCCTTGAGGTTGTGCCCGCCGCACTTGGGGCAGGTGCAGGCATCGCCCAGGTAGCTGGCCGGCTCGTCGGTAAACCAGTGGTCGGAGCCCTGCTCGCGGAAGAGCTTGATCACGGCGTCGAGCGTGTCATCGTTCATGACCGTCTCACCACAGTCCTGGCAGGTGAAGGCCGGGATGGGCACGCCCCAGTTGCGCTGGCGGCTGATGCACCAGTCGGGACGGCCCTCAACCATGGACCCGATGCGGTTCACGGAGTGCGACGGGTAGAAGCGCACCTTCTCCAGCTCGGAGAGCGCCTGCTTGCGTAGGCCGGTGGCGTCCATCGAGACGAACCACTGGCTGGTGGCGCGGAAGATGACCGGGTTCTTGCAGCGCCAGCAGTGCGGGTAGCTGTGGTTCATGTCCTCGTGCAGGATGAGGGTGCCGCGTTCCTCGAGCCACTTGATGATGACCGGATTGGCCTCGTTGACCTCCATGCCGGAGAACGGGCCGCCGGTGCCCATGCCCTCGCCCTTGAAGTACACCCCGTCGTCGTCGACGGGCATGACCACGGGCACGCCAAACTTCATGCCGGCGAGGTAGTCGTCCACGCCGTGGCCGGGGGCGGAGTGCACGATGCCCGTGCCGTCCTCGAGCGTGACGTAGTCGGCGTAGATGAACACGCCCTCCTCGCCCTGGTCACCGAAGATGGGCTGCTTGTAGCGGTTGCCCTCAAGCTCGGCACCGGTGGCACGCCAGACGTTGCCGTCGGCGTCGTTGACCAGCATCGCGTCTTCCCAGCCAAACTTGGCCGTGCACTTCTCCCAGAGGCTCTCGCCAAAGATGTAGGCGCGCCCATCGTGCTCGACGGCCACGTAGGAGGCCTCGGGGTGCAGGATCACGGCGTCGTCGGCAGGCAGGGTCCAAGGCGTGGTGGTCCAGATGGCCACGTCGAGCCTGCCCTCCCAGGCCTCGAGGCCGGCGGGGATCGTGGTCATCTCGAAGCGCACGAAGATGGCCGGCGAGACCTCGTCACCGTACTCGATCTCGGCCTCGGCGAGGGCGGTG
>CACXFC010000212.1 GCA_902766835.1 uncultured Coriobacteriaceae bacterium | reverse complement strand
GGTTAACTCAGGGGGCAATTTAGGGACACGCCCTTTTTTGCCCCGCGGGGCAAAAAAGGGCGTGTCCCTTAATTGCCGACCCGTTATCCCTCGCCCTTGAGCGAGGCAAGCGGATAGTCCTCGAACGGGCCGACCGTTATGAGCACTTCCGCATCCAGATACTTCAGGTCGTCAACGGTGTAGGGCGTGTCAACGAAGCAATCGAAGCGATTGGGGTCGTTCACGTCATGTTGCTGCACGATCATGGCGTAGTCGGTTGTCGTGTTGTCGCGTTTGTCGGTAACGCGCAGCGTCGCACGCTCAATCGTCTCAAGCTTGAAGTGGTAGGCGTCGTTGATGTAGAAGCGCACCTGCCCCGTGTCGAGCGTGCCTGTCATCAGATTGGTCTTGGCTGCAGCGGACGCCATGAAGTCCTCGTCAATCTTGATGTCCGAGTATCCGTTGAGGAACTCCGACTGACGGCTCAGCTTTTGACGGAGCGTTTCCACACCATATTCCTCAACCAATGTATCGCGCTCCCCATAGAGGTTGGTTCCCAGCCCAAGGCGGTCGCCCGGTATGGTGACGCCCATGGCCACAAGGGTAGTGGGGAACAGGTCGAACGTGGCGTAGCTGCGCGTACGGGCAGGATCGGCCGCCTCGGCCGCACCGTTGATGATCGCTGTGTAGGTCCGCCGCTGATAGTCGGCAGGAACATTTTCGCAAAAGTCGTGATCCATCGTCGTGTGGTCACCACAGATGACAATCGTCGTGTTCGCGTAGAAATCCTGCTTCTGGACCCATTTGACGAAGTCGGCAACCTGTCGGCTCGAGCAGGCCATGACGTTGGCGTACTGGTTGTCGCCAAACTCGTTGCGGCAGAGCCGGCACACGTAGCCGTCCTCGAAGTGCGTGTCCACCGTCAGCGCCGTCACGTTGAAAGGCTCACTGGCCTGAGAGAGTTCCGTCAGACGCGCTTTGAGCAGGTCGAACAGCTTTTCGTCCTCGAAGCCCCAAAACACCTTGTAGTCGCTGGGGATGTACCCACTCTGCTGGGCCCACACGTAGTCGTAGATGTCATAGGAGCCATGCGGGATGAAATACGAGTTTCGTCCTCCGAACTTAACATCGCTTCCAAGGACAAACTCCTGATGGTATCCCTCGCGCTTGAGAATGTCGCCCAAAACGGTCATGCGGGGAAAGAGCTCGTCGAAGGTCGCCAGCTGTTCTCCCGCCATGGGAATCTTCAGCGGCGTACCCGACGTCTGGGCGAACAGGCCACCCATGGTCCAGTCGGTTCCTGGGAAGACGATGCCTCCGTTAAGGTGATTGTCCTGGCCAGAGAAGTCCTCGTTCTCTTGCGCGATCTGGGTGAGCTCGGGAATCGCGTTGCGCTCGAACGCCCCACCCGAGCCCTCGTCCGCGTAGGTCATCTCCACCGATTCAAGGAACAGGTAGATGAGGTTGCGCCTTTGCTCGGGGAATACCAGCTCAACGCTGTTTGGATCCACATACTGCTTGCCAATGAAGTCCTCCTCGCCCGTCAGCGAAGACGGGAGGTAGGCAGCTATGTTGACCTTGCGCCCCGCGTCATAGAGTGCAAAGCCCGCAAGGCCCAGAGAGACGGCAAGCACGCCAAGCGAGGTAATCAGGGGAACCCGCCCCTTGCCGCGCGAGCCGTAGTGCAAGACAGCAAGCAAAGCTGCGATGGCCAGAAGGGCGAAGGGGAGGTAGCCCAGCACAAACTTCCAGATGGTCGAGGTCTCCGTCCCCTCGAGCGAGACGCTCAGGTGGTAGAGAATCTCGTCGGCAGAAAGCGCCGCCCACGTAGTGAAAAGCCAGCGCTCAAGCGCAAAGAGAAGTACCGAGACGATGCAGACCACCACAAGGACGACGCGCGCGACAAGCGCTCCCACGCGCCGAGGCTTGTGCGACATATCCCCTCGGGCGCTCGTCGTGCCTTGTTCCGCGTGACTTGCCATCACCTGTTGCTTTCCTGCTAGCTAACCGTCCAACCGCAATGGGCTGATTGCATTGCCTGCGCGTTTGACCTGCTACTTCTTCACCAGGCCGTGGCGCACGTTCCACTTGCGGCGCTCGATCTCGGACAGGATGCGCTTACGCAGGCGGATGTTCTTGGGCGTGATCTCTACCAGCTCGTCGTCCATGATGTACTCCAGGGCCTCCTCCAGCGTGAAGGTGCGCGGAGGTGTGAGCTGCACGGCGATGTCGGCGGTGCTGGAGCGCTGGTTGCCCAGGCTCTTGGTGCGCGCGATGTTGACCACCATGTCGCCCGGCTTGCTGCGCTCGCCCACCAGCATGCCCTCGTAGCACTCGGTGCCCGGCTCCACGAACAGCGCGCCGCGCTCCTGCAGCGTGCCCAGAGCGTAGGCCACGGCCTTTTCGGTGGACATCGAGATCATGGCGCCGTTCTGGCGCGAACCGATGTCGCCGGCAAAGGGGCCATACTCAAGGAAGGTGTGGTAGAACACGGCCTCGCCGTGGGTGACGTTGAGGATGCGGTTCTTAAGGCCCATGATGCCACGCGTGGGGATCCTGAACTCGAGGTGAGTCTGGGTGATGCCTGCCTCCATGTTGGTCATGGTGCCGCCGGAATTGCCAAAGACCTCGATGACCTTGCCGGAGTACTCGTTGGGGCACTCCACCACAGCCTGCTCGATGGGCTCCAGGCGCTGTCCGCCCTCACCCTTCTTGAACAGCACGCGCGGGCGGCCCACCTGGAACTCGTAGCCCTCGCGGCGCATCTCTTCCATCAGCACGGACAGATGCAGGATGCCGCGGCCAGCCACCTCGACGCCCGTCTTGTCGGCCAGCTCCTCGATGCGCATGGTCACATTGTTCTCGGCCTCCTGCTCGAGGCGCTCCTTGAGCTGGCGCCCGCCGACGATGTCGCCGTCGCGTCCCACCAAAGGCGAGGTAGAAGCCTCAAAAACGACCGCCAGGGTGGGCGGGTCGATCTCGATGGGGTCAAGCTCGACAGGGTCGTTGGGGTCGGTATACACGTCACCGATGTCGGTGGAGTCGATGCCCACCACGGCGCCAATGTCGCCGGCAGCAACCTCCTGGCATTCCTTGCGGCCCAGGTAGTCGAAGGTGAAGAGCTGCTTCACCTGGCTCATCGCACGGCTGCCGTCGTTCTTGACCACCAGAATCTTGTCGCCCTGGTGGATGGTGCCCGAGAAGACGCGACCGATGCCAATGCGGCCCACGTAGCTCGAGTGGTCCACCGTCACGCACTGCATGGCAAGCGGGCCCTCAAGCTCCACGTCGGGTGCCGGCAGGGCCTCAACGATCATGTCGAGCAGCGGGAACATGTCTTGGCCATCGTCATCGGGGTCGAGACGCGCGAAACCATTGACCGCGGAGGCGTAGATGACGTGCTCCATCGCAAACTCGAGCTGGTCGTCGTCGGCGCCAAGGTCCATCATCAGGTCGAGCGAGTCGTTGAGGGCCTTCTCGGGGTTGGCTCCCTCGCGGTCGATCTTGTTGATGACCACCATGATGCGCAGGCCGGTGGCAATGGCGTGCGAGAGCACGAAGCGGGTCTGCGGCATGGGGCCCTCGGCGGCGTCAACCAGCAGCAGGGCACCGTCGGCCATCTTGAGCACGCGCTCCACCTCGCCGCCGAAGTCGGCGTGACCCGGGGTGTCGATGACGTTGATTTTCACGTCCTTGTAGGAGATGGAGATGTTCTTGGCCAGAATGGTGATGCCGCGTTCGCGCTCCTGATCGTTGGAGTCGAGCACACGCTCCTGTACCTGCTGGTTCTCACGGAAGGCGCCCGATGCGCGAAGCATCTGGTCAACCAGCGTCGTCTTTCCGTGGTCAACGTGGGCGATGATAGCAATATTACGAATGGCGTCTTGGAGCATAGCTCGTCCTCTTCTGCCGCATGATATGACTCTTGACCGATTTTTCCTTGCAAACTATAGCAGCAGTAAGGCGCGCCGTGACACACGGGCACGCGCTTCACGGAGGAACCACCAGCTTGGGAGTACGCCCTAGCGCACGTTGCCTATCGAGAGGTGCGGAAAACTGCCCGGCACTAACGTGCTCCATGCGCGCAGATGCGAACTCGCACCTACATGTGGGAGCACGTTAGTGCCGGGCAGTTTTCCGCACCTCTCTGGGGTCCCCTAATTTCGTGGTCTTACAGCAGAGACTCCACCTCGCCGGCGGGGGCGGGATCGGTCCAGCGGAAGTTGTCGCCGGTGCCACGGCCTTCGAAGAGCGAATATGCCGAAAACGCAGGGCACCCCTTCTCGCCAAACTCCATGAGCAGGGCATCCGCGTACGAACCTTTGCCGTCGGCCACCGCGCCCTCGTAGCACAGCGCGTAGTAGCGGGGCGCGCCGACGCCGCAGGACGCATCTCCCTTCGAGCGCACCAGCGCACGCACCTTATCGCGCGCACCGGTCAGGCACGCCTCCTCGCCGTCGTCGGCAAATTCGAAGCTGCAGGCATTGCCGGCGGCGTCACCCACCACCAGCAGCACATGCACGTCTTTGCCCTCGGCCAGGCGGTCGAAACCCTCGCCCATCAGGTTGCAAGAAAGCTCGTCGAGCTCCGGCGAGACCGTGTAGCTGTCATTTCTCTTTGCAGACATAGCCAATCCCTCCCGGCAGGCCCTAGGCGCGCTCGACCTTGGTCACGAACTCCTCGTACTTGCGCGCTATATAGCAGCTGTCATAGGCTCCAAGCGGCTCAATCGGCTCGCCAGCGAAGGCGCGCAGGTGGTTGCCCACACAGTCGTAGGCAGCCATACACGAGAACTCGACGCCGCCCGCAAAGCGCGGGTTGCACTCAATGAACCAGTATTCCTGCTCGTCTTTCGTCTCTATGAACTCGAAGTTGACGCACCCGACGACGCCAATCTCCTCGGCCAGTCGCGCACAGGCCGCAGCAAGCTCGTCGTTGCTGAACACATGAACCGAAGTGCCTGCGCCGTTGAGCGTACGCAGCAGCTCGCGGCGCGGGATGCATGCCACCGCAGGACCCGCCTCGGAGCGCACCACGTCGACGGTCACCACGCGCCCTTCGATGAGCGGCTGCACCACGTAGCGCTCGGGGTCTTCCACCGCGCATGCCGCCTGCCACTCGGAAGGCGTGTACACGCGGCTCAGCCCCTGACTGCTGCGCCCGTCGAGCGGCTTGACAATAACCGGCAGCTCGGGCATGGTGTCGCACTCGGAGAGCAGGCAGGTCTTGATGCCGCGCACGCCCGAAGTGGTGTGCTCCAAAAACCTTGCCGTCGCTGCCTTGTCGCGGCAGAGCGAGAGGGCATGCTCGCCAGAGATCAGCACCTGCGCGCCACCAAAGGTGCGCTCCGGCGCTGCCGTGCGGAAGAAGTCTACCTCCACATCGGTGAGGGGCAGGATGAGGTCCACGGACTCCTTGACGCAGACCTCCTCGATGAATGCACCGTATTCGGCGGGCTTGGTGGCATAGGGCGCCTGGTAGAACACGTCCACGTTCATGGCGTCAACCACCAGTTCGCGCGCATAGATGTCGCAGCCCACCACCCGTAGCCCCAGCTCATGCAGACGGCGTATCACAACGTCTGCCGAAAACGAACCAATGGCGGTTACGAGCGCTGTCTGCATGTCCAATATCTCCTTCGTGGTGTCCGCCGCAGGCCATGTGCCCGGCGGATGGGATGCCATCTGTATGTTAGTCGACTCGCCAGCTTCCTGCGGCGCGCTTGGGTCGGTACACTCAAATACCGAGACAAGTTAGCAAGTGCGTTGCTGGCCGCGTGCGAGCGGCCTGCAGCGGCGGAGGTTGCAGATGGTTCAGAACAATCTTGATGCCATGCTGGCAGATGGCTTTACCAAGCGCATGGCGCAGGAATACCTTACGGCCCTCGATGCCGAGCGTCAAAGCCCCATGTTCGACCAGTCCTACGTTGAATGGGCCCACAGCCTGGGCTTCTTGGCCGAGTCGGCCCACGCGTACAGGCTGACGGACGAGACGGCCCCGCAGTACCTTTCGGACTACGACTTCAACCGCCTATGGCCGCTCAACGAGTGGCAGCGCATCTGGATCAACGACAAGCTCACGCTCAAATACTGCCTGGCGGGAACCGCTTACGACCGCTACCTGCCCAAATACTATTACTACACCAAGCCCGAGGGCCTCATGCCCCTCGTTGACAGCACCCTCGACCCAACGGTTGATGGCCTTGCCGCCATCCTGCGCGAGGTGGGCGAGATTGCCTGCAAGCCCTGCAACGGCTTCCAGGCGCGCGGCTTCCACCGCCTTGCCTTCGACGGGCACGACCTGCTGGTGGACTCCGTTCCCGTGGGTACGGAGGGTCTTGCCGCGTTTGTGCAGGCCAATCCCAACTACGTGCTTACCGAGTTCATTCGCCCCTGCGCCCAGCTGGCCGCCATTGACCCGCTCATCCACACGCTGCGCGTGCTATTGGTAAACCCCGATGGCGTCACCCCCACCACGCTCGCGTCGTACCTGCGTTTTGGCATGGGCGCCAACAAGACGGGGGATGTGGCCAACTATCGCCCGCCCACCGAGGAGGACATCTGCTCGTTCAACGTGCAGGTAGACCTTGCCACCGGATGCTTTGGCAACGGAAAGCTCGTGTATGCCAACCGCGTGGTTGACGCGCCGGCTCACCCCGACAGCGGCGTGGTTGCGCAGGGCACGCTCCCGTATTGGGACGAGACCCTCAAGATGATGCACGACGTTGCCCTTAGGCTTGGGCCCGTCGAGTACCTGGGCTTCGACCTGGGCATCACCGAGGACGGCCCCAAGATCATGGAGATCAACTCGCACACCGGCGTGAAGTACCTGCAGCTCTTTACCCCGCTTATGGCTCACGAGCAGGCTGGTGCGTACTTCCGTGCCAAGCTTGCGCGCCTCGATGCGCTTGACAGCCAGGCCAGGGCGCGCCGCAACGGAATTGTGAGGTAGCCATGCTTGACTGCACGTCGATCCACTTCATTGGCATAGCCGACGGCCTCAAGCCGCTGCTCATCCTTCAGGCCCTGATGGACAACCCCGCCTTCGTCAGCTCGTGCGAGGGCGTGCGGATTCACTACATCACCAACGCCAGCGAAGGCCGCGTGGTCAGCTTCTGCCAAGAGCAGGGCATCGAGGTCATCACCTGTGACCCCAAGACCATGGAAGCAGGCAACGGGTGGGGGAGCGACCCCTTTGAGCTGCTGGTTTCCATTGGCTGGAGCTACATGATCCCTGGCGAGTTCTTGGCCCGCTTCAGCCGCGCCGCCATCAACTGCCACGGGAGCCTGCTGCCCGACTACCGCGGCAACAACACGTATATGCATGCCTATGCACAGTTGGCCGACGCCTATGGCGCAACTATTCACTACATGACCGAGAAGTTCGACGACGGTAAGATCATCGTGCAGGCCGCCCACAAGCTCTACCTCGAGGAGACGCCACTCATCATCCACCGGCGCATCTGCGAGATGACGGCACAGGTGCTGCCCGAGGCCATGCGCCTTGCCCTTGAGGGCTATCCCGGCACGCGTCAGACGGGAACGGCGCGCTACTTCTACAAGATCGACCGCTTTGAGATGGAGCGCCTGCGGCAGGCGAACATCGAGCACCTGCGTGCGGGCGAGCAGCTTGAGCTGGCCCGACACAAGGCCTGGGAGCTCTAGACTCACCATCACACACGAGGGACGCGCATTTCTATGAACATTTCTGCCAAGACTGCAACTTCGCTCGCCAAGGCCTACCTTGTGTGCCTCGTGAGCTTTACCGTACTGCTCCTTGCCGTGTGGTGTGTGCCCAAAAGTTTGATAAAACCGCAGGTCATTGAGTCTTGCGGCGTGCTTTCGGAAGAGGGCGACTATCCGCAGACGCGCGTTACCGCCTCCATGCGCTCTGACACGATCGACTCGTTCACCACGGCCCTTTCGCTGAACATCGCGGTACACGGCACGGGCAACCCGATTAAGGATGCCTTTGCCGGCGCGTACTACAAGAACGGAGAGGTCTTTACGGCCAACCTTGCCGAGGGCATCGACAAGCCCGCCGGCGAGGCCTACACCCGCTATTGGCACGGCTACCTAGTGGTTCTTATTCCGCTGCTCACCGTATTCAGCCTCGTGCAGATCCGCTCGATCTTCCTTTTGGCCATGGGGCTTCTCTCGTGCGCCGCGTGCGCGCTGATTGGGCGGAAGACCTCGCTTCTTGCGTCGCTGGCACTTGCGCTGGCACTCATCATGTCCAACGTCTGGGTAGCTGCGTTTTCAACCTCCCTTGCCTTCAGCTTCTTTGTGGCACTGGTCGCGGTCATTCTGGTGGCGCTTTGGGCCGACGAGGGCAAGGAACTGGGCACCGAGCGCAATTGGCTGGTGTTCTTCTTTGTGGTGGGCGCCGTGACCTCGTATGTCGACTTCCTCAACACGCCCATCGTGGCGCTGGGCCTACCTTTGGCCACCTATCTGGCCATTCGTCATGAGTCGGTTGCCAAGGCCACGCTTAGCGAGGCGGCTATGCTCGTTGCGGGCGCCTGCATCGCTTGGGGTTTGGGATATGGCCTGCTCTGGGCTTCGAAGTGGGCCCTTTCGGCCATCGTGTTGGGCACCAACGCCTTTGGCGACGCTCTGGGCACGGCGAGCTACCGCGTGGGCGCCAATGGGCTAGGCGCGCGCATTGATGCCATCAGGGCAAACGTCAACACCATGTTCGACACATGGCAGCGCTATCTTGTGGCGGCGCTGGCTGTGGTACTGCTGGTAGTGGGGATCGTGCGCCATCGGCGCCCCTGCCTACCCCTTGCCATCTCGCTGCTGGTGGTAACACTGCTTCCCATTCTTTGGTACGTGGCCCTTGCCAACCACTCCACCATCCACGCATTCTTCGTCTACCGAGCGCTGAGTGTCTCAGTGTACGCAGGAGCACTCATGCCCGCCCTGCTCATCAGGGGAAAGTAGGCCACACCGGAGTCGGTGTTCGTTTCATATTCACGTGAAATTAAGGGACGCGCCCTTAATTTCGTCCACCGGGGACGGGCCTCGGGCGCGGGGCGCGGGGCCCGAAGCGAATTCCGCGGGATGCGAGGAGCAAAGGCGCGGCGGGAGGGCGGCGCTGTCTGAGCGCCCGCAGGGCGCGAGTTCGCCGCCCTGCCGCGCCGGAGCGACGAGCGCCCATCCCGCGAATGAGCGGCGGGCCACGCGCCCCGCGCCCGAGGTCCGTCCCCGATTCACACGGATGAGAAACGAGGACCGTCCCCGATTCACATGTATTCGACTAGGTAGGTGGTGGAGCGTTCGGGGTCGGTGGCACCAACTTGGCGAGCGTGCACGGTGATGTTCACCGCACCTTGACCCTCGACGGGATAGCTGAACGTCTTCTCGGCTGAGTAGGAGCGCACTACCACGGGTTCCTCACCCGGCGCTGCCGCAAGAATCTCGTACTCTACCTGCGTACTTGGCGCCTCGTATGACTTGATGGAGAGGTCGATCGCGTTGTCCCGGACCTTCCAGGAGAAGTCGAGCAGAGCAATGTCCTTCACCGTGTTCAGGTATTCGTTCCATCCTGCCA
Organism: uncultured Coriobacteriaceae bacterium; assembly: GCA_902766835.1. Classification (GTDB taxonomy): domain Bacteria; phylum Actinomycetota; class Coriobacteriia; order Coriobacteriales; family Atopobiaceae; genus UBA1367. The sequence goes on along the minus strand of CACXFC010000212.1, from coordinate 20,052 downwards.
CGGTATGCGGGAAGAACTGCCCCGACACGTCCTCGCCAGCCTCCACCTTCTTCAACGTATCGGCCAGTACCTGCGTAAACTTCTCGGCACCTTCTCCGTTCAGATGCCAGGCGTCATGGAAGTCCTCAATCGTGGGCTCAAAGACCTCGGGACGCACCAGCGCAAAGTCGAGCAGCACCGAGTCGTTCTCGGCGGCAAGCTTCTCGAAGTTTGCCATGGCCACGGCATATCCGCCCTCACGCTCGTAGCGCATCAGGGAATAGTCGGGCCATGGGGTAGTGACCATGATGACCTGAATGTCATGGGCCTTGCAGTACTCGAACAGCTCGAGGTACTGCTCGCGAGCGCCCTCAATGAACTCGTATTCGCTGTCGGGAGCAACCGTGGCACTCTGTGCAACAACATCGAGGTTGACCTGCCCATAGTGGGGAATGTGCCCGCGCTCGGTAACGTAGAGTCGCTGCACACCACAGGCCTCCTGCGGTGAGAGCGAGGCGCGCATGGCAAGATTCTCTTCAATTGCCTCGCGGGTATGGTCCACGTGCCACACGAGCCAGGGAGTAAAAACAGCCAAAGACTTCGTGTTGCCAAAGTACTGCTTGCGCAACGCAACGTCGGTGTATGCCGCCAAGAAGCGCGGCAGCGAGCCGCCCAGGGCCTCGCCATGCGCAAACGAGAGGTCGTACTCAAGTCCGTCATCGCTGTTGAACATCTTGTCTATGCCAGAGCCAAGAATCAGGCGCTTGATGTGGTGATCCTCATACGCATCGCGCACGGCGCGCATGGTAGCGGCGCGGGTCTGAAAAGGCGTGGCAAGCGAATAGGTGCTCCAGCCAAGTTCCCTATCAAGGATCTCGGGGTCAATGCACTCCATGCCATAGGACGAACCGGCAATCAACGTGTCGATGTTCTCGCTCTTCAGGCTGTAGTACTGGGCCCAGATTGCCTCGGTCTGTCCACCGTAGGGAACCAGCACATAGAAAAGCGAAACGTTTACCAGCACAGCCGCAATCGCCACAAGCAACAGCCACAGTACTGCCATGCGCCACATAGGCTTTGGTACTGATCTTTTCTGTTGTTGTTCTTCCTGCATGAAGTACCTAGTTCCTTGCTTGCGACGCGCGTACCAGCCACATCTCCTAGTAGCTGATCCACCGCACGCAGTAACGTTCAGGCTGCTCAGCCGCGCCGGCGCCCACCTTGCGTGCGTCAACGCGCAGCGTCACGCCGCCGTGACCCTCGATGGGGTAGGAGAACGTCGTCTCGGTACTGTACGGACGCAGCACCTCAAGACTGTCGTCGGCAAGCACCCTACTCACCTGGTACTCAACCGCAACCGAGGGACCGGCAAAGGCCTTGATCTCAAGGTCGATCGCGGTCTCGTTGACGGTTGGATAGAAGGTCACCAGAGAAAGGCTGTCGATGGTGGACAGGTATTCCTGCCACCCCTCAACCGTGTGCGGATAGAAGTTGCCCGAAAGGTCCTCGCCCGCCTCCATGCGCGCAATCGTGTCGGCAAGCACGCCCGAGAAGCGAACCGCCGCATCATAGTTGAGATGCGACACATCGTGGAACTCCCACTCGGCGGCACGGTAAAACTCGGGCTTGGTCAGGCTGAAGTCGATGAACTCGGCACCTTCCTCACGCGCAAGCTGCTCGTACTGAGCCAGCGAAACTGCGTAGCCGCCTTCCTTCTCAAAGCGGACGGTCGCAAAGTCGGGACGCGGGGCCACCACAAAGTAGAGTTTGATGCCATGCTGCTTGCAGTAGCGGCAGATGGCGCGATACTCCTGCTTGGTGAGGTCGCTCATCTGGTATTCCTCGTCGCCCGCCACCGTCGCACGGTCGGCCGAGTCGTTGCCGGAGTACACGCCGTACTGCGGAATGAACCCCTGCGCGTCCATCTGCAGCCCGTTGGCACTCAGCGCCTCCTCGGGTGTCAGCGTGGCCTTGAGCTGCAGGTTCTCTTGTATGGCAGAACGGTTGTAGCTCACGTGGTTGGCAAGCCACGGCATGATGGCCGCAAAGGAATTTGCGTCGCCAAAGAAGCGCGGCTGCGTAACCATGCTCGCATAGGTGGGAATGCTGCGCATGAGCGAGCGCCCCTGCGCCTCGGCCAAGAAGAAGGTCGTGTCGTACTTGATCTCCTTCAGCATGCCCCACATGTTGTCGGCGCTGGTGCCAATGAACACACGCGAGATGCCGTGGTCCTCGTAGGCGTCGCGGATAGCGGTAAGCGTCGAGACGCGCGACTGGCTGGGCGTTGCCAGGTTATAGGTGTGCGACCCAAGCCGCTCGTCAATGACCGAGGGAACGAAGTCCTGCATGGCATACGAGCCGCCAACAACAAGCGTGTCGATGGGCTCGTCTTTCTTTGCGTAGTACTGATGCCAAATGGCCTCGGTCTGGCCACCATAGGGTAGCAGGGCATACGTAAGCGCGGCGTTGAGCGCCACGAGGCATGCCCCTACCAGAAGCACCACCACGCAGCGGCGCAACCAGCGATGCGGGGCGGCCTGCTGTGCCACCCCGCCCGCCTCTTGTGCGTTGTTCGTAGGCTGAACCATGCGGACGGACTAGTCCTCTTCCACCAGGCGCTGCACCATGGCAAGCATGGCCTCGGCGCTGTTGAAGTTCTCGGGCACGATGTCCTTGGCCGGAATGGTGATGTCAAACTCCTCGTTCAGCGCGCTGATGATGGAGAGGATGTCGAAAGAGTCGAGAATGCCATCGTCGATGAGCTTCTTCTCCTGCTCGTAGTCGATGTCCTCACGTACGTCCTCAAGTACCTCGATGATGTCGTCAAGCGTGATCTCGTCCATGTGTTGTCCCCTAGCCCTGCATGGTTTGCTAAACGGTGGCCCTACTTCGCGCGCCTGCGGCGAAACTCTGCCAGACCCTTGCGGTCAATCTTACCGCTACTGGTCAGCGGCATCTGCTCAAGGCGGCGCGTCGTGTTTGGAATCATATAAGGCGGCAGAAGCTCGTGCAACCGCTCTACCAAATCGTCTTTCTCAATGTCACCGGCATAGAAGAGCCTCAGCTTGCCGCGACGCGTGTCGTAGATGCAGCATGCCTGCGACACGCCGTCGAGGCGCAGGGCCGCCGCCTCAATGTCGCCCAGCTCGATGCGCTGGCCGAGGTGCTTAATCTGGTTGTCCTTGCGCGAGACGTACATCAGCTCGCCGGCCTCGTTGCGATACCCAATGTCGCCCGTGCGATAGATGGTCTCGGGCCAGCGGGGGTTTGCGGGGTTGAGCATGTAGGCCGCCGCAGTGCGCTCGGCATCACCCAGATACCCCATCGTAAGCGTCGAGCCGGCAACGCAGATCTCGCCACGTGCCATCGGCTCGGTGACCTCGTGGTCCTGCTCGTCCAGCAGAATGATGCGCTCGTTGTCGAAGGGGCGGCCGATGGGAATCTGCTCGTCGTCGGTGTAAGGCCTGTCGACGACGAAGTACGTGCAGTTGCAAGTGGTCTCGGTGGGCCCGTAGAGGTTGACGTAGCGGGCGTCGGGCAGGCTCTTCATCCAATAGCGCAGCAGCTTGGGAGGCATGACCTCGCCGGAGAAGAGCACCTTGTTGACGGTGGTGGGCACGCGGTAGTCAAAGGCGTTCATGACGCTCACAAAGCTCATGGCGCCCACAGCCCACACCAGGGTGGTGCACTCGTGATCGGCAAGGTAGTCCATGAGCTGCGTGGGCTTCACAAAGTAGGAGCGCGGAATGATCTGCACCGTGGAGCCGCAACGGATGGAGGAGTACACGTCCTTCACCGAGGCGTCGTAGTCAAAGGGAGCCTGGTTGCCGTGGATGTCATCCTCGGTGATGCCCACGGCTGCATCGAAGGCCGGTACGAAGTCCAGCACCGAGCGATGCGAGACCAGTACGCCCTTGGGCGTTCCCGTGCTACCGCTGGTAAAGATGGCATAGAGCGGGTCGATGTCCTGCGCCTGGGCGCGCACGGCAGCAAGTGCCTGTGCGTCAGTGGCCTGCGCGCGGGCGTCCTCCAGCATGACCAGCTCCCAGGGGCTCTCGTCAAACAGCTCGTGGGCGCGCTCTGCGTGCTCCTCGTCCGCAATGACCAGCGCCGGCTGCAGAGTCTCGCAGATGGCCTGCACGCGAGATGCGGGATGGCGCGTGTCAATGACGGAATAGAAGCCTCCCGCGTACACCGTACCAAACATGGCCGCCAGCACCTCGGGCGACTTCTCAAGGTAGAACGCCACAGCCTGGCGCGGTGCAACCTTGTCTGCCAGATAGGTGCCATATGCCTGAGCATGCTCTTTGAGCTCGGCAAACGTCAGGCTCGAAACCTCATCGGCAATGGCCGTCTTGTTGGGCAGGCGCTCTGAGGTGGCCTCGAGCCACTCGAGTACATTCTTCATGGAACTCCCCATACGTGCTTTGATTCTTGTTGTCTGGCACAGAGTCAGACAAAGACATGCTAACCCACCTCTAAGAGAATCACTGGAAAACAACGAGTGACACCGGGAATTGCATAGGTCAAGTAGTATAGTGCCGACCTGTTAACCTCGATTTGCTCAGAGGCTTTAAGGAAGGCCCTGTTTCTTATGACGCTTATTTCCCTTCAGTTCGTTCTTTTCTTCGCAGCCGTCTACTGCATATATTTCCTGGCCGGACGTGTGGCGTCCGAGCATCAGTGGAAAGTGCTGCTGATTGCAAACATCGTGTTCTACGTGCTTGCCGGCAGCTGGCAGGCCTTGGCCTTCATTGCCATCGTAGGCACCACCACCTGGTATGCCGCGCGCGTCATGGGAAAGATGAGCGACGAGGCAAAGGCCGCGCGCAAGGCGACGAAGGACCGCAAGGAGCGCAAGGCCATCAAGGAGCGCACCACCCAGAAGAAGCGCCGCGTGCTGCTGGTTGCGCTGGTGGTGGTGCTGGGCATCCTTGGCTACCTCAAGTACTGGAACGTCATCCTGTTCAACTTCGGGCTTGCCAAGAGCACCACCAGCCTGGGCATCCTGCTTCCTCTGGGCATCTCGTTCTACACCTTCCAGTCAATCATGTACGTGATTGATGTCTACAACGACAAGTACGCACCCGAGCAGAGCCTGGTGCGCTACCTCACCTTCGTGTCGTACTTCCCCCAGATGGTGCAGGGCCCCATCAACCGCTACAACGAGCTGGCGCCGCAGCTCTTCGCCTCGCGCAGCGCAGACCTCACCAGCTTCAGGCGTGGCCTCTGGCTTCTGTGGTACGGCGTCTTCAAGAAGATGGTCATCGCAAACGTGCTGGTAGGCAATATTGGCGCGATCTTCGGCAACGTGACCAGCACCATCCCGGGCTCCGCTGCCCTGCTGGGTGTCATCACCTACTCGCTGCAGGAGTATGCCGACTTCTCCGGCGGCATCGACATCGTGCGCGGCGCCTCCGAGATGCTGGGCATAGAGATGTCGCTTAACTTCCGCCAGCCGTACTTCTCCACGTCGCTTTCCGACTTCTGGCGGCGCTGGCACATGTCACTCGGCGTCTTCATGAAGGACTACCTGTTCTATCCTCTGGCGCTTACCAAGCCGATGCAGAACTTTGGTAAGTGGGGCCAGAAGACGCTCGGGCGTCACCTGGGCCGCACGCTTCCGGCCTGCGTCGCCAACATCGTGGTGTTTCTGGTGGTTGGCCTTTGGCACGGCGCCGAGTGGCACTTCCTCATCTGGGGTCTGCTCAATGGCCTGGTAATTGCCGGTGCCGACCTGCTGGCACCCGTGTTCGACCGCATGCGCGCGGCACTGCACATCAACGCCGAGGCACTGCCGTACCGCATCTTCTGCATGGTGCGCACCTTCCTCTTGGTGTGCCTGATTCGCTACTTCGACGTCATGCCCAACCCGGTTCACTCCTTCATCTGCCTGAAGAACACCTTCTTCAACTTCATGCCCATGCCCTACAAGGATGGCCTGGCCATGCTGGGAGTTGCCGGTGCTGAGCTCTACGGCCTCTCGCGCCTCGCGCTTTTGGGCTGTGCCCTTGTGTTTGTGGTGAGCGTGCTCAAGGAGCGCGGCACCGACGTGCGCGGGCTGCTCATCGCACAGACGGGCCTTAAGGGACTGGTGATTCGCACCGCCATCATCTGCGTCATGGTGGCTCTGGTGCTGGCAGCCTTCCCCTACAGCCTCACCACCGACGCAACCTTCGCCTACGCCAACTTCTAAGCAGCTCTAATCCCGCATATGCGGCCGACTGGTGCGGACTGGTTGGGGCAACTAAGGGACACGCCCTTTTTGCCCCGTCACCTTCGTTCCACACGCGCAAGCCAGCCATGTAGAATAGGACACGTCCTACCGGTACGGGGAAGGAGCCAGCTGTCCCATGGCCCGCCAGCGTTCAAGCAACTTCGAGCTGATGCGCATCGTGTTGATGCTGCTCATCGTGGGTCATCACCTGCTGTCCAACACCTCGCTGCATGACTTCATCAGCCTCCAAGATGGGACGCTCAACACCAAGCTTATCCTGCTGTTTTCCATGTGGGGCAAGACCGCCATCAATCCCTTTGTTATGGTGAGCGGCTACTTCATGTGCACCTCCCGCCTCACGGCACGGCGGGTGGCCAAGCTCTACGCGCAGATCAAGTTCTATCGCCTTGGCATCTTTGCGGTGCTGGCAGCGCTTGGCTATCAAGCGGTGACGCGCGAGGAGCTCTTCAATGCCACGTTCAACATCGCCCGATTCGCCGGCAATGGCTTTGTGGCGTCGTTTATGGTGTTCTACCTGTTCATACCCTTCTACAACCTGTTGATTGGCGCGCTCGACGAGCGGAAGCACCGCATGCTGGTGGCACTGTTGCTCTTCTGGCAGACCGGCACGCCCCTGCTCTTTGGCAACACGACACTCTTCAACGAGGTCATCTGGTATGCAACGCTCTACTTTGTGGGCGCCTACCTCAGGCTTTATCCCTCCGCACACACTGATGACGCACGGTTGTCCACGGTGGCGCTAGTTGTTTCGGTTGCGCTCTCCATGGCAAGCGTTCTGTTCTTCCAGGCACGAGGAGCCGCCACAGGGCAGCCCTGGTACTACGCATATCGCCTGGTGAGCGACTCAAATCAGATACTGGCGCTTCTTACGGGCGTGGCAGCGTTTCTCTTCTTCAAGAACCTGCGCATACCGCAGAGCAAACTGATCAACACGGTGGCCTCCGCCACCTTTGGTGTGCTGCTGATACATGCCAGCAGCCCCGCCATGAACACCTTCCTTTGGGAGCGCCTGCTGAATGTGTCCTCGCTCGCGGGGATGGCACCCATTCCGCTGCTGGTACGAATGGTGGCGTACACGGTTGTGGTGTTTGCGGTTTGCGCTGCCATCGACCTCGTGCGCATCAGGCTACTCGAGAAGCCCTTCATGCGCTTGGTTGACAGGTTTATTCCTAAGGGCAACTAGGGGCGTGTCCCCCTGTCCCTGAAGACGAGCCAAGCAGGGCCGTAGCGACTGCTTCGGCTAACTCAGTGGGCAATCCTGCTGACGGGCATCGGGGACATATCCCTTGCTGCATGTGGACCCAACTCTATCGCGCAAATTGTTTGCGGTTCATGTTTTGGAATATCCCAAAATGCCGCAGACAAGAGGCGTTGTCTGCGGTTTTCCGTTCCTATACCCTAAACGTGCACTTTTGGAGGCACCCCAAACGCAGACAACATTGTTTTTGGCGTCCCGGTAAACGCGAAAGCCGCAGACAACCTCTGCACCGGCGTTTCACGCGTAGCCTCAACACTCTAGGACGGGCCTCAGCGCCGTATCCTAAGATGAAAAAAGCCCGGCATCCTTGTTCGGATGCCGGGCTTGCTCACTTAGCTCGTGAACGTGTGCCTAGCGGCTTACACCCAGCCACAACGCTTGTCGGCCTTGTACTCGTTGTAGACGACGGTTCCGGTGCCGTTAGGCGTGTTGTTGCGGTTATAGAGCCACTGGATGCAGTCGTCCATCAGACGGATGCAGCCGTGCGAGACCCGCTTGCCAACCTCGCTGGCGCCTGCGGCACCGCTAGCACCCGTGGAATGGTACGCAAGGTTGAGCCAGAGGAAGATGACGTTGCGCACGCCCCAGCACGAGGGGCTACGGCCGTTGTTTGCACCAGAGGCAGCGGGGCCACCACTGTAGGGCTCGCCGTTGCTGCCGCCGAAGCGGAACCAGCCCACAGCCTCGCTATGCGTGGCATCCTCGGGCAAGCTCGTGCCGGCAAGCCAGTCGAACTTGGGAACCCACTCGGCAGCCCTACCCGTGCCATAGTTGAGGTTCTCCCACACGATGGTGCGGCACTTGGGAATGCTGGTGGAAACGAAGTAACGATAGTTGAAGTAGCCGTTGTTCTGGTTGGGCCTGATCATGTGGTTCACAACCTCAGCGGCATAGCCGTCGCGGGTGATGCGCTCGCCTGCGTCGTTGAAGTAGTGCCACGTGTTGTCAACAATCATCCAACCAGCAGCAGCGGAGAGCTTCCAGCTGCGGCCACTGGAGGCAGTGGAGCTACCAAACTCAATGTCACGGGAGATAACGTTGTACTGGCTGGCGGAAGCGCCGCGCGAGACGAGGTTCTCGCCCGTAGTTGCGTTGATGAACTCGATGTAGCCACCGTCGCCGATGCAGGCCTTCCAGATGTTGTTGCCCTGCTGCTCGACGTTGTGATACTTGAACGAGCCGTCTTCGGAGGTGTGCTGAGCACTCGTGCTGCCAATGGCGCGGTTGCTGTTGGTGCTGATGATCTGCCAGCCTGCGCCAGACTTGACGAGCCTGAACTTCTGGTTCTGTGCGTTGGTCTTAACCCAGGTAACCACGTTGGAGTTGGCAGCGGTGCCTGCATGGTCGATGTCGAGCGTCCAGAGGTTCTTGTTGCCCACAAAGTAGATGCCCGGGTTGAAAAGGTCGGCATCGTTGAACACGAAGTGCTGGTTAGCCGCGCCGGTGGGGTACCAGGTGCACACAGACGTGAAGGCTGCGGTGTTGCCGCCATAGATATCGAGTGCACGGCCGGTGGACTCGTTGATGAGGCCAATGCCGCCACCAGCGAAGCTGACACGCCAGACGTCGGCGGAACTCTTGGTGGCAGAAGAGCCCTGCTGGGTCACGCTCTTGGCAAGGCCGTTGTCGCACAGCCAGCCACCAGAGGAAGCCGTGCGGATGCGGAACTTGTTGTCACCGGCGGAGACCAGCTCGAAGCGCTGGTTGAGGGCGTCGGTGTCAAACCACAGGAGCGCATTGGCGCCCGAGGTGGTGGCGGCATTGTTGATATCGATGTTCATGCCCGTGTTGGACTGGGGATGAATCTCCTTGATACCTGCAGTGAGGATCTTGGTAGCAGTGGCCTTGAAGGCGCTGCCGGTAGAAAGGCCCTTAAGGCTGGCGCCCAGCTTGGGAGCGGTGGTGCCGAGCCACAGGCCGGTGCCCTTGTTGCGCAGGGTCCAGGTGCCATCGGTTGCCTGGTAGACAGCCCAAAGCTGGTTCGAGCCGCCATTGTTCTCCCACTGGAGGACGTTGGAGCCGGGAAGAACGCTACCGTAGGCAACGTCGAGCAACTTGCCGGTGCCCACGTTCCACACCTTGTAGTAGCCCTTGCCGTCGGCCTCGAGGTAGATCTTCTGGTTGGTGCCACCGTTGTTGACCCACAGGAGGAGGTCAGCGCCATTGGTGGTCAGGCCGTGGTCGATGTCGGCCAGCAGGTCGGTGCCCTTGACCTGGAGGTTCCAAGCACCCTCGTAGGCGGTGGTGCTGGTGGAGACCTCCACGCTGGGAGCAGCGTCAACCAGGTTGAAGCACTGGTTGGAGCACTCGCCGTCCTTGTCATACCAAAGCAGGATGTTGGCGCCCAGTGCCTTGTTGTTGTTGGCGATGTCGAAGCACAGGCCCTTCAGGGCATTGACAAGCTTGACAGCACCAGAGCCAGCGTCGACGAACGACCACAGCGAAGCCTTGTCGTCATCGTTGGTCTTCTTGTTGACCTGCACGTTGCTCATGGCGCCACCGTCACCGGCAGCGGTCAGGACCAACGTGGGGTCCTTCTTCAGGAAGAGGCGGTACCAGAGGCTGTCCTCGTAGACCTTCTCGACGATCCACTTCTGGTTGTCGCCATTGTTGAAGCTCCAGGTACCAACGTTGGCACCGTTGGTGGGGTTAACACCAGCGGCGTCGATGATGTTCTCGGGAGCCATGACGGACTGCATCACGTAGGTGCCCTCGACCACTTCAACGGCCTTCGAGGGAAGGGCGGGAGCGTTGCTCTTCTTCTCCTCGTCGTTCTGCGTGGTGATCTCGGCCTCTGCAGCCTCGGTCTCGGTCGTCTCGGTCTCGGCAACCTCGGTTGCAGCCGACTCTTCCGTGACCGTGGCATCGGTCTCGGTGCCCTCCTCGGTTGCGCCTGCAACCTCAGTGGCCCCCTCGTCAACAGTGTCTTCCACGACCGCTTGCTGAGTGTCCTGCGTTGCGGCAGGCACTTCCTGAGCGATCTGCTCTTCTACGATAGCTTGTGTGTCTTGTTGGCCTTCAGTTGCGGTGATGACCCCACCATCCACCTCTTCTGCCAAGGCAGGAGACGGAGCCAAGGTCAGGCTCATGGAAAGCGCGCCCGCTGCTGCGAGCGAGACTGCTCCCCACTTAAGCCTCTTTTGGCTTGTCTGCATGTGCTAACCACCAATCTTCGTTTCTGCACGTTTTACTGTTGCCTTAAGTCCGAAATCTTACCACTTGGGTAGGTACCTTCCTTTAAGCCCCAAGTTGTCAATCCAGCGAATTACAAAATGTCCTCATCCCCAATACAGGACCTTCATGAAAGGTTCGCACAATGACCTAAACCCCAAAAGGGTCCAAAAGGAACGCCCAATCCATCGAGATGACTGGCGTTCTTTGGCTGTCCCACCCAATGCCCACTCAGCACGTTTTGGTCATTTCAGCTAGGATTTTGAACGTATATGCACGGCCTTATTCGTTGGAAACAGAGACTTCGATGACCACTCAACTCATACTTGCAGTCGGCGCACTCCTTCTTCTTTACTTTGTGCCTGGCTACTTTCTTCTCAGGTCGTTCGGCTTAGACCGCATTTGGTCCGTGTGCCTTGCACCGCTTCCCAGCATCGGCATCCTTTGCATAGTCGGGCAGCTCTTCGCAACCGTAGGCATCTCTGTGGGCGCACTTGGCATGATACTGGCCAGTACGGTGCCTTTCCTGTGCACCTACTTCGCATTTGGCAGGAAGACAGCTTCGCCAAACCTCCCGGTCATCGATTGGTGGGTTCCCCTTATCTATGTGGGTCTAGGCCTTGCTCTGGGACATTCGCTCTTTCTGGGCAGGCTCGTTCGCCTCGAGCAGATCATGCAGGCCTTCGACACCACTCAGGCCGTGGGGCTTATCAGGACCTTTGCCAATGCGGGCCGCTATAGCTCTTTGAATGTTGGCTATTATCTCGAGGACGCGGCAATCGACCCCTTTCCTGGTTCGATGTTCTATCCCGCCTCGTGGCATATGCTGTGCGCGCTTGCCGTAAGAATGACTGGTGTGAGTGTTCCTCTAGCCATCAATGCCTCGCAGTACGTGTCGGTGGCCATTGCCTATCCGCTCTCCGCCTGTGCCCTCATGGCGGCCGTGTTTAAGGGAGATCGGAACCGTTTGGTTGCCGGTGCGCTGGCGTGCCTCGCCTTCGTCTACTTCCCGTGGGTGTTTCTCATCTTCGGCCCCATCTTCCCCAATATGGCCGCGTTTGCCGTCATGCCCGGCATCGCATCCATCTTCATCTGCATGACCGCAGATGACGTGGAGCTGCGGCACCGCCTGTACCTGCTTGTGGCCTTCCTCATTGGAGGAATAGGGCTGGCGACCCTGCATCCAAATGCCATCTTCACCTCTGCGGTCTTCCTTGGCCCATACTGCGCCTGGCGCATCTGGGCCGTTACCCGTTCAAAGTACGAGGACTACCTGCGCCCCGCCGCCGCCGTGCTCGGATTTGTTGTTGTGTTCTTTGGCATTTGGTATGTCTGCTTCAAGGCACCCATGTTTCGCGCAATCGTCTGGGAGAGCTGGTGGTTCTTCACCAAGGAATGGCAGGAGCTTGTCAACATCGTGACGCTCTCCTACGCCTTTGGACACTGGTACGAGTTTGCGGCACAGCTCCCGCTCGCCCTCATGGTGATCCTGGGCGTTGCCTGCGCCTTTAACAAAGACGAACACCGTTGGCTCATTGTCTCCTACGGGTTTGCCTGCTTTATTCTTTTGATCTGCACAACCAGAGAGGGAGAGTTCAAGCACTTCCTGTCAGGCTTTTGGTACTGCGACCATCTGAGAATCGCTGGCATGTGCAGCATCTGCGCCGTCCCCTTGGCCACGCTGGGCCTTGCGTGGCTCTACGAGCAAGTCGTGCGTCTGACGCGTGCTTACAACGGCAGCCGTCCCACCCATCCCGTGAAAATTGCCGTGTTCTGCTCAATGCTCTTCCTGGTTTTCAATTTCCTGCCTGAGTTCGACATGCCGGGTGCCTACTTTGACACCGTCCTCAACGAGGGCCTGAACGACGACGCCGACCCCCGGGAGTTTGAGCGCTGGACCGAGGAGCGCAAGCGCTACGAGGGACGCAAATACCACAGCGTCCACACCACCTTTGGTGACTACCGAACCGCATTTGCCTTCAAGACCATATCGGACAATCCCATCACCGAGAACGAGCGCCAGTTCCTCGTCATGGTCAAGAACATCGTGGGCACCGATGACCTCATCATCAACAACCCCATGGACGGCAGCTTCCTTGCCTACGGCTTCAACAACCTGCGCGTGTACTACCGCAGCTTTGTGCATTACGGGTGGGCAGAGGCGCCGGAAAGCGAGCTCATCAGGACAAACCTTGTCAATATTTCAACGAATCCCGATGTGAGGGCGGCAGTCGACAAGATTGACGCCAAGTACGTACTCGTATTGAGCGAATCTTGGTCGGATCTTGGCTACATTAACCTGCGAGGCAACTACAGCCCAACCCGCTACCAGGGCATCTCGTCCATTACGCCCGACACGCCTGGGTTTGAGCTGGTAATTAGCCAGGAGGTTCCCTACCAGAAATTCGCCCTCTATCGCATCCTCCCCGAATAAGGACTACCCGTGGCAGAACGAGACCTCAAGACAACCACCATCAAATCGCTCTTCTGGAAGCTCTTCGAGCAGGGAGGGACAGCCGTCGTCACCCTTGTGGTGCAGGTGGTCATGGCGCGCCTGCTGGCGCCCGAGGAATTTGGCATCCTGGCCATCATGCTCGTGTTTGTCAACGTGGGCAACGTCATCGTGCAATCGGGCCTCAACACGGCCATCATCCATGACCCCGACGTGACCGAGGAGGACTACTCCACCGTCTTTTGGATGAGCTTTAGCATCTCGGTCGTGCTGTACCTGCTGGTATTTGTCTTTGCGCCGGCCATTGCCGGGTTCTACAAAATCACCAGCGCCATCACGCCGCTGCGTGTGCTGGTGCTGGTACTCATCGTCAATTCCTATAACGCCATCCAGGAAGCCATCGTGGCGCGCAACTTCGAGTTCCAGAAGACCTCGCGCGCCACCTGGGCCGCCGCCATCGTCTCGGGCACCGCTGGCGTGGGCGCTGCGCTGGCTGGTGCGGGCCTTTGGGCGCTGGTCATCCAGCAGCTGCTGCAGCAGATCACCAAGTGCGTGGTGCTGGCGGCGCAGGTCCCCTGGAAACCAAAGCTGGTGTTCAACCGCGCACGTGCGGTGGTGCTCTTCCGCTTTGGCTGGAAGCTTTTGGTGTCGGGTGTCATGGACCAGGCCTACCAGAGCCTGTCCGACCTGCTCATTGGCGCGGTCTTCAACAAGACCGACCTCGGCTACGTGAGCCAGGGCAAGAAGTACCCCTTCTACCTGGGTGCCATGCTCGACGGCACCATTCAGCCGGTCATGCTCTCGGCCGTCTCGTCGGTGCAGAGCAACATCGACCACGTGAAGCGCCTCACCCGCCGCGCGCTTAAGACCTCCACGTTCATCATCGTCCCCTCCATGACGGCGTTTGCGCTGGTGGCAAGGCCGCTGGTCATCATCCTGCTGGGCGAGAAGTGGCTGCCGTCGGTGCCGTTCCTGCGCATGTACTGCTTCGTCTACGCGCTGTTGCCCATCCACACCACCAATCTCCAGGTGCTCAACGGCATGGGGCGGAGCGACCTGTTCCTCAAGCTCGAGGTGTACAAGAAGATCATTGGCCTTACGGTCATGTGCATCACCGTCTTTGTGATCCGCAACCTCTACGCCATCGTGGGCGGCTACATGGTCTGCGGCGTCATCTACACCATCATCAATGCCGCACCTAACAAGGACGTCATCGGCTACTCCTACACCGAGCAGATGATTGACATCCTCCCTGCGTTTGGCCTGGCTGCCGCAGCGGCGGCCATAGCGTGGCCCCTCTGTCTGACCTCCCTCTCCGCGCCTGCCATGGTGCTTGCGCAGTGCCTTGTCTTCTCCGCTGCCTACCTTGGGCTGGCAGCGCTGCTGCGCGTGGAGGAGTTCTCGTACCTTCTTGAGACCGTGCGCGGCTTTGTCGCACGCCGTCGCTCATAGTTCGCTTGCAAGGAGTTCCCTTGGATACGCCCGTTGTCTCTATCGTCGTTACCACCTACAACCACGAGCGCTACATCGAGCGCTGCCTGCGCAGCATTGCCGCGCAGGAGTGCAGCTATCCTTTTGAGGTGCTTGTGGGGGAGGACTGCTCCCCCGACGGCACGCGGGAGGTGCTCAAGCGCATCGAGGCTGAGCTGCCTGACAACTTCAAGATCTTCTATCGCGAGAAGAACATGGGCGTGCATGGCCACAACAGCAACTCTGACGACCTGGTCCGGCGCACGCGAGGCACCTACCTGGCCAGCTGCGAGGGCGACGACTTCTGGACCGATCCGCACAAGCTCCAGAAGCAGGTTGACTTCCTGGAGGCCCATCCCGAGTACGTGGCCTGCTTCCACCACTGCACCGTGGTTGGCGCCGATAGCCAACCTAACGGCGAAAAGTACCCCGACTGTCTGGACGAGGAGTATTCCTTCAAGGAGTTCTTCTACATCACCATGCCGGGCCAGCTTGCCAGCATGCTCTGCCGACGCGAGCCCTATCTGCAGGCCAAGGAGCGCTATCTTGCCCTTCAGCGCTACAAGAACTACGCCCCCGACCGCCGTAACGCCTTCATCCTGCTGTGCGCGGGCAAGGTGCGCTGCATGCAGGAAGAGATGAGCGCCTACCGCCACATAACCACCGAGGGCACCAGCCATTCGGCCACCTTTGCCTACACCAAGGACTTTGCTACCAACGAGGTGCAGTATGGGCAGACGCTGGTTGACTACGCGACGGCCTACGGCTCGCCCGAGGCGCTTGAGGCAGCCAAGGAGACCAGCTACCGCGTGCGGTTCCGCTGGTGCCATGGCAAGAACAAGGTGACGAAGCTCGGCGACATCCTGCGCGACCTGACGCACGAGCGCAGGCCCCTCTGGCTGGGGCTCTCGTGGGCACGCTGGTATGCGGTGCTCGCCTGGCGCATGGCCACTGGCCGAAGCGTGGTGCTGTAAGGCGATTTGGGGGCAATTAGGGGACACGCCCTTTTTTGCCCCGCGGGGCAAAAAAGGGCGTGTCCCCTAATTGCCCCTCATCCTTCTAGCATGCCTTCAAATACCCTGTTTACCCGTTGCTCTTCTGGCCGCTTGAGTAGACCACATTCAGCAGGCGTGCGATGGGCTTGGGCCAGAACTTCTCGAGCATGGCAAGGTCTTCCACCGTGCGCGTGTTGTCCTTGATGAGGTTGGAGGTCTCCGACCCCTCGTGGATGCGGTGATGCATCAGGATCTTGGTGCTGTACACGAACGAGCCATTGAGATGCGAGAACCGCTCCCAGGTCTCCCAGTCGAGGTTGCTCTTCATCGTGCTCACAAACGGCGGGTTTGGCAGGACCGCCATGTTGAGCGTCACCGACGGGCAGCAGATGGCAGAGCCAATGGATATGATGCGGCGCTTGATGCGCTTCGAGTCCGTGCTGCCCCGACGCGCGATGGGACGCAGCAGAAGCCGCTTGATGCGCAGCAGGCGGTTGTCATCCACCTTCTGACCGTCGCGCAGCTCGCCGTAGTTGGTGAAGAAGATCAGCGGCCGCTCGACAGCCCCCATGAGCTCAAGCGCAGTGGCGGCGTATTCAGGCTCGTAGGTGTCATCCTGATGGGCGATGGTGACCAGCGGGGTAGTGGCACAGCTCACCGCGTAGTTCCAGTCCGAGCAGATGCCCGGCTTCTGTCCACTGACATGCAGGGGAATATCGTAGGTCTGCGCCACGCGCTCGATGAGCTCGTTGGGCGTGGAGGTCGCCATGATGATGTTCGTCTTCACGGTCTGTGCCAGAAGAGACTGCACGCAGCTCTCCAGATAGGGGCTCTCGCCATATGCACAGACAACAAAGGTATGGTCGGATGGGCTATACATACTCTTCCTCAAATGGATGCGGACGAGCGCTACTTGCGGTCTTTCTCCGCGTTCTTCGCCTCGTACAGGGCAATCTCCTGCGCCAGCTCCTCAACCTTGTGTGTGAGGAGCGAGATCTGCGCCGAGCTGGTGAACGACTTGACCAGAAGCAGGGCCACAACCACCAGAAACACGAAGTTGGACGGCGACATGAAGCCAAGCTTGGCCGAAATCACCATGATGAGCTCGGGAAACACGCCAACCAGCACAAGAATGGCCGACAGCACCACCCAGAAGATGGCGTCGCCCATGAGAATCTTGGCCTTCTTGATCTTGTTGGTCACGAAGAAGAAGACAAAGACCGCACCGATGATCAGCAAAAGCCGCTGTTGGATGGGCACGAGATCACTCCTACCTAAACCACTGGAACAGCAGGATGGAAAGGCACGTCCTGCTCATGTACCTGATGACGCTTGACAGCTTGAGATAGCTCTCGCCGCCCTGGCGCTCGTGCATGACAACCTGCACCTCAACGACGCGGCGGCCCTTGCGACAGGCCAAAGCGACGGTATCTGGCTCGGGTGCCACGTCAAAGCCCTTGGCAAACATCTCGATCATCGAGCGGTTGTACATGCGCATGCCGCTCGTCGGATCGGTGATGGTGGTTCCCGTCGTGGCCTTGATGAGCCACGAGATGAGCCTGGAACCGGCACCACGCGCGCCCGAAGGTTTGACGGTACCGTCCAGGAAGCGCGAGGCAATGACGATGTCGGCATTGGAGGAGGCCATTTCCTCTTCCATGGTGGCAATGAAGCGCGGGTCGTGCTGGCCATCGGCGTCAAACTGCACCACGGCGTCGTAGCCGTTGCGCAGGGCATACTTCATGCCCGTGCGAAAAGCCGAGGTAAGGCCTGTGTTGACAGGCAGACACACGCCGTTCATGCCCTCGCGCTCGACAATCTCCCACGTTTTGTCGGCGGAACCATCGTTGATGACTACATAGTCAACCGTAGGACAGGTGGCAACGAGGTTGCGGATAGTGTCAGCCAGACACTCCTCCTCGTTGTATGCAGGAACAACCGCAAGTACTCTCATATGTCCAACGATCCTCTGGGCTCGGGGCTTTGCTCGTCACAGTGTAACACGTGCGCACCGCTCGGCTGCTAGGCGCGGCTCGTGGCAAGCACCGTGTCACAGATGCGGTCCACATCAGCCAGGGCGAGGTCCGCGTACATGGGCAGGGTGAGCACGCGCTGGGCAGCATGTGCGGCCACGGGCGTCTTGCTCGAGTCAAACCTTCCTGCATAGCACTCAAAGTCGCTGGTCAGCGGGTAGAAGTACTTGCGCGAATAGACGTTCTGCGCAAGCAGGGCCTCGCGGACCTCGTTGCGCGTCGCGCCAAACTCATCCTCAAACACCACCGGCATGTAGGCGTAGTTGGGTGATACATCTGCCTTGGGCAGGCTGAGGCGCACGCCAGGAGCACCCTCGAGGCGCTCCCAATAGCGCTCGGCCACAAGCTTGCGCTTGGCAATCTCCTCATCAAGATGGCGCAGGTTGCACAGGCCCATGGCCGCGGCAAACTCGTTCATCTTTGCGTTGCCACCCACGTACTCCACGGTCTCAAGACCGGTAATGCCGAAGTTCTTCCACTGGTTGAGCAGCTCTTTGAGCTTCGGGTCGGCAAAGCACACCGCGCCGCCCTCAATGGTGTTGAAGACCTTGGTGGCATGGAACGAGAACATCGAGGCATCGCCGAAGGTAGCTGCAGAGACGCCGTTCTTGCGCACCCCAAAGGCGTGAGCCGCGTCGTAGATGACCTTCAGGCCATGCTTGTGGGCAATCTCTTCGATGGCGTCGTTGTCGCAGAGGTTTCCGTAGACGTGCACAGGCATGATGGCGCAGGTGTCCTCGTCTATGAGCGACTCAATGAGGCTTGCGTCCATCGTGTAGTCGTCGGGGCGCACGTCGCAGAAGACCGGCTCCAGGCCCTTGCGCACGATGGCATGGGTCGTAGAGGCAAAGGTGTAGGGCGTGGTGATGACCTTGCCATGAAGCTGCATGGCCTCGAGCACGCACTCGAGTGCCGAGTGTCCGTTCACGAACAGGGCAATGTCAGGCACGCCGAGGTAGTCCTTCAGCGCCGCCTCGAGGGCTTCGTGCTTCTCACCCATGTTGGTGAGCCAGTGGGAGTCCCACAGGCCGCGAATCTCCTCCACATACTCCTCGAAGGGAGGCATGGACGAGCGGGTAACCAGAATGCGATCAGGGGTGGTCATGGGTATCTCCTAGCGCGAGAGGGTGACGTCGGCCAAACGCTGGTCGAGGCTGGGATGGTGTTGGTCTTTGTCGGAAAGAATGAGGGGCGCATCCGCAAGAAGAGGCCACTCTACGGCTATGGAAGGGTCGTTCCACATGAGCCCGCCCTCATCGTTGGGGTGATAGACGTCGTCGCACTTATAGGCGAAGGTTGCCGTCTCACTCAGAACGTAGAAGCCATGAGCAAAGCCGCGCGGGATAAAGAACTGCCGGTTGCTCTGGGCGGAGAGCAGGACGCCTTCCCATTTGCCAAAGGTGTGGCTGCCCGGACGCAGGTCGACGGCAACGTCGTAGACCTCGCCCTGGACGACGCGCACCAGCTTCGACTGGGGATGGTTGATCTGGTAATGGAGGCCGCGGAGGACGCCCTGTACCGAGGAGGACTGGTTGTCCTGCACAAACTCGACGTCAATGCCACCAGCCACGAAGTCGGGACGCTTGTAGGTCTCCATGAACGAGCCACGTGCGTCGCCATATGACTTGCAGTCGACGACGATAACGCCATCAATGCTGGTAGGTGTGAAGGTGAAGTTTCCAGAGGTAATGGATGCCACGAGTCCTCCGATACGCGATGTGTTTCAAATGCCACAAGACATGGTAGCAGCTCCACCGCCCCAAATGTGCACCGGGGATGGTCCTCACTGCACATCCGTGTGCAACGGGGACGGTCTTTGCCACCAGAATCAGGGACGGGCCTCGGGGGCGGCGTGTGGCCCACCGCTCATTCGCGGGATGGGCGCTCGTCGCTTCGGCGCGGCAGGGCGGCGAACTCGCGCCCTACGGGCGCTCAAACAGCGCCGCCCTCCCGCCACGCCTCCGCTCCTCGCATCCCGCAAAATTCGCTCAGGGCCACACGCCGCCCCCGAGGCCCGTCCCCGTAGCACACGCTCGCAGGTTGTCTGAAAAAAGACGCCCGTTGGTGGGCGTCTGGAATGGATGGTGGAGATGAAGGGGCTCCCGCGTTGCCTTCGGCAACGCTCGTGGGCTTCGTCGCTTCGCTCCTCAGCCCGCGACAGGCCACTGGCCTGTCGCGACCTTGCGGTTCGAGCCCATGCGACTCTTTCTGACAAAAAAGACGCCCGTGGGTGGGCGTCTGGAATGGATGGTGGAGATGAAGGGGCTCGAACCCTCGGCCTCAGGCTTGCAAAGCCCGCGCTCTCCCAGCTGAGCTACATCCCCGTATGGGCTTCCTCGTAATAACCGCCCCAGCGGCGACTCGGCTAACGCTGGGGCGGTTATTCACAAAGAAAGTGGTGGGCCTGACAAGGTTCGAACTTGTGACCTCCCGGTTATCAGCCGGACGCTCTGACC
>CACXFC010000211.1 GCA_902766835.1 uncultured Coriobacteriaceae bacterium | reverse complement strand
CTCCCCGCTCTCAAGGTCCACGTCAGCAAGCTGCTGCATGCGCTCAAGACGCGCATACATCGTGTTCTTGTGTATGCCCAGCATGCGGGCGGCTGCCTGCGCATTGTTCGCACAGCGAAGGTATGCGTCGAGCGTTCTGAGCAGTTGCGTACCCTCCGCGTCATCGTGCTCTGCCAGCTTCAGGACCACAGGATCGATGTACTCCACAAGATGGATGCCCTCCGCAGCCGATCGCATTAGAAAGTCATCGATGAGCCAGTCATCATAGTCCGCCAGAATCGCAGGATGGCCCGATCGCGCTGCCAGCTCCATTGCCGCACGCGCCTGCCGATATGAGTCACCAATTCCCGCTAGTGTGTCAAACGCCCTACCTGCGCCTATGCGAATCGGTATGTTCGCAAAGCTCTCTTGAATGTCGGAGACTGGAACCGTCTCTCCATGGCGCTCGAGGTCGAGTAACACAACAAGACGACCGTGCCTGACCACCATGGGTGAGCTGGGAAGACGACTCTGCAGCATGCCTTGCAGGAACGAAAAGAGTACCCCAGAGTGACCCATGCCGAGGGCAATCACAAGCACACGCGACCGCCTAGGCAATGACAACCGTGCCCCACGCGCCTTGAGGTCTAGCTCGCTTCCCGTAGCCGTGCCCTCGATGGCTGCGGAAACCACGTCAAGGAGCGCCGATGGCGACTGGCTGCGGGCGTCCTGCCAGGTCAATTCGAGGACGATGGCCTGGCAGAGCACCACGAGCAACTCCCCATCGCGCTCCCCCAGGGGCGTGCGTTCAACAAGTGTTGCCATGCCTATGACTTCGTCGCGAGACCGAATTCGTGCACCAACGAAACGGCCGTCAAAGAAGTCGAACTTGCCAAACACGGGCTCGTCACCAGAGAAGACACGCTCGTAGATGCCGGCACGACCTACGGCAAGGGCGTTGTCGGGGTCCATCTTGCCACCGGGAAAGAACTCGTCCCAGAAGGGGCGGTCTGCACCGTCCACGTGACTCATGGCCATGACCTGAGCCGCAAGGTCGCAGACAAAGATGGGATTGCGTAGTACGTCGGCACCCACATCCACCAGTTGCCTCAGGCCGCCATGCGCAAGCAGTGCGTCCATGATGCGCGCCTTGCCCGCCTCGAAGTCCATGGCACCTCCCCTGCCGCGCGCTATACGTACTGTGAACTTATCACATTCTTGATAAAGAAAGCGCCCGGATGCCATCCGCATCCGGGCGCAAACCTCTCGTGACGATTGCTCTTGCAAGAGCCAGCGCTACAGCTTGAGTACGACCTCAATGCCCGGGTCGACGAGCTTGGCGAACGTCTTCCCGTCGTCGGGTGAGCCAGCAACCGTACCGTAATGCTCGGGGATTGCGACGGCGGGCTTGAGTGCATTGACAAAGGCAGCTGCCTCACACGCGTCCATGGTATAGGTACCACCCGCAGGAACAAGTGCGATGTCACAGTCGATTTCATGGTTTTCCGGTAGGTCGTCGGTATCACCGGCAACGTAGACGCGCACCCCGTCCACGTCAACCACGTAGCCAAGCCATCCGTTCTCCTTGGGATGGAAACGCTTGTTGGTGTTGTATGCAGGAACGGTCTCGATCTTGATTCCCGCAGGCATCGCATGCTCATACGGGGCAAGGAACTCTGCATCCTCGTCGGTGAAGCCTGCCTTGATGAACTCACCCTTACCGGTGGCGGGCATGACAAAGACGGTGTGAGGCGTCCTGACCCGTGCGATGTCTTCAGGCGAGAAGTGATCGAAGTGCGTATGCGTGACAAGAATCAGGTCGGCGTCGTGAGGCTCCATCTTAAAGTCGTACGGATCGACGTAGATGACCTTCCCCTCTTTAGTCTCAAGACGAATGGAGCTATGGGTGTTGATGGTAATGAAGCTGGTGTCCATCTGCCGCCTCCTCGGTAATACGCGAACATGCCCAGACTAGTATCGCAGACTCCACATAGAACAGATATCAGAGACATGCCTAGAGACACGCATCGCGCCGAGATGAGACGATGCTTCCGCAGGGTCGACAGCAACTCCGTCGTACCTCGCTGGCAGGCCAGCAGCTACGGTCTGTCGGTTATCCCAACCTCCACGTACGGACTGCCTCGGCTTTGAGGAAAGCCTTCAACGGGTCAAGGTCGCGCTCCGCGTCCCACGCCTCCAAGGCACCAAAGTAGGCCATCCGATCATCCTCGAAAATCACGATGGGAGGATGGTCGTGCAGCAACAGCAGATAGTTCATGAGTTCCCTACCGCAACGTCCGTTTCCATCGGAGAAGGGATGGATGTTCTCAAAGACCGCATGGAAGTATGCCGCAACGGTAAGCGCCTTGCCTTGCGGCGCCTGCAACACCTCGGTGAGCAGCGTGACCATTTCTGCATGCACCTCTACCGGAGTTGCCCCGACATCTCCCGCGCCAACCACGTAGTCCCCCACCTTGTATGCACCAGGGCGCTCCCCTGCCGCCCATCTTCGCTCGTCGTAGGTGCCCTGTGTCAGCGTGCGATGAACTTCCAGAACAAACGGCTCGTCGATAGGATGACGGCTCGCAAAGGCATCCAGTATGACCTCATGGCATTCCTTGAGGTTCTGAATCTCGAAGAGCGTGCGAGGGTCACCCGTGAAACCAACCACACGTCCGTCCTCAAAGACATCCCTGGTGTCGTGATAAGTAATCGAGGCATTCTCGATGGTCCCCGAGTGATAAGCAAAGCGAACGCGATAGTCTGCAAGGGCAGCAGCAAGCTGGTGGCGACTCCTGATGCCCTGAGCAGCCCATTCCGCAACGACATTTTGATAGACAGCATCAATGATGTGAGCTTCGTTGCTCATGCAGCACCTCACAGATAGTCAGACAGGGTTGCCCGCGACGTCGCTTTGGAGAGATTGGCAGCGATGCGGCTCGTCACCATGTCAACCGCCTCGCGTGCATTGCCCCGCACATCTGAGGTCTCTGCATAGAGCCGCACCCCCAGAACGGCAAGCACGTGGATGGCTTTCCCCACCTCAGCCGTCGGCTTGCCGCGCTCGAGCTCCGAGATGAAGCGTTGAGAACACGCGCATTGCTCTGCGAGAGCACGCTGTGACAAGCCGCGCTCCTTGCGAGCAAGCCTCACCGCGCGGCCAAAAGCAGTCGCATCTGCAATGGACTCATGGATCATCACGCCACCGTTCATCTGAGTATCGTACGTATATCAGCATGAGATTATACATCACGTACGGTATGTGTTGCGCTACCCTATGTCTGTGCATGAACAGAGGCGATGAGCCCCTAGCACTGGCGCATGAGCCTGGTGAAGAACTCGATGGTGCGCTCGAGCGCCTCGAGGCGGATGCGCTCGTTGTTCCCATGGATGGTTGCAAGCTCCTCCGAGGTGGCATCATAGGCCGAGAAGCGATACACGCGATCCGACAGGTCACGATAATGGCGGCTGTCCGAGTACTGGACCATGACATACGGGCCACGATGCAGTCAGTCCATGTGTTTGCCACAGCGTACGCCACGCGCGCATAGCCTTCGCAATCGGTGCGCGAGACAGGACTTGCATCCCAGCCTTCGATCATCTCGATGCTCACCTGCGGGTCGTCAACCGTCTGCCGCAGGTATTCCATCACATCCTCGACCGTATCCTCAGGGTTGACACGTATGTTGGTGACGATTTCCGCCTTGGGCGGAATGACGTTGGGCGCAGCGCTGCCCTTCATCTGCGTGAGCGCGACCGTCGTGCGCATGAGGGCGTTCAGGTTGCCGCCCGACTTTCGACCGATCAGGTCAAGCACGGGCAGGAAGGCACCAACGTTGGCAAAGATCGTGCGATAGGGCTGCGCAGCGTAGCGGCCGAGCGTATCGAAGAGCTTGACGACCGGTTCGCTCAGCTTGAGCTGCATGGGACTGCCCTCGATGGCATCAACGGCCTCGGCCAACACGGCAATGGGAGAATGCGGCTTGGGCAACCGAGGATGCAATTTGCCACCTGATACGTAAAAGCAGCTCTGGCATCCCCTCGTTACATCATCGTGACTTGATACGGCATCCTGCAGGTCTTTGCTATAGTTATGCGAGATTCACGCATGAGGAGACACCTATGAACCGTCAACAGCAGCTTGCCGCCATCTTTGCCGACACGCAGGACATGATTGCCAACACGCCCCAGCTTAAGGAGGCCTCACGCCGATCCGCCGAGGCCACGCGCTTCTATGACGCCGACGAATGGCCTGCACTGGGAACCGTGGAACGTGCGGGCGCAGTGCGCGTGAGCGAGCGCCGTAGCTTTGAGGCAGCGCACGCCATTGCCCAAGAGATGCCCGGCGCACGCATTGCCGTGCACAACTTTGCGTCACCCGTCAACCCGGGTGGCGGCGTTGTCGCAGGCAGCTCGGCGCAGGAAGAGAGTCTCTGCCGGTGCTCGACCCTCTACGACAGCCTCAACCAGCGGCGCATGTGGGATGCCTATTACCTTCCCAACCGCGGTTCAAGCGATGCCATGGCCACTGACGCCTGCATTTGGACACCCGATGTGGTGGTCTTCAAGAGCGACGAGGGTCTGCCCCAGCGTCTTGATGCCAGCGAGTGGCTGAGCGTTGACGTGGTCACCTGT
>CACXFC010000210.1 GCA_902766835.1 uncultured Coriobacteriaceae bacterium | reverse complement strand
CAATGGCGGGATGTAAGGGACTTGAACCCTCGACCTCCGACGTGACAGGCCGGCGCTCTAACCAGCTGAGCTAACACCCCGTTCATCTGGTGCGTGGTTTATTCTACACAGAACCATGCCCGCTTGTCTAGAGGGATTTTCATCTTTTTTTCTCCGCCAGGCCAAGATTGGATTCTGGCAAAGAAAACGGCGTGTCCCCTAATTGCCAGTGCACGTTACTCCCCTAAACCAGAGAGATCGTTACCTGTTCGCCCGTCGCGGTCACCACTTGCACCGCATCTCCCGCAAGCGTTGCCTGCGCAATCTCGCCTTGGCCGATGATGGGGTTACCCTCGGCATCGGTCACGGGCTGGGTCACGCCGCCATCGCCAAGCGGGTGGGCAATGATGTTCCACGTCCCGTCGGGCAGGTTTTCGGGAATGATGAAGACCGTGTTGTAAAGGATGAGTGTCACAGGCTGTCCGGGCAGCTCGCACAGAACCGCCGGCGTCGACGACCCCTCGGAGGTGACGGTAAGCGTCTGCTTGCCATCGGGCTGCTGGGTAAGCGCATAGATTGCGCCACGGTATTCAATGCCTTCGGCACCCGTTGCCTGCACCTGCTCGGACACGGGGTTCTCTTTGATGTTCTCAACTGACGAGAGGGCGCGGCCCAGCAACACGCCACCAATTGCTACAACAATCAGCGCAGCAATGCCCAGGATGATGAACACCCGCTTGTTCGACTTGACCTCAACCTCATGGTGCTCGACCTTCGGTCGACCGGCCGTGCTCATGCGTACGGCCTCCACGGGCCTTACCTTCTGCGCGCGGAACGACGCCGTCTCGCTGGCGTTGGCACGGGTGGTAAGGCGTGCGCCCTCTTCCGCACTGATGCGCCGGAAGGACCCCGTCTCGCTGGGGTCGACGTCAATGGGACGCGGTGCATCGCCCATGTGCGTCTCTTGATCCCCGTCGGTAATAGGTGTCACCTGCGCAAAGGTCTCTTGCGCCACGCTCTCGGGCGCCTGTGCCGGAACGACAGGCTCCTCAGGCACAGCCTCTACTGCAGCGCTTTCTATTTCGGGCGCTGGCGCCGAGTGGCGCGCGACGCTTGTATGGCGACCGTGACGCGGTACGCTCGTCTCTTCTGTTGCCATTCAAAACCCCTTCCGGTATAGCTCGGCCACCATGCTACACCCTACGGCGCGCCTCGATGGCCCTCCCAAGGGTAACCTCATCCGCATACTCTAGGTCTCCACCCACCGGCAAGCCGCTTGCCAGACGCGAGACGGCCACACCAAGAGGATTGATGGTACGCGCGAGATACGTTGCGGTGGTCTCGCCCTCCACATCGGGATTGGTTGCAAGAATTACCTCTTCCACCTCGCCCGACGCCAAGCGCTGTATCAGCTCGCGCACATGGAGCTGATCTGGGCCAATCTTGTCCATGGGCGATATGACGCCGCCCAACACATGGTAAAGGCCATGGTAGGCGCCGGTCTTCTCGATGGCCGCCACATCGCGCGGCTCGCTCACCACGCATATCGACGCGCGGTCCCGCTGGGAGTCAGCACAGATGTCGCAGGTATCGCGCGTGGCATACGAGAAGCAGATGGGGCAGAAATGCACCTGGCGCTTCACCTCGATGATGGCGTCGGAGAGGCGGCGCGCCTCCTCGATATCTGCCTCAAGCAGGTGATAGGCGATTCGCTGTGCCGACTTCGGGCCAATGCCCGGCAGGCGCCCCAGCTCGTCAAGCAGACGCTGAAGCGCGCGACCATCGCTCTGTTGCGGATCGAAGCCTGCCATGGCCTAGAACATTCCCGGCATGACAGGCATGCCCATGCCACCCGTGATGGCGCCAAGGCGCTGGTTGGTGACCTCCTGGGCATTGGAGAGCATCTCGTTGACCGCAGCCAGAACGCTGTCCTGAAGCATTTCGGTGTCTTCCTCGTCAAGGCCAAGAACGCTGCCGTTGATCTCGATGGCCGAAATCTGGCCGTCGGCCGTGCCCTTCACGGTAACCATGCCGCCGCCGGCGGTGCCCGAAACCTCAACGTCGCTCAGCGCGTCCTGCGCCTCTGCCAGCTGACGCTGCATCTTCTGCGCCTGCTTCATCACCTGCTGCATGTTCATGGAACACGTCCTTTCGTCTGCCGCCATACCAACGGCGGCTGTTATTCCTCTTCTTCGTAGTCCGCGTCGTCTACGACCTCTTCGACGAATTCGCTTTCGGCGGGTTCGTCATCTGCCGCCTCCAGCTCGGAGGAGAGGTCCTCTTCGTCATCTTGAACTTCGGCAGTATACGTTACACCCTCGCCAAAAATCTCGGTCATCATGCTCACGATATCCGCAGGGATTCCCGTGGCGCGACGTCTGGTGCGCTTGGGGGCGGGAGCTGCGGCGGGCTTTGATTCTGCAACGGGGGCCGAGGCTTGTTCGGGCTGCGGCTCGGGCGCCGAGGCAGGCACGGGCTGTGACTCTTGCGCCGGTTCGCGTACGGGTTGCGGCTCTGGTACCGTCGCGGGTTGCGACTCGAATGCCGGGGCAGGCGCGCCTTGCGGGGCAGCACTAGCCTGGGGATTGGAAGGCCATTCCTGCTGCGCGGCAGGAGCTTGAACCGGTTTCTGCACGGGAGCCTGCACCTGCTGTGATTCTGGCGTCATGGCGGGCTGGGACACAGCGGCAGACGCAGCGTGCGACGTAATGGCACGCTGCGGGTCCATCTCGCCAAAGGCGTAGTCTTCTTCGTAGGGAGCGGCGTCGTAGTCGTCGTAGGGCACCACGTCGTCACCCAAAGAGGCTGGCTCCCAAGGTGCTGCATACGAGCTTGTTTGCTGTGCTGCAGGCGCCGGCTGCTGGGGCTGGGAGTGCTGCGCGGGTGCCGATTGTTGCCATGACTGCTGTGCCGCGGGTGCCGCCTGCTGAGGCCGGGGTTGCTGCACAGCCGCCGACTGGTGCTGCGACGCCGCTGGCGCCTGCGGCTTGGCATCGGCGTGAGACAGAGGATTGGGCTTGGGCACCTGTTGCGAGGCGCTCGGCGTTTGAGACTGGGGCGCAGCCGCAGACCTCGGCGCCTGATGCGTCGCGGCCGCGGACTGAGACGCAGACGCCTGAGACGAGGACGCCGGAGCGTATGCAGGCCTCTGCGAGGCACCCTTGGCAGAACGGGCCCCGCCCTCGCTGAACTGCGTCTTTCGATGTCCGAAGACCGAAGCGATCATGGGGTCCACATTTGCGCGCACGTCAGCTCGGTCGAGCATCTTGCACGCAAAGCCTGAGCCCTTGGGAAGCGATACCAACAGCGTCTGACCGTCATCCGACGCCGCCGTTGAGTTCATCAGCAGCGAGCCGTGCTGGGGATGCTTGGACAGCAGTCCGTCCACCACCTGCTTCCACTTGCGCTGCAGCTCGCCCTTGTCAACGACTGGCGTCACAGGGGCGGCCGGCGCTGCCTGCGCGGGCGCCGGGCGAGCAGGCTGCTGCTGTGCTGCTGGTTGGGCCTGCTGTACGGAAGGCCGCTCCACAGGCGCCGCAGCTTCCTGGCGCTGGGGCTTTTGCACGGGGGCCGCAGCGCGGGGCTGAGGTGGCTCAGCAGCACGAGAAGGTTGTGCCGGTGCAGCTTGCTGCGGCGCCGGGGCCGGAGCCTCCTGCCGAACGTGCGGTGCGGGCTTTTGCTGACGGACGGTGGGTGCCTCAGCTGGCACCTGACGAGCGGGCTCGCGAGCCGCAACAGGCGCAGCAGCGGCGCGCGCACCGGGTTGCGCGAGCGCGACAACCTGCCGCTCGAGCGACGCCACGCGATCGGCCAACGCCTCGAGCGTAAGCTCGGACTGTGGCCGGGCAATCTTTGTCAGCGCAACTTCCAGCACGAGACGCTGGTTGGGCGCTACGCGCATCTCTATAGACGCATCGGAAAGCAGCTCCAAGGCCCGTGCCACGCGATCGACCGAGCCAAATGCCTGAGCCTCGCGCGAGATAGCCGGAAGCTCGTCATCGGATGCCATAACCGTGCCAGATGTGGCACCAATTGCGGCCACCACATATACGTCACGAAGACGCCCGGCCAGTGCGCGCGTAAACTGCAACAGGTCACGACCTACCTCAACAAGACCTTCCACCTGCGCAAACAGTGTGGGCACATCGCGCTTTGCCATCGCCATGCTCATGCGCTCGAGGGTTGAGGCGGGCACCTCGCCCAGCACGTCGCGCGCCACGTCAACCGAGATGGTCCCGCCGCCCGAAACAGAGAGTTGCTCAAGCTCGGAGATGGCGTCGCGCATGCCGCCTCGGGCGTGGCGAACCACCAGCTCAAGAGCCTCGGGGTCGTAACCAAAGCCCTCGCGCTCGCAGATGTAGGCCAGACGCGCCTGAATGTCGGCATTGCCAATGGCATGGAAGTCGAAGCGCTGCACGCGGCTCAGAATGGTCTCGGGAATCTTTTGCGGGTCGGTGGTGCAGAGCACGAAGACCACGTGCGCAGGCGGTTCCTCTATGGTCTTGAGCAGCGCATTGAACGCTGCCGTGGTAAGCATGTGCACCTCGTCGATGATGTACATCTTGTACGGGGCACGCACGGGAGCAAAGCTCACGCGACTGATGATCTCGTCGCGCACGTTGTCGACACCCGTGCGGCTTGCCGCGTCAAGCTCATAAACATCGGGGTGCTCGCCCGCCGCAATGAGCCGGCACTGCTCGCAGGTGCCATCGGGCAGGTGACCCTCGCCCTGCTCGCACATGAGCGCCTTTGCCAGCAGACGTGCCATGGTGGTCTTGCCCGTTCCGCGCGGGCCGCAGAACAGGTAGGCATGGCTCGTGCGGCCCTCCATGACGGCACGCTCAAGCGTAGTAACCACGTGGGTCTGCCCAACCACGTCGGCAAAGGTTTGCGGGCGGTACTTTGTGTATAGCGATTCCATGGCGTGCCTCCGGCTCGTGCGTGAGCCTACAGTATACGGCAGCCCCACGCGCGTGTTCGCCGAGGGGTTGGCATCGCATTCCGCATGCAAAAAGAGGCGCCCGTCTTGCAAGCGCCTCTCTGCAATACCCGTTGTTGGCCGAATCTATTACTCTGCGCGGCCCTTGCTCATCTGGTTCTTGATGAGGCCCACCATCGTGGGAATGACACTCACGAGGATGATGCCCACGATGAGCAGCTCAAAGTGCTTCTGGACAAAGGGAATGCCACCAAAGAAATAGCCCAGAAGGATGAACAGCGTCGACCAGGTGATGCCGCCCAAGACGTTGAAGATAAAGAAGTTATGCCAGTGCATGCCGCCCATGCCCGCCAGAAACGGCACGAAGGTGCGGATGAACGGGAAGAAGCGGCCCAGGAAGATAGCGAGGTTGCCCCACTTCTCGAGGAACGCCTCGCTCTTCTCGATGCGCTCGGGAGTCATGGCCTTGACCTTACCCGAGCGGATGATCTTCTGGCCAAAGAAGTGGCCGATGAAGAAGTTGCACTGGTCGCCCAGAACGGCCGCTGCCCAAGCCACCGCCAGCAGTGCGATGATGTTGAAGCCGCCGCCCTGTGCGAAGAAGCCTGCGGCAAAGAGCAGGGAGTCTCCCGGCAAAAACGGGAAGAAGACCACGCCGGTCTCGATGAAGATGATGAGGAAAACAAAGCCATATGCGGCAACAGGACCTGCGGCAATCCAGCTAGCGATGGCGGCACGCGGATCGCGCAGCAACTCTACGATGAAATTGACAAAACCCATAACGGTATAAGCCCCTTTTGCGTCGACATACAAGTCAAGCGCGCTGGATGGGAACGGGTGCCCGCCAGAGGCTCCTTATGGCTGCTGCCTCCCGGCCCTGACCAGGTTCGGAACAT
>CACXFC010000209.1 GCA_902766835.1 uncultured Coriobacteriaceae bacterium | reverse complement strand
CTTTGGCAGAGGATGCCCTCGTGGTATTCCTTGAGCATGTCCAGGGTGGTGCGCGGCTTGTAGTAGAACATCTCGTTGGCCGCCTTGGACATCATCTTCATGAGGTTCACGTAGCCGGTCTCGTTCTTGGCCAGCAGGATGAGGTGGTAGCGGCGCTGCTTGGTGCCCTTTTCAATAGTGTCGTCGGTGATGAAGTAGGCCTCACAGCCAAAGATGGGCTTGATGATGGGCACGGGCTTGCATGCCTCCACCGCGGCGAGGGCAGCTTCCTTGTTGGCCGCTCCGCCAGCAGCGTTCCAGGCGGCGGTGTCGCGCTCCCACTGGGCGTGGACATGCTCATGCGCGCCTGCGTCGGGGGCGTCCGGCGCAGGCTCCTCAAGCTCCCAGTCCTTCTTGAAGCACTCGAGGTCGTGCGACCACTGCTTGAAGTCGGCCGCGCCACTGTTGTACTTGCGGCACTCCAGGTCGAAGTTGGGCACGCCGAACATGTAGCCATGGTCGGTGAGCGCAAGGGCCGGCATCCCCAGGTCCACGGCGCGCTTGACCATACCCGAGATGGGCGTGGCTCCGTCGAGGATGGAGAAGTCGGAGTGGTTATGAAGATGGACGAATGCCATAGGGCGGCCTTTCGTTCGCGGGTTGGTGAAGAACCATTCTACTTCAGACCACGGACGAAATCCCGTCGTCCCGCGCAGCGGCGCGAAGAGTTGACACGGTGTTCGGGTTTGGGGTGGGCGGACGGGTGGGAGACTGGTCCGCAGTATTGCCCGGATTCCTGCTTCCAGGGCGGACCAGTGGGTGACCAGTCCGCCGTACTGCCCGGAATCAGGCCGAACCGGCGGACCGGTGGGTGACTGGTCCGCATGCATGGCCGGAATCGGGCCTCCAGTGTGGACTAGTGGGCGACTCGCCCACGGCACCTACCGGAACCCGGGCCCAGCGCGGACCGGTAGGTGACTCGCCTGCATGCAGAGCGCACATGGGGACTCTTTTTAGACGCTGTTCCAAACGTAACAATCGGCTACCATGGACAGGCTGAGTTAACCGTATCGAACGTCCCAAGGAGCACCAATGGAACGTCCCATCGCCTGGAACCGCTACCGCGACGAGCAGCTTGACGAGCTCACCGCCTTTGCCGACGACTACCGCGCCTTCATCTCGCAGAACAAGACCGAGCGCGAATGCGTCACCGCATCGATCGAGCTCGCCCGCGCCGCTGGCTATCGTGACCTCGACGAATGCATCGCAGCTGGCACGCAGCTCGTCCCGGGAGACCGCGTCTATGCCTCCATGCGCGGCAAGTCGCTCATCCTCGTGCACCTTGGCAAGGCCGACCTCACCTGCGGCGTCAACATCCTGGGCGCCCACATCGACAGCCCGCGCCTTGACATCAAGCAGAACCCCGTGGACGAGAAGAACGACCTCGCCTACCTTGACACCCACTACTACGGCGGCATCAAGAAGTACCAGTGGGTCACCATACCGCTTGCCATCCACGGCGTCATCGTCAAGAAGGACGGCAGCGTCGTGAAGGTGGTTGTGGGCGAGGATTCCGCCGACCCGGTCTTTGTCATCTCCGACCTGCTCATTCACCTGGCATCCGAGCAGATGACCAAGGACGCCGCCAAGGTCATCGAGGGCGAGCTGCTCGACCTGCTCGCCGGACACCAGCCCCTGCGCGTCGAGGGCGAGGATGACATGAAGGACCTCGTCAAGCGCCACATGATCGCCCTGCTCAACGAGGAGTACGGCATCGACGAGGAAGACCTGCTCTCCGCCGAGCTCGAGGTCGTACCCGCCGGCCCCGCCCGCGACCTGGGCTTCGACCGCTCCATGATCTTGGGCTACGGCCACGACGACCGCAGCTGCGCCTACCCGAGCCTGCGCGCCCAGCTTGCGCTTTCCGAGACCCCCGCGCGCACCGCGCTCACTATCCTCGTCGACAAGGAGGAGATTGGCTCGGTTGGTGCCACGGGCATGCAGAGCCGCTTCTTCGAGAACGTCATCGCCGAGCTCCTCGCGCTCACTGGCCATGGCGACGGCACGCTGGCACTGCGCCGCTGCCTCATCAACTCCGACATGCTCTCGAGCGACGTGTCCGCCGGCTACGACCCGTCTTTCGCCAGCGCCTTTGACCCGAAGAACTCCGCCTACCTGGGCCGCGGCCTCACGTTCCACAAGTTCACCGGCCGCGGCGGCAAGGGCGGCTCCAACGACGCCGACGCCGAGTACGTGGCCCGCGTGCGTGCCTGCATGGACGCCCACGACGTGGCCTGGCAGACGGCTGAACTGGGCAAGGTCGACCAGGGCGGCGGTGGCACCATCGCCTACATCCTGGCCAACTACGGCATCCGCGTCATCGACAGCGGCGTGCCCGTGCTCTCGATGCACGCCCCCTGGGAGGCCATCTCGAAGGCGGACCTCTACGAGGCCTACCGCGGCTACCAGGCCTTCCTCACGCTGGAGTAAGTAGCACGTTACGCAGGAAAATAAGGGACACGCCCTTTTTTGCCCCAAGGGGCAAAAAAGGGCGTGTTCCTTAGTTTCCTGCCCGGCAATGCGGCACGTAGGCGCTACACGCTGCTGGTGATTGACGAGAAGAGCGAGGCGGTTCCGGTCACCAGGTTCGCAATGCCCGAGAGCTGGTTCAGCGCGGTATCTGCCGAGGCGACCGTCGTCCGCAGCTGCGCCACCCACTGGTTGAGCACATCAAAATGCGAGGTGGGAAGCACGGAGAGCTGCGCGTTGCACTCGTTCACCACCGTATCGGCCGACTTGATGGTATCGGCCAGCCCAATTACCTGGTCGAGCTTCTCCTGCACCTTGCTGGTATCCAGCGTGCCGTTTACGACCACACCCTCCTTTGCCAGCGTGTCCCAGGCGTCAAGCACGGGCAGCACCGCGCCGTCAGCGAGGTTTCCCGAGACGGACCCCAGCGAGCGCATGATGCCGGCATCCTCGCCCAACACGGGAATCTTCGAGGCAATCTCCCACTGCACGCCCTGCAGCTCCGTGGAAGCCTGGCTGGTAAGCGAGGCCGCCGTGCGGGCATACACGAGCGCCGAGGAATAGTCCTGCGCCTCAACACTGCTCTGCACCTGGGTATATGCGTTCGATGCCTGGCTGAACAGGTCACTTACCTTCTTGAAGCTCAGACCAATCCAACCGCCAAAGCCGATGACGGCCACAATCAGCAACGTAATGATGAGCCGGATGATGCCAAAGCCCCTCTTCGAACCATTGGACATGTGAGACCCCTTTCCGCACCATGGGCGGGCAAACTAGACAGGTACCTGTCTTATGAGAAGATACCCATTCTTCGCCCGCTCATACGCACGTGCCCACGCCTCTCCCAACAGTGGTCTCAAAGCTGCATGCAGCCTGAAGGTCAGTCGATATGCGGCTGATTCTGCTCGTCAAACGCATAGCGCACCACCACGGGCCCGCCGTGGCCGTCGTCGACCTCAACGCACACGAAGGCACACTCGACCTCGCTGAAGCCCTGGTCGCGCAGCACCCAAGCATAGAAGTTCGCCTGCATGCGGTGACGGTCCTCAATCTGCTGGAGCGACAGGCCAACGTCGCCGGTCTTGTAGTCGATCACCAGCGCCTTGGTGGAGCCGCGGTTGCAGGCAAGCAGGTCGATGGCACCCTCCACATACTCGCCGTAGCGGGCATCGACGCGCACGAAGAACGGCACCTCGGGGCGTACCAGCTCGTACCCCCAGGCCTCGCGGCGCACGGAGCTGCCCTCCCAGCGCGCAATGGCCTCCCTCAGGCGCTGCTCCTGGCGCTGCGAAAGATGCCAGGTCCGCGCAAGCGCCGCAAGCCGGGTCGGGCTGTGGTCCGCCTTGGTCTCGACCATCGTCTGGGCCAGCTCGTGGAAGGCAGATCCGAGGTTGGTCGCCTTGTCGGCGTCGTCGGTGTAGGCCGACCCCTCCGCCTCTGCCTCCTGCTCAGCCTTCGGTGGAGTGGGTGGCAGCTTGGGCTTCTCGTTGCGCGAAGCGGCCGCGCCACGCGCACTCCCCTCGCCCGCAGCATCCTCGCTCGGACGTGGTGCCTGAGCCTCCATGAGCGCATGGGCCGACGAGTAGCTGAACACGCCCTCGCGCGCACGCCAGCCAGAGCTGCGCAGGATCTGGGGCTCCACGGTGTAGAGCTGGAAGTCAGCTGCTTCGGGCTCCACTTCCTCAGCCCCCGCAGCCGCCGTTCCCAGCAGGGGAATCTGTGACACGCTCTGCGGAAGGTCGCCGTCAAAGCCCGCGAGCGTTCCCGCCGAGCTGACCTGCCACGGGTCGCCGGAGCCGCGCTCGGGGCGCCTCAGCGCAACCACGCGCACCACACCCTCGCGCTCCTGCGCCGCTACGCGGTCGACGTGGAAGCCGCCCGCGCCGTCCGGCACCCTGCGTTCCAGAAGGATGGGCGAGGCCGGCGCCACGTCCACCACATGCTCCCCCGCCACGAGCTCGTCCATCTCGGGGAAGGCCGAAAGCATCCCCATGGCAAGCTCCGAGAGATACTGCTCGGAATCGGAGATGGGCAACCCCACCACCAGCGCCTCCTCGGCACGCGTGAGGGCCACATACAGCAGGCGCGCCTTCTCGGCACCCTCGGCATCCGTCTCAAGTTGGTCGAGGTAGGATGCCCATTCGGCCACCGAGGAGCAATGGCGCGCGTCTTGGGGCACATCAATCTGCTTGCGCTGCGCCGAGAGGCTCCCCGCACCCGGGCCCGGAGCGGCCACCACCACGCAGCGCCCGTCCAAGCGCCCCACGGAGAGCCGGCCCGAAACCGAGGGGTTGCCCCAGCACTCCGCCACCGCCGTCACCGCAAACTGCAGGCCCTTCGAGCCATGGATGGTCATGACCTGCACGGCGTCCACGGCATCGCCCACCAGGTTGGCAGGCGTCAGCTTTGCCGCCGCAAGCCATTGGTCGAACTCGTCGGCGGCGCGCGCCACGCCCAGCCCCAAGCTGGTGGTGAGCTCGCGCACGTAGCGCACGGCGGCGAGCACATTGGCTGCCACCGAGAGGCCGTCAAGCCCCTGCTGCTCAAGGCGCAGCAGCCAGCCGCTCTCCTCAACCACCGCCTGGCACACGTCGGCCAGCTGCCAGGTGCCCAGCCGCGCAAAGGCCCTGCTCAGAACCTCGTGCGCCAAGCGCAGGCGCCCGGACGGCTCCTCGCCGCCATAAAAGCTGAGCTCGCCCGTAATGAAGCAGTCCTCCACGGGGCGCTTCGTCGGTGCGTCAAGCACCTCTTGTCTGCGGGTTCCCAGCTGGCAGAAGTCATTGGCGTCAAGGCGGAACATGTCGCTCGACAGCAGGCGGAAGAGGCCCGTCTCGGTGTCGTGCGGGTTGGCCAGCGTGTGCAGCAGCGCCTGGATGACCCCCACCTCCGGCGTGCTCGAGAACGACGAGCCGCCCGTGACGACGGCAGGCAGGCCGCGCGCACGCAGCGCGTCGAGATAGAGCCCCACCTTGCCCGTGGTTCCCAGCAGCAGTGCCATGCTGCCCACCGCCTGGCCTGCGTCGCGATACTCCGCCAACCGGTCGGCCAGCTGCGCCGCAATGGTCGCGCTCATGAGCTCGGCATTGCCGCCCGTCGCCACCTCAAGGCGAATGCGGCAGGGCTCAGATCCGTCGGCCAGGCGCGCCGTGTACTTGCTTCTGCGACCCTCGTCGCCGGCAAGCTTCAGGAAGTCGCCCAGCACCTCGGCGTCGCCGCACACGCGCTCCACCAGCGCAAGCACGTGGTGGTCGGAGCGGTAGTTGACGTCCATGGCAACGTGGCTCTCCTTGGACAGGCCACGCCCGCGCGCGCGAAAGACCTCGACATCGCCGCCACGGAAGCGGTAGATGGACTGCTGCGCGTCGCCCACCGTCGTCAGGTGGCACGCATCCTTGCCCGACAGCAGCGAGATGAGCCGGAGCTGCTTCTCGTCAGTGTCCTGGAACTCGTCGATCATCACCAGGCGGAAGCGCCCGGCGTAGTCGCGCGCAACCTCGGGGTTGCCCTCCACCGCAGCCAGAGCGAGCGAGATGAGGTCGTCGTTGTCGAGATAGGAGTGCTCGAGCTTCAACTGCCCATAGCGCTCGCTCACCCGCCGCGCGAGTGCCACGAGCTGCGCGCCCAGCTCCTGCACGCGCTCGTACTGCGCGCACACCACGGCCTGCGCAAGCAGCTGCTTGGCCTCCTCCTTCAGGGGCTTTTGGTCGGCTTTGCGCAGGTCGGGCACCTTGATGCCTGCAAGGGCCTCGCAGGCCCGCCCCGCCGTCTGCTCGCCCGGGGCAAGCGCGGCAAACGCCGCCAGCGGAGCCAGCGATGCCTCCACAACGCCCCGCTGGCGGTCGGTGAGCTTGAGCGACGCCAGCGACTCGAAGGCGCGGTAGAGCCCCAACACCTCGCCCGCCGCCTCATGGGAGGTGGGGCACACCATGGCATCGAAGCCCTCCGCGCACTTCGCGGCCTCGTTTCGCAACTTGGCGATCATACCCACCACCGAGCCGCCGCCCGCACCCCACAGCGAATACTCCGCTCGCAGCGCGGCGTAGGCCTCGTCGTGCTGCACGTCGGACATCACCTCGTCGAGCGCGCGGGCCATGAGAGCGTCGGCCACGCTGCCCTCGCAGACCGAGAACTTGGGGTCAATGCCCAGCTCGATGGCATGGCGATGCAGGATCCGCGAGCACATGCCGTGAATCGTCGAAATCCAGGCACCGTCGACGCGCAGCGCCTCCTCGCGCAGGAACGGGTCATCCTCGCCCGCCGCGCGCAGGGCCTGTCGCACGCGCTCCTTGATCTCGGAGGCCGCCGCCTCGGTGAAGGTGATGACCAGGGCCTGGTCGACCGAGCTCAGGTAGCGTCCGCCATCTGCGGCGCTGCCCTTGGAGAGGGCGTGGACCATGCGCGCCGTGAGCGTGAAGGTCTTGCCCGAGCCGGCACCAGCCGCCACGAACAGCGGCTCGTCGAGCCGTTCCACCACGTTTCGCTGCCCGGCATTAAGCGTTGAAAGGTTGATTCCCGCCATTACCGCGCCATCCTCCTCTCGCATTGCATGACCGGGCAGAAGTCGCAGGAGTGCGCATCACGCGGACGCGCCTCCACGTTGCCGGCAAGCATCTCCTCAACCTGCTTGGCCACCAGCTCCTCGGTGCGGTCGAGCAGGTCGTTCATGCCGCTCTCCCCCGAGGCCGCACGCGGCACGCTCACGCGCGGGAGGCGCTTGGCGCTCACGCGACCAAAGACCTGGTCGACCACGTTCTCGTCGGCCACGCCGGCAAGGGCGTGTGGGCTCTTGGTGGAGAGGTAGATGCTTCCCACCAGGCGCAGGCGTCCCTCGAACGCACGGCGCACCACCTGGGCATATATGAGCGACTGCACACGGTTGGGCAGCAGCTCGCCCTCGGCCACGCCCGGCTGCAGCGCGTCATATTCCGCGGCAAAGCCCGCGGGGCTCTTGTGCTTGTAGTCGATGATGACGGCGGTGCCATGGGGGCTCACGTCGATGCGGTCCACCGTTCCGGTGAAGTAGGCGCCCGCGTACTCGACCAGGTTGCCATGGCGGCCAAAGCTCCACTCGAACAGGCGCGGCTCAAAGCCTTCCAGGATGCGCGTCTGGTAGTGCAGCGCCGAGAGCAGGTCGTCCTTGAGCCGGTCTTCCTGCGCACGCTCGGCGGAGTCGTGCGCAATGAGCAGCTGCTGGGCAAGGCGTGGGCGACGCACCATATACATATGCTGCTGGTGCAGGTCAAACTCAAGGTCGAGCGCTGCACACGCCGCCTCGAGGTTTGCCTCGTCGATGCGCGAACCCGGCACATGGCACGCAGGCTGCGCCTCTATCTGCGCCAGAAGCTCCGCGCGGTCAACGCCGGGGTGTTGCGCCTCCAAGGCACGCGCCAACAGCTCGCGATGGGTAACCTCCATCACACGGTGCGCGAAAGTGCCCATCTCCATGCCGGTATGGCCTGCGTCGACCGTACCCAGACGCAGCCTTCGCAGGCTGAACCACTTGTAAGGGCAGTCGAGGTAGGTCTCGACCTGCGAGGCAGAGAGGACGGGCTTGCCGCCGGGCAGCTCCTCGCGTCCGTCCTGCGGCACGAACACCAGCGAACGCGCAACGCCAGACAGGCGGCCCGCCACGGCGGGGTTGCTCACCGTGTACGGCACCTCGGCGTTGCCGCCGGGCAGGACGTTGCTCCCCAGGTTGGTCTCAGGCCACGTCGTCTTGGGCAGGCTCACCTCGCCGAGCTGCGCCGAGGCGGGAATGCCGTAGACCGCAAACAGCTCCGAGAGCATGACGGAGGGGTAGGTTGGCTTGGCGTCGGAGTCGTGAAGGGCGCGCTCGAGCACCAGCAGGTGCCGCGGCGCAGACACCGTTGCGTGGAAGTTGGCGCGGGCGCGGGCCATGGGGTCGTCCTTTGGCTCGACTCCCATCTGCTCAAGAAGGGCCGAGAGCAGGTCGTCTCCGGCCGTGATGGGCTGCTCGACCGTCGTCTGCCCGCACAGCACCAGCGCATCCACCGAGGCGGGGGCAAGGCGCGCGGCCTCCGCCGTGCCCAGCAGCCTGACCACCTTGGCATCCTCGCCTGCCTCAACCTGCTGGCGCGTGACCACCGCCATACCGGTGGCGGCCCACTCGGCGCATTCCACAAGCTCGGCCAGCGAGACCGCTCCCTCCACTGCCGGATCGGTCGTCACGCCCAGCTCGCGCAGGTTGCCCGCCAGCTGCAATATGGCCTGCAGCACTGCACGAGCCTCGTCTGCGCCCTGGTCCGCGGGCCCCTCGCCCTGGGAGAGCGCCTCCACGTACGGTGCGAGCAGCTTTGAGGCGGCCGTGCCCATACGCCCGCGCAGCAGCTCCGCCGTCGCGCGCGCCACAGGGCCAGAAGTGTCGCGCTCGGACTGCAGCGCCTCCAGAAGGCGTCCCGGCGAGAGCAGGCGGTTGCCACGCCAGGCGGCGTCACTCCACCAGGCGCGCGCGGCGCCCGTGTGCGCAATGTCGGAGAGCAGGAAGTCCGTAAGCTCGCGCGGCGGCCACCAGCTCATGTCGCCCAGCTGGGCCATGCGCCCGTCAAGGCCATCCACGGGCTGCGGCCATGTGGCATCAAGCTCGGCCAGATGGGCAACGGTTTCCGCATAGGCAAAGAAGGCCTGCGCCGCTGGGCAGTCGACCAGCGCATGCGACTCGGAGAGGCGCACCGACAGCCCACGCGCCACCAGCTTGGGAACCAGCTCGCGACGAGCCCGGGCCACATCGGGCACCGCAACCGCGATGCTCTGGAGGCCGTCTTGCCGCGCAAGCTCCTCCATGCGACGCGCCACCACCTCGGCCTCGGCCACGGGCCCCGCGGGAAGCAGCACCTCAACGGCACGGGAGCCAGTGGCTTCGAGCCGTGCGTCTCCAAAGAGCGCCTCCCGCAGCTGGCTCATCTCGGCGTCGCGCGGGAGCGCCTGTGCCGGCGCACCCTCTTCCATAGACACGGCGCCCACCCGCTGCACAAACCACGAGACCAGACTCTCCGCCTGCTGCGACGCGGGACCCCTGCCCACCTGCGCCACCAGCGTTACCTGCGTCTGGGCGCAAAGCCCGCACACAAGCTCCTTGCTGGCGCGCCCCATGGACGAAAAACCCGCAAGCACGATGTGCGGCACCAAAGCCCCCGCTTCCTGCAACAGGCGCGGAACCATGGCCTGCATCTCGGCAGCCGCTATGTAGCCCCGCTCAGCCAGCATGGCGCGCACCTTGCCTGCAAGCCCCACCAGCAGCGTCTCGGCATGCGTTAGGCCCGCTTCGGAGCAGGCTGAGGCGTCTGGCTCTCCCTGCCCGGTGAGGGGAAGCCACGGGCAGGCCTGGCCAACCAGGCTTGCGAGCACACTCACCAAGCCTTCGGACAGCCTCAGCGGCCCCAGCTCCTCTGGCGAGGCCCGCAGAATCGCTGCGCGCGCCAAAACCATGAGGGCCGTGCCGTTGGCCAGCGAGCGCCCGTCGCCCCACACCTCCCAGCGCTCGGAAGCCCAAGCGCTGGGTGTCGTGGTGGTAACCGAGAGCGCCAGCCCCGGTACGTTGGAGAGTGTGCGCTGGGCATCAAGGGCCTGCGCGAAGCTCGGCACAAGCAGTACCGCCGAGCCCGTCTGCGCGACGCCTTCGCGCAGCGCCTGCACGACATCAGGCCCTACCAGCTGTTCTTGCGTTGTGTTGACTATGGTTAAGGACATGGCCCTCCCCCGCTGTTCCCATGGTTCGAAGTTCCATGGTAGCAAGTAGGCCAGACACAATGTGGACGAGAATCATCGGAGCGAGTGCTGCTGCCATTTCAAGGGGCAATGAGGGGACACGTTACAGTCGTTCGAGGACCATGCGGTAGCCGCCGGCCTCGCCGTTGAGACACTTCGAGACGCGGCTCACCGTGGTTGATGATGCCCCTGTAGCGCGCGACACCTCGAGGTACGAGCTTCCCTTGCGCAGCATGGCCGCCACTTCCAGGCGTTGTGCCAGCTCGTTTATTTCGCGCCGCGTGCAGAGGTCGCTGAGGAGCGCCTGGGCCTCCTCGGGCGTTGCCAGCGTGCAGAGCGCCGCACAGAGCCGCTCGATCATCTCGTCTTGCTTCATGCTCACTCCTCCACCTGTGCCGACAACGCCATCCACTTTAGCGCATTAAAGCGCCGGAGGGTAGCCGTTTCCCAAACCACGTGGCTACAGAAATGAATTCATGAGATAAAACTGTCTATGATTGCGTATAAGGGGTATACAAACGACTTGAGCAGAGCGCAAAGCGCGCTCGCCAACAGACGAAAGGACAAACCATGAGCTTCCTCATCACGTGGCTCGTAACCTCTATTGCCACCGCCATCGCCATTGCCGTCGTTCCCGGCATCACCGCAGTGGGCGGCACCATGGGCCCCATCATGTGCGCCCTTGCCCTGGCGCTCGTCAACGCCATCGTCAAGCCCGTCATCGAGTTCCTGTCGCTCCCGCTCACCGTTGTGACCCTTGGCCTGTTCTATCTGGTCATCAATGCTCTCATGCTGCAGCTCGCCGGCAACTTCTCGGTGAACGTCTTTGGCTCGGGCATTGCCATCGACTCGTTCGGCTCGGCCTTCCTGGGTGCCATCGTCATCTCGATTGCCTCGATGGTCGTCGGCTCGGTCATTGGCCAGTAACACGTAGCACCAACGCACAATAACCGCACCAAAAGGCGCCCCCAGTTCAGCGAACCGGGGGCGCCTCGCTTTGCTTCGCTTTCCGTATTCACAACACCCGTAAGCACCGAACAAGTAAACGTTCTGGGACGAACGCCTCCGGCGGGAGTGTCCCGAGTGGGACGAACGCCTCCGGCGGGAGTGTCCCGGTTAGTGCTTGCGCTCGATGTTTTTCAGCGCGTTGCCGTCGCCAAACAGCTTGCGGGCGGTGCCTCCCGCAGATCCAAACAGCTCCTTGCGCCATTGGTTCAGGGTCTTCTTCGTGGCCTCACGCACGGCTGCCACGGAATTGTTGACCGTGCTGTCGATGAGCGCACTCGCCAGCTCGCGCGTCTGCTCATCAGTTGCCCTGAAGGCAGACAGCACCTTCTGAAAGTCCTCGGCGCTGTCGGCAATGTGGTCCAGGCTCTTGGCCCCGCCAGCACCAAGGGCGTCGAACACCTCGTTGATGAAATGCGCGCGCTTATCGAGCGGGACGCTCTTTGCCCACTTGGCAATGGCATCGTTGAGCACCACGCACTCGCGGTCGAGCCTCAGGCCGTCCAGTATGCCGCTTCGCGTCACCTGCCAGGTGCAGGGGTCATGCTGCGCGATGCCGACGGCCTTGCTCTTCACCACGCTGCGATGGTCGTGCGGCTTGGCAAACAGCATGCCCACCACGCTGTAGGTGGGCACAATGCGCCGCAGGCGGTTCCCCAGCACCTCGCCCGGGTCGGCAAGCGTCAGCTCGGGAGCCATGCCCGGCCCGTCGTTGCTGAACACGCGCAGGATATGCCCGCGCAGCTCCTCCAGGCAGTTGACCGCCGCATACTCGGCCAGGTTGCCGCCCTTCGAATGGCCGCCCACCATCACAGAATTGCCCAGCTCGGTGGCGCGCGGAATGGCCCGGTTCAAATACTCCGTTGCCATGCGCTGTGCCTCGGTAACCTGGAAGCTCAGCATGAAGTCCTCGCGCCAGCCAACCAGCGTGGAGTCGGTCCCGCGATACGAGACATAGGTCAGCGAGGTGGGCAGGTTCACCTGGATAGCGGCAAACTGCAGCGAGCGCTTCTCGTCGTACACGTCGCAATAGGCACACAGCTCGGCTGATTCGAAGCGCGCGCTCTCGGCAAGCAGGGTCAGGAAGCGCGTATCGAGCAGCGAGAACGCGCGCACAAACTGCTTCGCGTCGCCACCGCCCTTGCTGATGAGCTTCCTGCACGCGCGCGCAAGGCTGATGGAACCGCCGTCCTCCTCGCTGGGCACGACGCCCGTGAAGTCGAAGTACGACAGACACGAGAGGATCACGTTGTCTACGTCGTTGAAGGGACGCTCATCGAGCGATATATCCCCACGCCACATGAGGTAGTCGTAGATGTTTGCCATGCTGTGCCTCCCGCTTAAGACATGTGTCTCAGCCTCACATGATAGGACATGTGCGGCACGCAAAGATGAGCTGGTCCGGTATTGCGTTGCAGGTAGTATGCCCCGTGCACGCCACGCGGAAACAAAGGGACGCGCCCTTTTTGCCTTGCGGGGCAAAAAGGGCGCGTCCCTTTGTTTCCTATGTTTCCCAGACGTCTGTTACGCCATGATCTTGCGGAAGAGCTCCTTGACGGTCTCATGGTCGGCCTCGCGGGGGTTGCCCGGGTAGCAGGCGTCGGCCAGGGCGTCGGAGGCAAGCTGGTCGAGGTCCTCCTCAACCAGGCCGTCGCAGGTCTTGGGGATGTTGACGTCGGCGGAGAGCTGCTTGACGGCGGCGATGGCGGCGTCGGCGGCCTCGTCCTCG
>CACXFC010000208.1 GCA_902766835.1 uncultured Coriobacteriaceae bacterium | reverse complement strand
TCGCCCTCTACTTCAAGCTCGGCTAATAAGAGAGCAAGAAATCGCACACGGGCGTGCCTTGGGGTCGGTTCTCGCGGCACATCCGTGGGCGAAAACGCACACGGATGTGCCGCGAGAACCGACCCCAAGGCACGCCCGTGTGCGAAAACCAGAATCGGGGAGAATCGGGGACGGTCCTAGTTTCCGGTCCATGAGAAAATAGGACCGTCCCCGATTCTGGTGGGAACGAGAGTAGGAGAGAGACAATGGCTGCCAACACAGCAGAAACGAACTTCGGCGGCACCGCATTCCTGGGCGATGTCTGCGTCCTCGGCCTGGGCAAGACCGGCGAGGGCATCGCGGACTACCTGGCCACCCTTCCCAAGACGCGCGTGAGCTCCATCACCCTCTACGGCGGCGCGAAGTCCGCCGAGGGCCCCGCAACCCAGGCGCTCGAGGCCAAGGGCGTGCGCGTGGTGGTGGGCACCGAGGCGGTTGAGGGCCACTACGACCTGACCATTGCCTCTCCGGGCATCCCCGAGCACTCCGACTTCATGCACAACGCGCAGGCCTGCTCCGACGAGGTCAT
Organism: uncultured Coriobacteriaceae bacterium; assembly: GCA_902766835.1. Taxonomy (GTDB): domain Bacteria; phylum Actinomycetota; class Coriobacteriia; order Coriobacteriales; family Atopobiaceae; genus UBA1367. Next base: position 7,471 of record CACXFC010000208.1, on the reverse strand, counting down.
CGGCGAGCCGGAGTTTGCCTGGCGCGAGAGCCCGCAGCGCTGGCTGGCCATCACGGGCACCAACGGCAAGACCACCACAACCACCCTCACCGCCGACCTGCTGCGCACGGCAGGGGAGGACGCCATAGCGGTGGGCAACATTGGCCGCCTGGCAACCGGCGAGGTGGCAGGTCGCCCGGCCGACCGCTGGTTTGTGGCCGAGCTCTCCAGCTTCCAGCTGGCCGAGACACGCTACCTGCACCCGCGCGCCGCGGCGCTGCTCAACGTGACCCCCGACCACCTGAAGTGGCACGGGACGCTGGAGCGCTACGCCGAGGCCAAGGAGCGCGCCTTCGCAAACCTGGATCCGACCGACCTGGCCGTCGTCTCCTGCGAGGACGAGTGGTGCCGCGCCGCCATCAAGCGCCTCGAGGCGCGCGGCCTGCGCGTGGCATACGTGCAGGTGGCAGGCGACCCCGGCACTCCGTGTGCGGCCTTCTGCCGCAACGGCCAGCTCATCGTGCGCCTCGACGGCGTGGAGCACCCGCTGATCGCGGCTGCCGACCTGCAGATCCACGGCGACCACAACATCCAGAACGCGCTGGTGGCCGCCGCGCTCGTGCTCGAGGTGGGCGCCAGCGACGAGGCCGTGCGTGCGGGCCTTGCCGCCTTCGCCCCGCTGGAGCATCGCATCGAGCCCTGCGGCGAGCTGGGCGGCGTGCACTTCGTGAACGACTCCAAGGCCACCAACACCGACGCCGTGGAGAAGGCCCTGGGCGCCTTCGCGCCCGGAACCGTGGTCCTGCTGGCGGGCGGCACCGACAAGGGCACCGACCTTTCCACCACCGCCGAGCTCGCCTCGCGCGTCTCGCGCGCGGTGGTGTGCTACGGCGAGGCAGGGGAGCGCATCGCCCAGGCCGTTGAGGCCGCCTCTGGCCCTGCCCAGGTCCTGCGCGCCCAGCACATGGCCGACGCGCTCGAGCTTGCCTGCGCGCAGGCCAAGCCCGGCGACACCGTCCTGCTCTCGCCGGCCTGCGCCTCCTTCGACGAGTTCTCCGGCTTCGAGGAGCGCGGCCGCGTCTTCAAGCAGCTCGTGGCAGACCACATCGCCGCGGCGGGTGCATGATGGCCCGCGGACAGGCGCAGGCCCGATCGCTGGTGGCAGGCGAGGTCGTCCGCGACCGCATCCTGCTCATCCTTTTGGTCTTCGTCATGACCTGCTTCGGCCTGCTGATGATCTACTCGGCGTCATCCATCATGGCGGTGACCTCGGCAGACTCAAACTACGACCAGTTCTACTATGTCAAGCGCCAGGCGATCCTTGCCTGCGGCGGCCTGGCGATGGCGCTGGTTGCCTCCCGCATGGACTACCACGCCTGGGCGCGCACCCTAAGGACACCCATCGCCGTGCTCTCGGCGCTCCTGCTTGCCCTCGTGCTCACGCCGCTTGCCGGCGCCGACGCCTATGGCGCCACGCGCTGGGTTGCCATCGGCCCCATCCACCTGCAGCCCTCCGAGTTTTCCAAGGCGGCCATCATCGCCTGCGGCGCAAGCCTGATGGAGGACTGGATGGGCGGCTACGTGGACGACCGCAGGGACTTCGTCCTGAAGCTGTTCGGGATGATCGGCCTTCCCCTCTTCATGATCCTGATGCAGCCCGACAAGGGAACGGTGCTGGTGGTGGGCATTACCCTCGTGCTCATGCTCTACATCGCCGGCGTCCCCCTCAAGCTGGTGGGCAGCGTGTTCTTCGCCGCGGTGCTGTTCATCGGCGTCCTCGCCGTGTTGGACGACTACTCGCGCCGGCGCATCCTCATCGTGGTCAACCCCTGGCTCGACCAGTTTGACCGCGGCTACCAGCTCATCCAGGGCCTCTACGCATTCGGCGCCGGCGGCCTGTTTGGCGTGGGGCTGGGCATGAGCCGCCAGAAGTACTACTACCTGCCCATGGCCCACAACGACTTCATCTATGCCGTCGTGGGCGAGGAGCTGGGCCTTGTGGGCACGCTCGGCGTGCTGGCGGCCTTCTTCCTGCTGGTCTACCTGGGCTTCCGCATCGCGCGCAACGCGCCCGACCTCTGCGGGCGGCTCATCGCAGCGGGCTGCGTGTCGCTTCTGGCCATCCAGCTGCTCGTCAACGTCAGCGGCCTTCTGTGCATAATCCCGCTCTCGGGCAAGCCGATCCCGTTCCTCTCGTACGGCGGCTCGTCCATCATGTCGACCCTTCTGATGATTGGCATGGTGGTGTCGGTCTCGCGCCAGGCGCAGGTTGCGGCGGGGGCGAGCGACTACGACGCCTACGAGGCCTTTAGCCCCGCGCCGGCCCTCTCGGCACCCTCCGGGCGCCTGCGGGTGGTCCAGGGCGGAAGGTCCACCTCGCCGCGCGACATCCGCGCCGAGCGCGACCTCCAGCAGAGCTACGGCGCTGGCAGAATCACCACAAATCGCAACGGATCGAGACGCATCGACCTCGGACCGAGCGCAAGCGATAGACTAAGAAGGCGCTGACCGTCGCGCGCCGCCACGGCGCGGACGAGGAGGCACAAGCGGGCGGACGCGCCGGGGGTGCCCGGCGCACGCAGCAGGCCCAGGGCAGGTGCCCCAAGGGCCGCACAGGCGTCACACGAAGGGAGTGGGCATCGTGGCCAAGAAGCTTTCGGTTGCCATTGCCGCCGGCGGTACGGCGGGTCACATCAATCCGGCCCTCGCGCTGGCCGAGGAGCTGGCGTCGCGCGGGCATGAGGTGGGCTTCTTCGGCCAGGAGAGGCGCTTGGAGGGCACGCTCGTGCCCCAGGCGGGCTTTACCCTCAAATCGCTCGACGTGACCGGATTCGACCGCTCAAAGCCCTGGACGCTCATCTCCGCCCTGTGGCGCATGCGCAAGGCCGAGCGCGAGCTCGACCGCTACTTTGCCAGCCATGGCGCGCCCGACGTGGCCGTGGGCTTTGGCGCCTACATCGAGCTGCCGCTCATGCGCTGGTGCAACCGCCATGGCGTGCCCGTGGTGCTCCACGAGCAGAACTCCGTTCCGGGCCTTGCCAACAAGACCTCGGCGGCCAAGGCCTCCAAGGTCTGCGTGTCGTTCCCGGCGGCCATCGAGGCCTTCAAGGGCCGTGTGGGCGACCAGACCCAGATTGTGGTCACGGGCAACCCCGTGCGCCGCAGCGTCATCGATGCGAGCGGCGAGGCGGGTCGTGCGGCCTTTGGCATTGACCCGGACGCCACGATGCTTTTGGTGTTTGGCGGAAGCCTGGGCGCGCGCCATCTGAACGACGGCGTGGTGGCCCTGAAGGACGAGCTTCTGGCCCGCCCCAACCTGCAGATCGTGCACTCCACGGGCAAGGACCTCTACGACGAGGTGCGCGACGCCCTGGCGCTGAGCGAGGAGGAGGCCGCCCGCTGGCAGGTGCGCCCCTACATCGACAACATGGGCGAGGCCCTGGCTGCGGCCGACCTCGTGCTCTCGCGCGCGGGCGCCTCGTCCATCGCAGAGATCGCGGCGGTGGGCGTGCCGTCCATCCTGGTGCCGTACCCCTTTGCCACGGCCGACCACCAGACCACCAACGCCCACCTGCTGGTGGACGCGGGCGCGGCGTCGCTGGTGGCAGACGACCAGATTGACACGCCGGCGTTTGCAGCCGAGCTGCTGAGGCTTGTGGATGACGCCGAGGCGCGCGCCGAGCTGCGCCGCCATGCCCAGGGCCTGGCCCAGGACAAGGCCGCGGTGGTGCTGGCCGACAACGTGGAGGAGGCCGCCCGCTAGGGGAGGCATGTCCACGCGCGGAGCTGCGCCCCTCAGAATGTGTCCCCATGCCCGCAGAAGCCGTGCAATACGGCGCACATGGGCAAAAGCCGCGCGAATATCGGCTAGAGTAGAGGTCGCTCGCCATGCGGGCGGGCGACAGAGGAAGGTGGTTTTCATGGCAGATACAGCGCAGACCATTGGGAGCGCTCACTTCATAGGCGTTGGCGGAGCAGGCATGAGCGGCATCGCGAAGGTGCTGCACGAGCGCGGGTGCCGCGTGACGGGCTCGGACCTCAAGTCGTCCAACTACGTGCGCGCGCTCGAGAACATCGGCATCCAGGTGACCACGCCCCACAACGCGGCCGTCATCGACCAGGTTGCCCCCGAGGTCGTGGTCATCTCCTCTGCCATCCCCGAGACCAACGAGGAGCTCGTTCGCGCCCGTGAGCTGGGCATTCCCGTGTGGCCGCGCGCCAAGATGCTGGCGTATCTGGGCGTGGGCGCAACGACGGTTGCCATCGCCGGCACCCACGGCAAGACCACCACGTCCTCCATGGTGGCCTCGATGCTCGACCACATGGGCATGGACCCGTCCTTCCTGATTGGCGGCATCGTCGAGGAGTACAAGACCAACGGCCGAAACGGCAGCGGCGGCTACTTCGTGTGCGAGGCCGACGAGTCCGACGGCTCGTTCCTCTACCTCGACCCGCGCGTCGAGGTAATCACCAACATCGAGGCCGACCACCTCGACCACTACGGCACGCTCGAGAACATCGAGAAGACCTTCTGCGAGTTCATGAACCTGGTGGGGGATGGCACCGTCATCATCTTCGGCGACGTGCCGCACTACGCCGAGCTGGCGCGCTCCACGGGCCGCAAGGTTTTGACCTACGGCTTCAACGAGGGCAACGACTACGTCTGCATCCCCAACAACGCCGAAAGCAAGGGCTTGGAGAACCGCTGCATCGTGCGCACGCCCTCGGGCGCAGAGGTGAACGTGCTGTTGAAGGTTAACCCTGGCGGGCACAACCTGCTCAACGCCACCGCCTCCATCGCCGTGGCCGAGGTGCTGGGCTGCGACGCCGAAAAGGCCGCCGAGGCGCTCTCCTGCTTCCAGGGCGCTCACCGTCGCTTCACGCATGTGGGCGATGTAGCAGGCATAACGGTGGTGGACGACTACGGTCATCACCCCACCGAGATCGAGGCGACGCTGAGGGCAGCCTCGAGCCTCACCTTCAACCGCATCGTTACGGTTTTCCAGCCGCACCGCTACACGCGCACCCAGAATCTCATGGATGACTTCGCCCAGGCCTTTGACCAGGCGGATCTTGTGATCGTCACCAACGTCTTCTCGGCCGGCGAGACGCCTATCCCGGGCGTGTCGGGCCGCGTGCTGGCCGCGCGCATCGCCGAGCTGGGCAACGTGGAGGTAGTCTCCATCGAGCGCCGCAAGGACGTCATCTCCTACCTGTGCGACCACTGCCTCCCCGGCGATCTGGTCATCACCCAGGGCGCGGGCGACGTGACCTCCATCGGACCCGACTTCATTGCCGCCGAGCGCGAGCGCGAGGAACAGGCGTAGCCTCGTGAGCGCCTGGAAGGCCCTTGCCGCGCTGGCCGACCTCGAGGGTGTTGAGGTGGCCGCAGACGTCGCGCTCGCACAGAACACCACCTACCGCATTGGGGGCCCGGCCGACCTCATGGTGACGGCGCATACCTACGCGGGCCTCGTGCGCGCCCTGCGCGTGCTGGCCGTCGAGGGGGTGCCCTGGGTGGTCATGGGCCGCGGGTCCAACATCCTGGCCGCAGACGAGGGGTATCGCGGCTGCGTGCTGAAGCTGGGCCGCGAGTTCCAGAAGATGTCCGTCGATGGCAACCTCATCAGCGCGGGCTCCGCCGTGATGCTCACCAAGCTGGTGAACGAGAGTCTGAGCAGGCAGCTCTCGGGGCTCGAGAGCTGCGCGGGAATCCCCGGGTCTGTGGGTGGGGCCGTGTCGATGGACGCCGGCAGCCGCCACCACTGGATTGGCAGCGTGGTGCGCGACGTGGTCACCTACCGCGTGGGCGCGGGCATGCAGCGCTACCTGGGGCCCGAGATCGAGTGGGGCTACCGCTGGTGCTCCATCCCGTCAAACGAGATCATCCTCGAGGCCACCTTCGAGCTGGTGCCCTCCACCAAGGAGGCCATAGCCAACGAGATGAACCGCCGCATGGCGCGCAGGAGGGCCACCCAGCCCATGGGCAAGCCCTGCTGCGGATCGGTGTTCAAGAACCCCGGCGACCGCTCGGTGGGCGCCCTGCTCGACGCGTGCGAGCTCAAGGGCTACCGCGTGGGCGGCGCTGCCGTCTCGGACAAGCACGCCAACTTCGTGGTCAACGAGGGGCACGCCTCGGCCATGGACGTCGTGATGGTCATGCAGCACATGCACGACGAGGTCAAGGACCGCTATGGCATCGACCTGACCCCCGAGGTCAAGTTCCTCGGCTTTGGGAACTAGGTGAGCGCCATGGCTACGCCGAGCAGGCGCACCGCCACCAGGCGGGCTGCGCGCAGGGAGGGCATGGGCGAGATGCGCGAGGTACGCGACCAGCGGCCTTCGCGCGAGCATCGCCCCATCCGCATGCTCATCGTCACCCTGGTGATTGTGGCGGTGCTTCTGGTGGCGGCACTGGTGACCTTCATCGTGCTCTCCAGCACGCCGGCCTTCACCATCTCCTCGATTGATGCGGAGGACACCGAGCACCTGACCGCGGAGAACATCGCCAAGCTCGCCGACGTGACCGAGGGAACGACCCTGCTCAACATCGACGAGGGCCTCATCACCGAGAACCTCAAGCGCAACCCGTGGGTAGGGGAGGTCTCCTTCGTGCGGGAATTCCCCGACAGGCTGAAGATCGTGGTGACCGAGCGGCGCGTGGACTGCCTGGTGAAGATGGGCACGGGCTCGGTATGCTGGTGCTTGGGCAACGACAACGTGTGGATCGAGCCGGTCAACCTCACCATGAAGGACGGCCAGTCGGCCAACGACGTGGCGCTTTCGCTGGCGCAGCAGATGGGCGCGCTGCTGGTGTACGACGTGCCCACGAGCGTGAGTCCCTCGGCCGGCTCTGCCTCCACCGATGAGGTGCTAAAGGCCGTCAATGCCTATCGCGAGCAGTTCTCCGAAGACCTTTCGTCGCAGATTGTGAGCTTCTCGGCGCCGAGCGTGGAGAGTATCTCGTGCCTGCTGAAGAGCGGCGTGGAGGTCTCGCTGGGCTCGCCGGTGAGCATCGACGTGAAGGAGGCGGTCATCACCGAGGTGCTGGCCAAGCATCCCAACCAGGTGACCTACATCAACGTCCGCGTGCCCTCGCAGCCCTCGTATCGCAAGCTGGGGACCGAGTCTGTGGCGCCGGGCACCGGCGTGACAACGCTTGATCTGACCCAGCAGGCGGAGCCGGCAGCTCCGGCGCCCGAGGCTGGGGCCGCTCCCGAGGGCGAGACCGAAACCGAGGAAGAGGCCGTCTCCGAAGAGGAGTACACCGAGGAGGAAGAGTACTACCCCGAAGAAGAGGAGTACTACCCCGAGGAAGAATACACCGAAGAAGAGTACTAGGGGTTACCAGGGGTTGGTTACTAGGGGGTAGGGGTGCGCAACCGTTTTGCGCGTTCCCGGGTATTCCCCTTTCCGCACATGCGTGTGCCCTGGGGTCGGTTCTCGCGGCACATCCGTGTGCGTTTTCGCACACGGATGTGCCGCGAGAACC
>CACXFC010000207.1 GCA_902766835.1 uncultured Coriobacteriaceae bacterium | reverse complement strand
GAAGCTGATGGCCTTGCCCTCGGGCGTGGTCAGCGTGCCCGTGGAGTTGGTCAGCTGGTTGCCGTCGATGGTGAGGGTCGCGTTCTCCACGTAGACCGAGATGCTCGCCATGGCCTCGGGAGCCTGCTCCTCAACCTGCTGCTCGGCGATCTCGGCCGTCTGCTCGGCGACGTCGGTGCCCTCGGGAGCCTCAACGATGTTGGAGCTGTTGCTGGCAACCTCGTCCACCGGCGCCTGCTCCTCAACCTGAGGTTCAGGCTGCGGCTCGGGCTCAGCCTCGGCTACAACCTCCTCCGAGGTGGTCGTCATCTCTTCGGGCACAGCCGCGTCATAGCCGTAGCCCTCGGCGCCGCCCTCGTCCCAGCGCGCGTACGCGACCGGCGAGGTCTGCAGCACCATGGCAACAGACAGCAGCACGGACAGGAACTTGTTCAGACGCTCCCTTGCTGCCCTCTTCTTGCTCTTGCTTACCGTTGTGTTGCTCATCTTCCGTCTCCCCCAAAAACCTAGGCGGATGTTGTGCGTAGTAGTGCTATCTGTGGTGCGCTTGGTTTCATCTGGCGCTTTACTGCTCATTTGCACCACCCTCTTCGTCCTTCTTGCGGTTGATGAGCAGGAAGGCTGCAAGCGCGGCGATGATGCCACTCACCAGACCGACGAGGATGCCAATGGGAATGCCAGCAATCTTGCCGGTGTCAATGGCGTTGGAGTCGGTGCCGTCGGGGTTGGTGCCGTCTTCCTTGCCGTCGCCCTGGGTGGGTGCTGCCAGCGGGTTGGCCTCGTCGTCGATGCGCTCGCCGGTGACGGAGGTGCCGTCGTCACGAACCAGCGTGGTGTTGCCGCCGGTGGTGATGGCGTTCAAGCCGCCGTTGTTCGTGAGGGTCGCGGTGCCACCGGTTGCACCGGTGCCGCCAGTCGCGCCGCCTGCCGCCGTGCCGCCGGCAACCGTGGTGGTGCCGAGGTTGGTCACGGTGGTCACGCCGCGGTCGACGAACACGTCGTCGTAGACCGTGGTGAACGTGGTGATGGTGGTGGTGTCGTGCAGGTCGTCGTTGACGTCGCGGTACCACACGGTGTAGGTCTTCTGCTTCTTGCCGCCCACCACGTCGTAGTTGAAGTAGTTGTGGTCGATCTGCGCAGCCTGGCCGTTCAGGCGAACGTAGGTATTGCCGCCCGAGACGAACGACTCGTCCAGCGGCACGCTCAGGTACTTGCGGTTGTTCACGTAGTCGGGGGTGATGGTCTCGGAGGTGGTCTTCAGGACCTGGTTGTTGGCGATGTTCACGAAGTTCACCGTGACGGTGTAGCTGTCGGTGATCGCCTCACCCTCCTTGCCGTAGTAGATGTCGGTGTTGGAGATGAGATTGTCGGGGTCATAGGTGTAGGTGTAGGAACCGCCGGTGCCGGGGACAACCACCAGGCCGTTCTTCTGCTCTTCCACCACGTAGGTCTCGGAGCCACCGCTAGGAACGTGGAAGGTCTTCTGCTCCATGATGCGGCCGGCCTCGTTGACGCCCTTGGTGGCATCAATCAGCGTGACCGTCCACACGGCGTCGAAGGTCTCGTCCATCTTCTTGTAGGCGATGTCGTAGGTCCGCGGGTCAGTGCTCGTTTCGGGCTTCAGCTTGAGGTAGCTGTCGTCAATGAGGCCGGCGGGCTGCTTCTCGCCCGTCACCAGAGCCCAGTACTCAACCACATCACCGTTCTTTATATATATGTACGCGGGGGGCGTATAAGTGTACTCGCCAGTAACGATGAGCTTGTCCAGCAGAGCAGAGATCAGCGTGTCGCTCTCACGCATGTCGCCTGCGGAGGGGTTGTCAACGTCGATGTAGCGGAAGTTGGCCACGTAGGGAGCGCCGTCGTCGCCCCAGTCGCCCGTCAGCTCGACGCACATGATGCTGAACTCGGTCAAGCCGGGGTACTTGGCCGAGACGTCACCGGTGAGCTGCAGCGTGCGGTAGTACTTACCGCCCGACTCAACGATGTTGTCGACGGGCACGAGCTTGCTGCCCTCTTCCTTGGTGATGGTGAAGGTGTCTTCCTTCAGCACGGAGCCGTCACCAAGCACGCAGTACTTGATCTTGCCCTCAACCTCGTCGGGGATGGACGAGTCGGCAACGTAACGGTAGGTACCGTCTTCCTGCTGGGCGTCAAGCTTGTAGGTCTTGCCCTCGTACTCCACCACCTGAGGCATGGCAAGCTCGCGCTCCTCGCCGTCGCCCAGGGTGCGCCACGCCAGTACGGCCGTGGGGCCGGTGGTGTCCTGCGCGCTCGCGCAGAACATGCCCACCACGGGCTTGACGGTGCCGGTGTACACCGGAGTGGTTTCGTCATGACCCAGGTAGGCACTGATGGTGAAGGTGTCGGTAGCCTTGAGGTCCGTGATGTTCAGACTGAGGATGCCCACGAAGTTGCCCTCGGCATCGGCCTCGTCGCTCGGAGTAAGCTGGTACATGAGCTTCTCGGCAATGAGCCCGCCGTTTTGGGTGACGTCGACCCAAATGCGATCGCCGTCGGCGCCTGTTACTGCCAGGACGTCGACGCCAGCATCTGCTTCTTCGCCTCCCTCAACAATAGAGGTCCAATCGTCCACTCCCGTGACCTCGCCGACCTCTGCCAAGGCAGGTACCGGCGCCCACGCCAGAGTAGCTGCGAGCAAGGCCGCTGCAAGGCCCGTCGCATGCTTCGTGGAGCGATGCTTATTCTTCATTTGTATTCCCCCGTCCGCACGTTCGCGGTGACACTAACCATAGTTATGGCAACCTAGCAATATACACTCTGGCACACTGCTAAGCCGCGACAATCCGACCTATTTCCGAGAGAGGCGAGCTTTGCTCGGCGAGCATAACTGCAGGTCGTAGGCCTATATGATTTATCTGTTGATGTATTTGACGCTTTAGTTCGATAAAGTAGTCCATATAAGGATTTATGCAGGGCTACCGTATCTGGTGCCTCTGCACGCCATGAAACACAATCTGTTGATATATCGCCTCTAGCCCCAACATACATTTCTTTCCACGTTATGCCTTCCATGCTTCACTCACCTCCTTTTCTCCAACTTCGTTCGCTTCTTTCCGTGTGCAGGCGCCGTTTTGCCCGCTACACATCGTCCCCAAAATCTCGCCGATCCTCCTCCCGCTTCTTGCGCGTGAGGAAGAAGAAGAGCGCGCCTCCTACCGCAAACAGCCCCGCCATCACGCCGCCGAACAGGGTCGACTTCACGCTGAGCGCCCCCAGATGCGAGTCTTGCCCGTTTAGACCCGGGGCGGCAAGGGGGTTGGCCTCGTCGGCAATTACCTCAGACGCGCCCTTTGGCTGGCTGTAAACGGTGTTGATCTTGGCTATGACTGCGTCGGCAAGGCTCTCGTCGCTTGCCTTGCGGTAATAGATGGTGTAGGTACGGTCGGGCGCGTAGTAGTTGTGCTGCAACAGTGCATCGCCCGCCGTGGTCTGGGCGAAGAACTGGCCGGGGATGAGCACGTACGCACCGTCGTTCAGGGTAGCCGGAACAGCAATTGCCTCGTCAGCGCCTTTCTGGGCGCGGGCGAGGCTCACGGTTGCCGTCTGCGAACCAATTGAGGTTCCATCGGCCATGTCAACAAACTGCAGGGTAACGTCGTAGTCTTCCGTCGGCTCATAGCCGTCTGCCACGTAGTAGGCCTCCGCAACCCCGCCAGAAGGATTCACCAGAATCTCTTTCTGCGCGCAGTGGTAGGAGACTCCGTCCACGTCAATGGTTTGTGCCGGCATGTAATACAGGCCATCTTCGTGGGCAGTCAGCTCGCCGGCGTTGCGCAGGGTTTGGGAGGAGAGCAGGCGCCCACCCTCTTCGGGCATTCCGCTGCGTGCCTCGATGACCCAAGTGGGGCCATTGCTCTGCTCGCCGCCGTACGAGACGACGGTTGCGCTATAAGAGGACGGGTCGCCTTCGAGCACCATGTACTCGCGCGTGACACCGTTCCCATCCTGTGCGTATATGCGGGTAGCCTTTGTGCCGTTGTTCGCGCTGCCCTCTATGGCATGCGACTGTCTGGGCATGGCCAGCGCGCAAAGCGCGAGGAGCAATACAACTATGAGTGCCACCTGCACGCTGACCATCTGCTTCGTATGTTGTGCGATTCTGCCCATTTCGTCTTTTCTTCTGAACTGTGGCTTGGGCCGTACGTTCGACCCCACACCTTGGTTCGAGTTGCTGTCGAATTGTTACATATACATATTACGTGGAGCGCGAGCGTGCACCGCGTGCAGTCGTGCGGAGAAAGTGACGTTCGCGCATGTTTACGCAGGTTGACAGCTTGGCACATCCGCTATGCAGGTTGGTTTGGGCGCGCGTCGGTCCGTGTCACTTTGTTGGAAATGCTCCAACGCTGAGCCGTTGTGCCGCAATCGGGAACATCATGGACGTTCGCCTTGTCTGTATGGTTGAGCGGTAGCGTGCGTTGGGGGTGCGCCCCTTTCCGCACATGCGTGTGCCTTGGGGTCGGTTCTCGCGGCACATCCGTGTGCGAAAACGCACACGGATGTGCCGCGAG
>CACXFC010000206.1 GCA_902766835.1 uncultured Coriobacteriaceae bacterium | reverse complement strand
TACCGCTCGGCGGGGACACGCCGGCGGGGCCGCGGTGTGCTATCCACCAAAAGTTTCGAAGAGCCAAAAAAGGGCGTGTCCCTTAATATCCCCGCCTGTGTGCCAACCCCTCCGTCCCCCTGACGCACTGCGTGTCCCTCAATTTCATCAATGCTCAAGTATCTGCAGCGCTTGCTGGTAGTGGTGGTGCCGGATGCCCTCGCTGTCCGCTATCAGCACAAGGTGGCCCTCCACCACCTCGGGACGGTCGGCAAAGCGGGCAAGGTCGTCGAAGATGACGTACGCCTCGCAGGGGTGCTCGTCGAGCCAGGCACCAATCTCTGCCGAGCGATCGGCGGTCTGGATGATGGGCGTCAGGCTGCTCACGGGAGCACCGGCATCCTCGAGCTGGGCAAACAGGTTGTCCATGATGGCATTCACATAGGGGTCGCCCGTCTGCATGTCTTCGCGCCAGGTGGAGGTGAGCACCACGATGGCTCCGGTTGCCGCCACGAGGCGACGCAGGTAGGTGAGCGAGACCGTGTCGAAGCGCTGGCGGTCGGGCCCGCGTCCCAGCAGGTAGTTGAGGCGCACGCTGGTGGGCGTGGCAATGACCCCGTCTATGTCAAGAAAGATCACCTTCATCTGCGCTCCCAAGCCGCGGGCTTGTTCCAGCTTCTGGAATCGGCTGGATGTGCCAACGACGCGTAGGTATGGTTGTTACCAGCAAGGATACACGCCACATCTGGAGGGGAACATCATGAAGAAGGCAGCCGTCATGCTTGCGCCGGGTTACGAAGAGGGCGAGTCGCTGTTCGTGGTTGACATCATTCGCCGCGGAGGCTTTACGTGTGACGCCATTGGGCTTGAGTCGCTGCAGGTTACGGGGTGTAACGGCATAACGGCAGTGGCCGACAAGGTGTTTGATGGCTCGCTCGAGGGCTATGACCTTGTGGTGCTTCCCGGTGGCATGCCTGGCGCTGCCAACTTGGCGGCAAACGATGCCCTCATCGAGGCCGTGAGGAAGATGGCCGACGAGGGCAAGCTGGTGGCTTCCATCTGCGCTGGTCCCATGTCGCTCGACCGTGCGGGCCTGCTCGACGGGCGCCGCTTCACCTGCTTCCCTACGCGCAAGGACACCCTTGGCCAGAAGGGCGAATGGGTCGACGAACTGGTGGTTCGCGACGGCAACGTCATCACCTCGCAGGGTCCCGGCACCACGCTCCACTTCGCGTATGCGCTGGTAGATGCCTTGGGTGGCGACGGCGATGCCCTGCGCGAGCGCATGCTCTACCGCAAGGTCTGCGCGTAAAACAGGGGGAGAGGGAAATTAAGGGACACGCCCTTTTTGCCCCACGGGGCAAAAAGGGCGTGTCCCTTAATTTCCCCGCCTATCTTCCTTGGCAAAAAGGGTGTGTCCCTTAGTTGCCTGCGGGCCCCTTCGAAATGGTTCCTAAGCGTGAGTGCGTTTGATGCGCTTCGGTGCTGCGTCGATGGCCTCGACGGGGCAAACCAGGCGGCACAGGTGGCATCCTACGCACTTGGAGCCTATGAGCTTGGGTTTTCTGGTTTGCTTGTCGAACGCTATGGCCTGATGCCCGCCGTCCATGCACGAGAGGTAGCACCTTCCGCAGCCATTGCAGCGCTCGAGGTCAAACGTGGGGAGCAGCACGGTGTCGCGCTCGATGCCCTGATGGCTCACGACGCTCGTACGCGCGCCGCCCACCAGCTTGCCAATCGACGAGATGCCCTTGCAGCGCAGGTATTCTGCGAGGCCTTCGAGCAGGTCGTCGATGATGCGATAGCCATACTGCATGACCGCCGTGGTCACCTGCAGGCTTCCCGCTCCAAGCAGGAGGAACTCAAGGCCGTCGGTCCAGGTCTCGATGCCGCCCATACCGCTGAGGTGCATGCCCTCAAGCTCTGGGCAGTTGGCAAGGTCGGAGATGAACCGCAGGGCAATGGGCTTCACAGCCGATCCGGAATAGCCACCCACCATCGACTTGCCACGCACGTCGGGTTCAGCAACCAGGGTGTCGATGTTGACGCCTGTGATGGAGTTGATGGTGTTGATGGCGGCGATGCCGTCGGCCCCGCCTCGCTTTGCCGCCAAGGCTATGGGCACCATATCGGTGATGTTGGGCGTGAGCTTGGCCAGAACGGGCAGGCTGGTGCCGCGCTTGGTGGCACGCGTAAAGCGCTCGACCAGCTCCTCCGACTGTCCGATGGTAATGCCCAGGCCCTCTGTCTCCATGTTGGGGCACGAGAAGTTGCACTCAATGACCGAGGCGCCCGCCAGCTCGCACTCGCGCGCCAGATGCTCCCACTCTTCCTCGTTCTGTCCCATGATGGAGGCAACGATCACCTTGGTGGGGTAGTCCCTGCGCAGCTGGCGGAACACCTCCATGTTCTCTTCCACGCTGTGGTCGGAGAGCTGCTCGATGTTCTTGAAGCCAAAGAACGAGGCACTGTGCCCCCTGACCACCGAAAAGCGCGGGGAAGCCTCGTGCTGCGGGAACGAGCAGATGGTCTTGAATGCGGCGCCTGCCCAGCCGGCCTCGAAGGCGCGGCTGCACATGTCATAGGTGCTTGCCACCACCGACGAGGAGAGCAGGAAGGGGTTTTCCAGGGGCACACCGCAGATGTCGCACGAGAGGTCGACGTCCTCGGTTGCGTGGGAGGGAAGTGTTCGGGCGTCGTGCTTGGCGCTCGTGAGCACGTCTCGTATGCCTACGGGCTTTTTGGTTGTGCCAAGGATGCAGGCCTGCTCGCAAGGCGCGTCGCATGAGGCGCAGTTGATGTCCTCCAGGCGCTTGGCTGCTCCCAGGTAGTTCTCGAAGTAGAGCGAGCGCAGAATCGCATCAACGGGAAGGTAGTCGGGGCATTGTGCCGCGCAGGGCGAGTCATAGCAGAGCAGACATCTGCTAACTTCCGAAGCGTCAAAGGTAAGCTTGTATGACATGCGAACCAACTCCCCTCAAGTTGTCGTGCCTGCTTCTAACAAAGACTCTGTAAATGTAATCGCGTTCGATTGTTTACTGCCTCAAATGGGTGCGAATGCGGTCGACCAGCATGTCGAGCGCCACGAGGTTCTGCCCGCCGGTTGGGATGATGACGTCGGCGTAGCGCTTGGAAGGCTCCACGAAGGCCTCGTGCATGGGCTTTACCGTGGAGAGATACTGGTTGACCACGCTATCCAGGCTGCGGCCACGCTCCTTCACGTCGCGCATGAGACGGCGCAGGATGCGCACGTCGGCGTCACAGTCCACATACACCTTCACGTCCAGAAGGTCGCGCAGGGCGGGGTGCGCAAAGATCACGATGCCCTCGACGATGATCACCCGTGACGGCTCGACGGTAGTGGTCTTGTCCGTGCGGTCGTAGATGGAAAAGTCGTATACCGGCACCTCCACGGCCTCGCCGCGCTTGAGCGCCGCCAGGTGCTCTACCAAAAGCTCCGTTTCGTAGGCATCGGGATGGTCATAGTTGAGCAGCGTGCGTTCCTCGTAGGTCATCTCATGGTGCGCGCGGTAGTAGTTGTCATGCGTCACAACGGTGACCTCAGAGCCCAGGCGCTCCTTGATCTGGTTGGTGATGGTGGTCTTTCCGCTGCCCGTTCCGCCTGCTATGCCAATGACCATGATGTCGTTCATGTGGGCTCTCCCTGCTTGAAAAAAGCGCGTGTGCCGTACGTCTTGGGCACACGCGCATCTGTGGTGCGGCTCTTTACTCTGCAGAGGTTTCCGCGGCCTCAGCGACTTCGGGTGCGGCCTCCTCAAGCGCGCTGTCAAGGGCCTCGTCCTGCGCCGCAAGCTCGTCCTGGCTCTGCGCGAACACGGTCATCCAGCCCGTGACGTTGTTGCCGGAGGTGGTCACCGAGTACTCGCCGGGCGCGGCCGCGATGGTGTAGAGGACCTTGCCCTCGGCGTCATCGTCGTAGATGTTGGTGCCGTCGGCTGCGGTGATGGTCAGGTGGAAGCTGCCCTTATCGGTGAAGGGGCTGATGACGATGACATCGCCCTCGTTGACCGTGATGGCATCCTCGGTGGTTGCGCTGCTCGAGGAATCGGCGTTCTCTGCGGTGACCTTGATGCCGGAAGCCTCGGTGAGGGTCTCCTGCGCGTAGGTGGACGAGGTGGAGGTGCAGGCACACAGGGTTGCGGCAAGGGCGAGGGCTGCGAGGGTGGTTGCGAGTTTGAACGACTTCATGGTGGTCCTTTCGTTTGTGATGCTGTTCGTGCTCCTCTAATCCTACGCGATTGCGCGGTCGTTTGTCTCAAACTCCTAGCTGCCGAGTGGGCCGATGGCGGCGCACGCTCCGTTTGCTGGGGTCAGCGTCATCCCACATGCTTGTGTACGAAGGCGCTCACGATGTCCAGAACCTGCGGCGTCCAGAACTCGGGCCCGCCATGGTCGGCTCCGCGCAACAGGTAGAGCGTCGATGCGTGACCGGTCTCCTGTAACCGCTGGTGCAACAGGGTGCTGCAGCGGGTGTTGACGGTGCGGTCCTTGGTGCCGTGGAAGGTGAGCACGGGGGCTATCTGCGTGGCCTCATCGATGTTGCAGCGCACGGAGAGCAGCTCTCGTGCGGCGCGGTCTTCGCGCAGGTTGATCTTTCCCATCTCCATGCCCTCGGGGGAATCGGGCAGGTTGTGGTTGGGTGTGGAGGGATTCGAATCGTCGAAGGTGAGGTCGGTCGAGCCATAGAAGTTGACGATACAGCTTACCTCAGCGGATACGCCGGGGAAGAGGTTTGCCGGGGTATCGTCATCGTGCATGATGCCGGCATAGACAGCGGTGTGGCCGCCGGAGCTGTCGCCCATCACTGCCATGCGGGTGGGGTCCACGGCATACTCGTCCGCGTGCGTGCGCATGAAGCGGATGGCGTTGCGCGCGTCCTGCACCGGTGCGGGGAAGCTGGTGATGCTGCTGTCGCGGTACTGCACCACAGCCACCACAAAGCCGTAGGAACAGAGGCGGACGATGCAGGGGAGGTTGGCATACACGTTCTGCTGCATCCAGGCCGAGCCCTGCACATAGACGATGCAGGGGTAGTGGCGCGAGGCGGGGCGCTGACCGGGGCGTGGGGCCTTGGCGTGGCGGCTGGTGGGAATGAGGATCTGCAACACGCGACTCACGCCGTCAATGCACTCGTACTCCACGTTGGGGATGTAGGAAGCGCCAATCTCATCGCCGGTGGTGTCAAGCCAGGTGGCACCCTCCACGGCCTCGTCGAACGCGGGAAACTCGTCGTACTCCCAAGCCTTCAGCTCCATGCTGCTCTCCTCCCGTTTGTATCAGACACAAGTCGATTGTGGCACAACTGCAGGGCGCTGGGGGCACGTGCGGAAACTAGGGGACACGCCCTTTTTGGCCCCGCGGGGCAAAAGGGCGTGTCCCTTAGTTTCCCTGTCTGCCTTACCTGGCAAAAGCGCGTCCCTTAGTTGCCGTCTCAGTCCTTGATCAGGCGCTCCAGGGTCTCGAACAGCGCGTCGGGCTCCACGGGCTTGCTGAGGTGTGCGTTCAAGCCTGCCTGCATGCTGCGCTGCACGTCCTCGTCGAAGGCGTTTGCGGTCAGCGCGATGATGGGGATCTCCGCCGCATCGGGCCGGTCCATGGCACGAATGGTGCGCGTTGCCTCCAGACCGTCCATCACGGGCATCCGCATGTCCATGAGGATGGCGTCGTAGTAGCCGGGTTCGTGGGCGGCGAACTGCTCAACCGCAAGCTTGCCGTTCTCCGCCACCTCCGACTCCATCTCGCGCATCGAGAGCACCATGCCAATGATCTCGGCGTTGACCATCATGTCCTCGGCCAGGAGGATGCGCCTGCCGCGCAAGTCCGTCTTGGTGCCCTCGCCTGCCTCGCGCTTGCGCCGGAAGGTCTCCTGGAACTCGTCCATCACGCTTGCGGCAAACAGGGGCTTTGCCACGAAGCTGTCCACGCCCGCCGTGGTGGCCTCGTCGATGACATCCTCCCAGTTGTATGAGGTGAGGATGATGATGACCGAGTCGTGACCCACAATCTGCCTGATCCTGCGGGTGGTCTCGAGGCCATCCATCTCGGGCATCTTCCAGTCGACGAGGATGAGGTTGTACGGGTTCTGGCGCGCCTGGCGCAGCTCGACGAGCCGCAGCGCATCGGTACCCGAGAGCACCGTCTCGCAGCCGATGCCAATCTGGCCAAGGACGATGCGTGCGTGCTCGCAGGCAACTGGGTCGTCGTCGATGACCAGCACGCTCATCTCGTTGGGGCGCAGGCCCGTCTCTGCATGCTCGTGCGGGCTGGCCGTGGCAAGGGTCACGGTAACGGTGAAGGTGGTTCCCACGCCCTTCTGGCTCTCCACCTCAATGCTGCCGTTCATGAGCTCGACGAAGCTCTTGGTGATGGGAAGGCCAAGCCCCGTGCTGCCATACCTGCTGGTAAGCGACGAGTCTTCCTGCGCAAAGGCGTCAAACACCCTAGGTAGGAACTGCTCGCTCATGCCGATGCCGGTGTCGCGTATAACGAAGCGCAGCGTCGAGTGGCCCTCAAAGCGGGCAATCTCCTCCACCTCAAACTCGATCTTGCCGCCCTCGGGCGTGAACTTCACCGCATTGCCCAAGATGTTGATCATCACCTGCTGGAGCTTGGTGCCGTCGCCAATGTAGTACTCGTCAATGTCTCCCCTGAGGCGGCACTCGTAGTCGACGCCCTTGTCGCGGCACTGCCCGCTGACGATAGCATTGACCTGCTCAAGCGCCTTCGAGAACGAGAACTCCTCGTTCTTGATGGTCATCCGGCCGCTCTCGATGCGCGACATGTCGAGGATGTCGTTGATGATGCTGAGGAGGTGCCGCGCGGAGGTACCGATCTTCTCAAGGTGATCGCGTGTCCGCTCAGAGATGTCGGGCTCGTTGAGTGCGATGTTGTCCAGGCCGATGATTGCGTTCATGGGCGTGCGGATCTCGTGGCTCATGTTGGAGAGGAACGCCGTCTTGGCGTGGTTTGCCTCTTCGGCGGCGGCGAGGGCTTCGCTGAGCGCCTTGCCCTGCTCGAGGTTTCTGCGCGTCTCGGCGTCTACATCGGTGAAGCATGCGCCCACGGCATGGACGAGATGGTCCTCGCGGTCCTCGGGGCGGCGGACGCCGGCGAAGCGGACCATCTCGTAGGAGTCGCGCCCGTTGCGGTGCACCATATAGCGGTGCGAGATGACGCGCTGCTCCAACAGGGCTTCCTTCACTGTCTCTGGCTGGACGAAGCGCAGAAAGTCGTCGCGATAGTCGTCGGTTATGTAGGTGTTGGCATAGGCCGTTACCGACTCGAGGTACTTGAAGCGCTCGCCCACCTTGAAGCCCTTGATGTCGCTGTGCGATTGATAGCAGACGCCGTCATCGGTGTCCAGGTCGAGGTAATAGACGCTCCAGTAGTCCGACGCGAGGGCAGTGATGAGCTGTGCCTGCTGCTGGCGCCGTTGCTCCTCGTCCTGGAGCTGGTACTCAAGGGCCAGGCGCAGCTGCTCCTCCTGCTGCTTCACGCGGTCTTCCGTCTCGGCGGTCTTGACGCGCGTCATCACCGTCACATCCACGCAAAGGCCCAGCGTACAGAGCCTGCCCTCGGCATCGGTGAACTTCATCTTGGTGGTTTGCAGGTGACGGATGTTCTTGCCGGTGGCGTCGGGCACGTCCTCTATGAAGATGTGCGGCTCGTCCATGGCCAGGGCCTTCTTGTCGTCTTCGACGAAGTGCGCGGCGGTCGCCTCGTCGAAGATCTCGAAGTCGGTGAGGCCTACGACCCCTTCTGGCGTGCCCTTGTGCGCGTATTCGGCGAAGGGCTGGTTGCAGGCGAGGTAGCGCCCGGTTTGGGCGTCTTTGGAAAAGACCATGGCGGGCATGTTGTTGAAGAGCGAAGTGGTGGCAAGCATGCGAGTGATCTCGTCGGTCATGGCATTCTCCTCGCCTGCGTGGCTTTACCCGTATTTGTTCGAGTGTAACTTCTTTTGCGCAGGTCGTGCACCGTGTTGCGGTCTAGCGGCGCTTCTGGGCATCAAGGGGCCTTTTGCCTCCGGCACAAGTGCCCCATGACTCAGTGGGCAATTAAGGGGCAATTAAGGGACACGCCCTTTTTTGCCCCGCGGGGCAAAAAAGGGCGTGTCCCTTAATTGCCCCTCATGTGTCAGGGGGACGGAGGTGTCCCTTAATTGCCCCTCATGTGTCAGGGGGACGGAGGTGTCCCTTAATTGCCCCTCGTATACGTATGGACGATTGCTCAAAAAAGTCTACTTGTGGATAACGCCCGCGCATTGTTCGTTGAGCGCGTGCTGGGCCGTGATGCATACTGTGTTTGTGATTCCTACTCGTGTAAAGGAGTTCTCATGCCTCGCATTGACGTGTTTGCCCACGTGCTGCCGCCGCGCTTCTACGAGCAGATGAAGGCGGTGGAGCCCTCCATCCCTCAGCGCTACGCATTCTTCAACAACCCCGTGCTCACCGACATGGAGCTGCGCCGTTCGCACTGGGATGGGGCCACCAAGCAGGTCATCAGCCATGTGAACGCCCTGCCCGAGGACTATGTGGGGCCCGAGGAGGCCGCCGAGCTCTGCCGCGCAGGCAACGCAGAGCTGCTTGAGATGCTGGATGCCAATCGCGACATGTTCGAGGCGGCCGTGCTCATGGTGCCCATGAACAACATCGAGGAGGCGGTGCGCATCGTCCGCGAGGACGTTGCCGGCAACCCCGATGTGGTGGGCGTGCAGGTCTTCACCCGCGCCTTGGGCAAGAGCATTGCCGAGCCCGAGTTCCGTCCGCTGTTTGCCGCGCTTTCCGCCATTGGCGCGCCGGCATGGCTGCATCCCGTGTTCGACACCCGCAAGCCCGACAACAACCTGGTCTTCAGCTGGGAGTACGAGCTCTCTCAGGCCATGCTGCAGATGGTGCAGGCCGACATGTTCCAGGAGCTTCCCAACCTCAAGGTGATCGTGCATCATGCGGGTGGCATGGCACCGTTCTTCGCGGGTCGCATCGACCGCATCATGGGCCCCAAGCAGGCTGCCGACATGCGCAAGTTCTACGTTGACACGGCCATCCTGGGCAACCCGCGCGCACTCGACCTTGCGGTGGACTTCTACGGCGCCGACCATGTGGTGTTTGGCACCGATGCCCCGCTGGGCATCCTGCCGGCAGGCGCCACGGCCGAGATCCTTGAGGCCATTGACAACATGAACGTGTCCGACGAGGTCAAGCAGGCCATCCACGAGGACAACTTCCGTAAGCTTTTGGGTTAGGTCGCCCTGCGCGAAGGGCTCTTTGTATCAGCAGATAAGCAAG
This sequence comes from uncultured Coriobacteriaceae bacterium, assembly GCA_902766835.1. GTDB lineage: Bacteria > Actinomycetota > Coriobacteriia > Coriobacteriales > Atopobiaceae > UBA1367. Next base: position 5,289 of record CACXFC010000206.1, on the reverse strand, counting down.
GTAAGGGATAGGAGTCATCATGATCACTCGTCTGTTCAAGCTCGTCCGTGACATGGCACAGGTGGACTACTACAACGAGGTGGGGGAGAACAACCTCACCACCTCCATCAAGGTCGAGCCGGGCACGCTGGCCATGTACGGAACGCATGTGCCCGACGACCCCAAGACCTGCTACGTGTTCGAGATCTATGCCGACGATGATGCCTACAACGAGCACGTGTCGTCCACCCACTTCAAGGCCTTCGGCAAGATGGCGGGCGAGGCGCTGGTCGATCGCGCCGTGTATCAGCTGATTCCGCGCCTGCTGGTTGAGAAGGCGGAGCCGCTTATGGTCACCGGTGAGAACGTCGTGGAGCCGCATCTGGTGTATGTGGACATCAAGCCGGGCACCGAGGATGCATTCCTTGCTGCCATTACCGCCAACATGCGCAAGGCCGTGGAAGTTGAGCCGGGCGTGCTGGTGATGTATGCCGCTCAGCTGGCTGACAACCTCAACCGCTGGGTGTTCTGGGAGGTCTATGCCAGCGCCGAGGCCTACGCCGCCCATCGCGAGGCCAAGCACTTCCTCGACTACATCGCAGCCACCGAAGATCTGGTTGCTGGCAAGGAGTTCCATGTGCTGGCAGCTGACACGCTGGTAAGCAAGGGCTCGCTGGACTACTCAGCGTAAACCTCAATTTTTAGGGAACTAAGGGACACGCCCTTTTTGCCCAGCTGGGCAAAAAGGGCGTGTCCCTTAGTTCCCCCGCATTGTCATTGCGCGCACGCAGCTCCGTAGTGCCTTTGCAGGCGGGCTAGTAGACCACGTGCTCCAGTGGTTCTCCGGCAAACCAATGCCTGAGGTTTTCGCAGCAGATGCTGCAGATGCGCTCCTCGGTTTGAGGGCATTTGCCAAAGCTGCCCCCTGCCTGATGCGGCGTGATAGCGCAGCGAGGCTCGCTCCAGAGTGGGTGACCCTTGGGCAGGGGCTCGGGGCAGGTCACATCGAGTGCCGCGCCGCGCAAGTGCCCTTCTGCCAGTACGCGCGCGAGCGCGTCGCAGTCCACGAAGTTGCCTCGTCCCACGTTGACAAGCAGGCCACCGGGCTTTATGGCGCGCAGACGCCGCTCGTTGAAGTACCCCGCCGTCTCGGGTGTGTTGGGCAAGCATCCCACCACAACGTCGGCCTCGCCCAAGAGCTCTTCGGCTTCGCCGAGCGTGACGAGCCTCTCAAACGGTGGCAGCGACCGCTGGGTATTGCGGCACACCCCAAGGCAGTGGCACGAGAAGCTCGAAAGGCGCCTTGCCGTGCAGGTGCCAATGTCACCCGCCCCAAAGATGAGCACCGTAGCGCCTTCGAGGGAGAGCACGGGTCCGGCCGTTGCCCACTCCTCCTGTGTTTGCTGGCGTACGTAGGTGGGGAGGTTCTGCGCCAGCGCAAGCATCTGGCCCACCACGTATTGGCTGATGATGTGCCCGAATGCGGCGCCGGCGACGTTTGTGAGGCGCACACCCTCCGGAAACGTAATGGCTCCTTGTGTGTAAAGATCTGAGCCCGCCCATGTCATCTGCACCCAGCGGATGCGCGTCTGTTGGGCAAGGAGCTCAGGTGAAGGCTCTCCTATAACCACATCCGCACTGGAAAGCAACTCGCGCATTTCGCTGCTATTTGGGGCAACCAATGCCTGGGTAACCGTGGCGTCGTCCCCCGCCGCCTCGCGGAGCCGACGCATGCGAGACGTGCTAAAGGGAACTGTTACAAGTACCTGTTGCTTACAAGACATGGTGCTCCTTCGTACGCTCATCAGTCAGCTTCCGACGTTCGGAGATATTTTATATGAAACATTTGTTACATACGCTACTATGGTCATGCAGTATTTGATGGAAGTCGGAGGGCATCACGGCTTCCCTTGGAGCAAGCGCCGTGGAGGTGCCACACTATGAAGAAGACGCGAAAGTCCAACAGCGCCGTACGTAAGAGTATTACCGAAGCGCTCCTCGAGCTGATGGCAGAGAAGCATATCGACAACATCACCGTGACCGAGCTTGTGGGCCGTGCACAGGTTGCCCGCGTGTCGTTCTACCGTAACTATAGCAGCATGGATGATGTGCTGCGCCAAGACGCCCAGCGCGTCACAGAGGAGTGGCTCGAGTTCGTTCGTTCTCGTGTCGACGAAAACGACACCAGGGCTGTCCTGAAGGCGTTGCTGCAGCACGTGCTTGACGAGCGCGAGATAACCGATCTTCTCCTCAAGTCTGACCGCATCGACATCCTCCGTGCCGAGTTCGACCGCGCCTTTGGCGTTGGTTGTGAGGACCGTCGCGAATCGGCACGCAGGGCCTTCATATCCGGTGGCCTCTACAACCTGTGCTATCGCTGGATGCTCTCAAATTACGATTCGGACCCCGACACCATGGCCGATTTCGTCTATGAGCTCCTGACGGGCTGGAACAAGTGATTGATATGCATATCAGGTCGTCAACCGAGCAGGACGTTAACTGCATCATGAGCATTTACGCCCATGCCCGCGAGTTCATGGCTCAGACGGGCAACCCCAACCAATGGGGCCCCACCAACTGGCCTCCCGAGGAGCTCATTCACCAAGACATTGCACGTGGTAAGAGCTATGTATGCGAGCACGAAGGCCGTGTGGTGGGCGTGTTCTTCTTCGACCAAGGCGTGGACGTTGAGCCAACGTATGCGCAGATAGATGATGGTGCTTGGTTGCAAGAGGGGCCCTATGGGGTGGTGCATCGCATCGCTGCCGACGGCACGGTGCCGGGTACGGGCAGCTTCTGCCTCGAGTGGGCCTTCGCGCAGTGCGGACACCTGCGGATAGACACGCACGAAGACAACGTGGTCATGCAAGGCCTCTTGCGCAAGCTTGGCTTTGTGCGCTGCGGTACCATCTACGTCTACGAGGACCGCTTTCCGCGCCTTGCCTTTGAAAAGGTCCAGACCAAGGGTAACTAGGGGACAAGCCAGGTCTGGTGCAGGGGACGGCCCTTCGTCGCCCTGAGCCCAAGCTCCGAGCCCTATGAGATCAGCTTCGAGTTCTGCTTGCGCCATCCGCGCGGCGAGAGGCCGTAGACGCCCTTGAAGGCGCGCGAGAAGTGCAGTTGATTGGGATAACCAACCTCGGCGCCCACTTCCGCGATCGACATCGACGTGAGCTTGAGCAGCTCGGCTGCCTTAGCCATGCGGTAGCCGATGAGGTACTGCTGCGGGGTCTTCCCCGTTGCCTCCTTGAAGAGCTTGCCAAAGTAGCTTGGGTTGAGCCCGGCGCTGCGGGCGATGTCGACCACCGTGATGTCCGTACGGTACGAACGCTCGATGAAGTCGATGGCTGTGCGAATGTGGATGTCTTGCAATTTGTTGGTGCCTGGACGCGTCGTGGACGAAGACGAGCGCACCAGGCAATCGAAGAACAGGTAGAGGTGGCCAATCAGCTGGAGTACCGGTGCGTCGGGATGGGTGGACAAAAACAGCATCTCCTGCTCGAGCAGCGCCCGGAGGTCCTCAGAGCTCGGGTTGTACACGGGGGAGGAGGGCGTGAGGCCAATCAGGTCGAGGGTGTCGTGTACGCGCCTGCCATCGAACTCGATCCAGGTGTATACCCAAGGATCGTTCATGTCGGCCTTATAGGTGTTGGTCTGCTGGGGGAAGATCATGAAGCCCTGCCCGGCATGCAGGCTGTGGCCGGTGGTGTTGCCTTGCTCGTCATCGGCAAGCAGGGTCCCCTTGCCCGAGATGACGTAGTGGAAGAGGTAGTGGTTGCGCTGTGCGGGCCCAAAGGAGTGTCCGGGCCGGCAGAACTCCCTCCCATACTGGTAAGGGATGAGGTCGATGTAGTCGGTGGCGGGGAAGATCTGGTAGGTGTTTTGGGTCACGGACATCTTTTCAGAGCTCTCTTGATTGACAGTTTGTCATGGTATAGCAGAATATACCTATAAATTATTCCAAAATACAAGTCAATTCTAGAACTATGATAAACCGTTCACCAGCGATTTGCTAACGCTTACAGATGAACGGCTGCTCTCGCCAGTCTCAAATAGGGCTATCTACCTCGTAAAACAAGAATATATATAGAAAATATACCAGTACCAATTAATTAACAACGAACATATCCATATTGATAATGATTACGGCAGGTTCTGCCTGCCATCGTGCGCAGCAACGGGAATGAAGGGAGCGCTGCTATGGCAAGTCTTTCGCTGGAGCACATCGGAAAGAAGTACCCAAACGGATATGAGGGCGTCAAGGACTTCAACCTCGAAATCGCAGACAAAGAGTTCATTATCTTTGTCGGGCCTTCGGGTTGCGGCAAGTCCACCACGCTTCGCATGATCGCCGGCCTCGAGGACATCACGAGCGGTACGTTCAAGATTGACGGTCAGGTTATGAACGACGTCGAGCCCAAGGACCGCGACATCGCCATGGTCTTCCAGAACTACGCCCTGTACCCGCACATGACTGTGCGCGACAACATGGGCTTTGCCCTCAAGCTCGCCAAGGTGCCCAAGGACGAAATCGACCGCAAGGTAAACGAGGCTGCCCGCATCCTCGACCTCGACCAGCTGCTCGATCGCAAGCCGTCTGCCCTTTCTGGTGGTCAGCGCCAGCGCGTGGCCATGGGCCGTGCGATCGTGCGCAACCCCAAGGTCTTCCTGATGGACGAGCCGCTCTCCAACCTCGATGCCAAGCTGCGCGTACAGATGCGCGCCGAGATCTCCAAGCTGCATGACCGTCTCGGCGCCACCATCATCTACGTCACGCACGACCAGACCGAGGCCATGACGCTTGGCACTCGCATCGTCGTCATGAAGGCGGGCGTCATGCAGCAGGTGGACACCCAAACCAATCTCTACAACCGGCCCTGCAATCTCTTCGTGGCCGGATTCATCGGCTCCCCGCAGATGAACTTCGTCGACGTCGCCATCAACGAGCAGGGCGGCAACGTCACGGCGACCTTCGGCAAGAGCACCATCACCCTGCCCGCCGACAAGGCCCAGGCGTTGCGCGACGGCGGCTATGTGGGCAAGGTGGTCGTCATGGGCGCGCGCCCGGAGGACGTCATCGAGGTAGGCGCTCCCGCCGAGGGCAAGCGACTCTCCGAGCCTGTCTCCGCGCAGGTCACGGTCTACGAGCTGCTGGGCTCCTCGGTCATGCTCTACACCGAGGCCGACGGCGCCTCCCTCTCCTGCAGCACCGAGGCCACGACGAAGGCGCGCACCGGCTCGACGGTGAACCTCGTCTTTGACGTGGACAAGCTGCACTTCTTTGACAAGCAGACCGAGCTGGCCATCTGC
>CACXFC010000205.1 GCA_902766835.1 uncultured Coriobacteriaceae bacterium | reverse complement strand
GATGATCTGGTTGACGAAGCCGTCGGTGTAGGGCGTCTTCTGGAACAAGATCATGAAGACCAGGCCCACGGCCAGCGTGTTGGTCACATAGGGCAGGAAGAAGATGGTCTGGTAGAGCTCCTGCAGCTTCTTGATGGAGCTGAGCGCCACCGAGATGAGCAGCGCCAGCAGGGTGGAGAGCGGCACGGTCACAATAACCAGGATGAAGGTGTTCTTCAGCGCCTGGATGAAGTAGGTGTCGCGCAGGACGTACTGGTAGTTGTAGATGCCTGTCCCAAAGAAGGTCTGCGATGCCGAGTTGTACCCCTCCTCGAAGGAGTAGACGATAACGTCAAACAGGGGGTAAACGACAAACACACCAAGGAAGGCAATGGCCGGCAGCAGGTAGAGCCAGCCTTTCATGCTCCGTGTGTTCATTCGGCTGCCTCCGTTGCGTCTGGCGCCTTCGCGTTGGCACGCGCCTCACGCTCCATCACCACCGACGGCTCCTCCATGGTCTCGCCGAAGAAGTGGATGCGCTCGCCCGTCTGGGCGTCGAACAGGCGCGTCTTTTCCGGTCGCAGGTTGAGGCGCACGTTCTCGGCCTTCGTGTCGATGCGTGCGTCCGAGCTGACGATGGCGCGAATGTGCACGCCGTCGTGCGCGTCATGGGATGCCACCACGCTCGTGTCGCGGCCCATGCGCTCAACGGCCACCAAGGCGCAAGTGAGCGCACCGTCTGGGCTGGGTACGAAGCCCTCGGGACGCACGCCCACGCTCACCTCGCCGTCGGGCGCGCCGTGCACGTCAAGCACCTCCTGCGAACCAATGTAGAGGTGCTCGCGCTCGATGCGTCCGGCAAACACGTTGATGGGCGGGGTGCCCAGGAACTTCGAGACGAACAGGTTCTCGGGCTCGTCATAGACGTCCTGGGGCTTACCCACCTGACGGATGACGCCGCGCTCCATAACCACGATCTGATCGGAGATGCTCATGGCCTCCTCCTGGTCGTGCGTCACGAAGATGGTGGTGATACCCGTCTCACGCTGGATGCGACGGATCTCCTCGCGCGTGGAGAGGCGCAGGCGCGCGTCGAGGTTGGACAGCGGCTCGTCGAGCAGCAGGACCTTGGGGGTCTTTACCAGGGCGCGGGCGATGGCCACGCGCTGCTGCTGGCCACCCGACATCTCGGAGGGCCTGCGGTCGAGCAGCTCGTCAATCTGCACGAGGCGCGCCGCCTCCTCCACCCGCCTGAGCATCTCGGGCTTAGAGAGCTTGTCAGGGCCCTTGAGGTTTTCCAGGGGGAACATGATGTTCTGCCGCACGGTCATGTGCGGGTACAGCGCGTAGCTCTGGAAGACCATGCCCACGCCGCGCAGCTCGGGCGTCAGGTTGGTGACGTCGGTGTCGCCAAACCAGATCTTGCCTTCGGTGGGCGCCTCAAGACCGCAGATCATGTTGAGCGTGGTGCTCTTGCCGCATCCTGAGGGGCCCAGAAGGCCAATCAACTTGCCGTCGGGGATGGTGAGGTGGAAGTCGTCAACGGCCGTAACCTCCCCACCCTCCTTCTTGTTGCGGTTGGGGTAACGCTTGGTGATGTGCTCTAATACGATTTTCATTGGCTCTTCCCATGTTCTCGTGTACAGAAGACGTAAGGCTGATGGCACATGGAACGCCGTCCATTGTACTGTTACCAGCGGGTATTGCCGCCCTTACGTCGGTTTTCATCGGCAAAGAGCCCATGCGCAGCGTCCTTGTTGGCCATATCAGCCTTAAAGCCGCCCGCATTGGCGCATTTTCACGAGACAGGCTAGGGCCCCAAGGCGTAAGGTTATGTAGAATCCTTTGTTAGGCCAGAGGGGCAATTAGGGGACACGCCCTTTCTTGCCCCGCGGGGCAAGAAAGGGCGTGTCCCCTAATTGCCCCCATAACGCGCGAATGAGGTTTGCCCCATGGACATCGAGTACCTCCTGTTCCTCCAGAATCTACGAAACAGCACTAACAACGCCCTCACGCCGTTCTTCGAGAACCTGTCGTTGTTTGCCGTGACCTATCTGGTCATGGTGCCGGTATTCGTCTATTGGGCCATCGACAAGCGTCGCGGCCTCTACACGCTGGCCAGCTACTACCTGTGCTGTGGCGTCAACGCGGTCGTCAAGCTCACGGCCTGCGTCTACCGCCCCTGGATTCGCGACGCCCGCGTCATGCCTGCGGGCGATGCCATCACCACCGCCACGGGCTACTCCTTCCCCAGCGGCCACACCGTCACGGCTGGCCCCATCTACGGTGGCCTGGCCGTCTCGGCATGGCATTGGAACAAGATTGTGGCCGTGCTGATAGGCTCGCTGGCAATCCTCACGGGCTTCTCGCGCAACTACCTGGGCGTGCACACCCCGCAGGATGTGGCCGTGGGACTCACCGAGTCGATCTTCTGGCTCATTGTCATGAACCGCATCTTCCACTACGTTGACGAGCATCCCGAGAAGGAGGACCACCTGCTGCTGGGCGCCTTCGTCTTTGGCTGGCTGGCCATCGCCTACATCACCTTCAAGCCCTACCCCATGGACTACGTCAACGGCCAGCTGCTCGTTGACCCCAACAAGATGATGAACGACGGCTATGGCGACATCGCCCTGATCATCGGCTTTGCCGTGGCACGCTACATCGAACGCAGGTGGGTGGGCTTCGAGGCGTCCGGCCTCAAGGGACGTGGCCTGGCCGTGAGCCTCGCCGGCCTTGTGCCCCTCTACCTCATGATTGCCAACCTGCGCCCGGTCCTCGACGCGGCCCTTGGCGCGCACTGGGGCCACTTCCTTTACAACTTCATCCTGGTCATCTACTGCATCTGCCTTGTTCCCGCCCTCATCAAGCTGGTCTCCGAGCCTCGCGAGGCGCGCCCGGCCGAATCGGTAGCGGCGGCAGCCGAGGCGGCCTAGGGTTAACGCGCGCTGGGGCAATTGAGGGACACGCCCTTTTTGCCCCGCGGGGCAAAAAGGGCGTGTCCCTCAATTGCCCCAGCGCGCTCCCTCTTATTTGGCGGGTACGTGCTCGCTCTTCGAATTTGCGGTATGGTCTGTCACATAAACTAATACCGAAATCCCGTGAACCGGAAGGCAAACATGTCGGAAACTGCTGAGCCGCAACAGATGCGAAAAAACCTTGGTCTTGCCACGGCAACGTCGCTGGTGGTGGGCTGCGTCATTGGCGCGGGTGTGTTCTTCAAGCCCTACGCCATTTACCAGGCAACGGGCGGCGCGCCCGGCATGGCCATCGTCGCGTGGATCGTGGGCGGACTCATCAGCATCTTCAGCGCCCTCACCTTTGCCGAGGTGGCCATCCTCATCCCCAAGACCGGAGGCATGGTGGCCTACCTCACCGAGGCCTACGACGAGCGCCTGGGCTTTCTGGCCGGCTGGATGCAGGTCGTCATCTTCTACCCCTCCTTCCTGGCAGGTTATGGCGTCAAGGTCGGAACGGAGCTGGCCGAATACGTGGGGCCACAGTTTGAGCTGCCCATTGCCCTTGCGGTCATTCTGCTTTTAGTGGCCATCAACGTGCGTGGCTCAGATTCCGCTGGCGGCATGCAGGTGGTCTCCACCGTCTGCAAGCTCATTCCCCTCGCCCTCATCATCGTCTTCGGTTTTGCGTGGGGCAGCGGCGGCCACCCCATACTCACCCCGCTCGTGGGAGAGGGGAAGGACCCTGCGGGCGTTCTGGGCTCGACGCTGCTGGCAGTCCTCTTTGCGTTTGAGGGCTGGACGAATGTGGGCGCCATCGCCGGCGAGATGCGCGACCCAGCCCGCGACCTGCCCCGGGCCATCGTGGGCGGCGTCTCCATCATCATGGCGGTCTACCTTGCCATCAACGTTGCCTACCTGTGGGTCATTCCGGCCTCCGAACTCATGAACCTCGAGTCGCCCGCGGCAGCCGTCGCCACAAAGCTGTTCGGACCCTTTGGCGGCACGCTCATCAAGCTGGGCATCATCGTCTCGGTCATAGGGGCGGGCAACGGCTTTCTCATGTCGGGCTCACGCGTGGCCTATCAGCTGGCAGTGCAGCAGAGCCTTCCCGCCAGCAAGAGCCTCAGCAAGCTCAATGCCAACCGCGTGCCCGCAAACTCCGTGATCCTCATCGGCGCCCTAGCCTGCCTCTACTCGCTCAGCGGCGAGTTCGACCTGCTCACCGACCTCGGCGTCTTTTCGTGCTGGGTCTTCTACACCCTCACCTCAGCCTGCGTCATGCACCTGAGGCGCACCCACCCGGAATGGGAACGCACCTACAAGGTTCCCTGCTATCCTGTGGTGCCTGTGCTCGCCATCCTCGGTGGTTCCTACGTTATAGCCAGCCAGCTGTTCTTCTCGGGCCCCCGTTCCTTGGTGATGTCGTTGTGCAGCGTGGCAATAACCTTAATTGGGTTACCGGTGTACCACGCCGTCCAGCGCAGGCAGAGATAGCGCAAGCGGGCACGAGCCGCTGGTCACCTCCCACAGAAAACAGGTCTCACACACCTAAACCCCGCGGGATGGGCGGGGTATGATTGCCGAAACGAAACTCACTTATCACCTTGGAATCTGGTGCTGCGTTCATGCGCTTCAAGTCGATTCAAACAAAGTACGTCCTACTCGTCACGGTAAGCATCCTCCTGAGCACGCTGCTGGTTGGAGGCGTATGCGTGCGTAACGCCTACAACATATCGATGAAGCATGCCGCAGAGAACATGAATCTTACCTGTGAGAGCTACATGCACAAATACGATGCCACCTTCCGCGATGTGCAGAACGCCGTGGAGATGACATCCTCCTACGCAACCGAGCGCCTCGAGACCATCGACCGCTTCGCCACCGACGAGACATACCGCGAAGAGTACGCCACGAGGCTGGAAGACTTCCTGCGCTTCGCCACCGAGAATTCGCGCAACGTCAGCTCCTACTACGTTCGCTTCTCGCCCGACCTCCTCGAGTTCGAGCGCGGCTTCCGCTTCTCTCGCGCCAACAATGGCGAGGCGTTCGAGCGCGTGCCCATCCTCAAGATCCAGGACTACCAGCCAAGCGACGACGAGCACGTGGGCTGGTACTACACGCCCATCAGCACTGGTAAGACCACCTGGCTCGAGCCGTACTTCAACGCCAATTCCCAGCAGGAGATGGTCAGTTGCGTGACGCCGTTCTATAAGGACGGAACGTTGGTGGGTGTCATTGGCATGGACATCAACTTCTCGTCCCTCATCGACGACCTGCAAGACCTACGCGTCTTTGACAACGGATACGCCTTCCTCTGCGACGCCTCGGGCAAGGTGTACTACCACCCGCTCTATCCTGCCGACACCTTCATCCAGCAGGACGTGCAGGGCTTTGACGCACAACTTGGCAACGAATCGAGCGGAAGCCAGCTCTACGACGGCGTCTCGAAGGGCGAGAACATCGCGTACGCCTTCCGTACGCTCACCAATGGCATGCGCCTCGTGCTGCGCGCACCAGTAAATGAGATAGGTGCCGAAGCGCTTGGCTCCATGCGCACCATCGGCCTGTTGACTCTTGCGGCGGCCCTGGTATCAATCAGCATCACCGTAGTGGTCTGCCAGCGCATCACCAAGCCGCTGGCAGACCTAACCACGGCAGCCGCAATGCTCGCAAGCGGCCAATACGACGTCAAGATTGACGTTACGACTCAAGACGAGGTGGGCGTTCTTGCCCGCACGCTTCAGGTGGCCGCCGCCGAGCTCAAGGCCAACGCCGAGCGCATGCGCCAGCTTGCCCTGAAGGACACCCTTACGGGCGTGCGCAACAAGACGGCCTACGAGCTTGAGACCAAGGCGCTGGAGGAGGAGGTGCGCGACGGCCTCGATTCCTTTGGCATTGCCGTGTTTGACATCAACGACCTCAAGACGGCCAACGACGTGTACGGCCACCAGCAGGGCGACAAGGTCATCAAGATTGGCTGCAACCGCATCTGCCAGGTCTTTTCGCACTGCCCCGTGTTCCGTATCGGCGGTGACGAGTTTGTTGCCATCATCCGCGGCGACGAGGTGAACCATGTGGACGAGCGTCTAGCCGAGTTTGCCGCGCGCACCAAGGAGGAGAACGACGCCGCCAAGCAGCCGCAGGACAAGGTGCAGGTAGCCGTGGGCGTCTCGTTCTTCGACCCGAAGACCGACACCTGCATAGAGGACGTGTTCAACCGCGCCGACGAGCGCATGTACGAGAACAAGCAGTCGCTGAAGCAGGCGTAGCCAGCAACGGGAGCGCACTCCCTTTCCGCACATCCCGGGGCAATTAAGGGACACGCCCTTTTTTGCCCCGCGGGGCAAAAAAGGGCGTGTCCCTTAATTGCCAGTCTGCGTGCCAATTGGCACGTCCCCTTACAGGTACTTGCGCCAGTCCTCTTCTTCCTCGTCGTCCTCTTCGGCGACCTTCACCTCAACCTTGGGCTTTGCCGATGGCTTGACGTAGGGGGCGCTATTGGCCTCGGGGAATGCGGCAAAGGCATGCTCGAAGCGCGGCAGGTTCTCGTCGTAGCGCGCCGCCGGAATAGCAAAGATCACCTGCTTGGCAACGTGGGTGCCACTTGCCAGCTCCTCACGGAAGAGCTCGGCCACCACACTGGCATCCCACCCGAACGCGCCGCAGCCAAACGCGCCCAGCACGAGCTTGTCGTGGCCAAGCTCGTCGGCGATTGCCAGAACGAAGCGAATGCGGTCGCGCATCGCAACGACAAGCGTGGCGTCTGCCACACGATAGTTCTCACGGGCACGGCGTGCGTTGGGCGCCGCCACCACGATGACATCGGCATAGCTGTGGTAGCCCTCGCGCTCGAAGCGCACCTTGGGCACCACCAGGCCACGGTTGCGATACAGCTCGCAGTTGAGGTTGCGGCGACGATTCTCGCCATACCAGGCCCTCTGCTCACGCAGCACATTGAACAGGGTCGACTCGGAGCACAGCGCCTCCTCCTGCGCCCAGGCACCGCGGTCGTACCCGCCACCCGGATTGACGAACGAGGCAAAGTCGAGAATGGCCATGTCGCAGGCGCTTGCCAGGCCACGCCCAAGCTCCAGAACCGCCGTGGCGCCATCCTGGTCGGCCACCGTTACGGTGGGAACGCAGCCCTCGGCCTTGACGGCGGGCATCTTGTCGTAGACCTTCAGCTCTGCCAGCGAACGCTTGATATCCGCAGCAAACCGCGCGTCCATTTGCGCGATGTGGCGCGAAGCATCCTGCGCGCGCCCTGCGCGGCGATCGTTGTTTCTGCCTGCGTTGCGTCCCTCAGCTGGCATAGTGCACTCTCCTTGTCCTGGCCACTTGGCCAACCTGTGCTCTGACAAGACGATGATACTCGCCCCTTGCGCTGGACGAGCCGACAAACCTGAAAGCGTTGTCAGGGAGGCGTACGAATTGTGGCCAAAGGGCCCATTCAGGCTTGGCTCAGGTTCGCTCCCTAGGATGTATTCAGCTCGAAGCGAGCATGGCTCTGCTCGCACCGACCGCTTGCGTGCCACCAGGGCGCGCCACTGCGAGAGGCCATTACAAGCGCTAAGGAGGCGTTTGACATGAGAGACATGAAGGACACCATCATCAGGATCGGCGTGGCAAGCCTGCTCGCCTCCAACCTGATGCTCGGCCTGACGGGCTGCAACACATCTGCCGCAACCAGCGGCGACACACAGCAGGCCACGCAGGCAGCGGCCACCGCTACGGTTGAGGAGGCGTCGGCCACCACCACAGCCCAGGCGACCACGGAGGCTACCGCCTCGCTCGACGGCATGCGCACCGATGGCGCCATCAGCACCGCAGACCTGTTCACCGAGCGCGACCTTTCCCAGACGGCCGACCTTGCCGGCGCCACGGTAATCAACCTGGTCAGCGGCGAGGACGTACAAATCACCAGCGAGGGTGTCTACCTCATCAGCGGCGAGGCAACCGACGTCACCATCACCGTCAACGCCGACGACGCCGCCAAGGTGCAGCTCGTGCTCGACGGCGCAAGCATCACCAACCAGGACTCCCCCGCCATCTATGTGCTCAGCGCCGACAAGGTCTTTGTGACCACCACCGAGGGCTCCAGCAACACGCTGCAGGTGACCGGCACGTTCACGGCAGATGGTGACACCAACACCGATGCGGTCATCTTCAGCAAGGACGACCTCGTCCTCAACGGCCTGGGCACGCTGGCCATCAGCTCCACGGACAACGGCGTCACCTGCAAGGACGACCTGAAGATCACCGGCGGCACCTACGTCATCGACGCGGCGGCCGATGGCATCGAGGCCAACGACTCCATACGGATTGCCGACGGCACCTTCACCATCAACAGCAGCAAGGATGCCCTGCACGCCGAGAATGACGAAGACGACACCGTAGGCTACATCTACCTTTGCGGCGGCACCTTCGACATCACCGCCGCCGACGATGGCATCCAGGCCACAACGGTGCTCCAAATTGACAACGGCACCTTCAACATCAATGCCGTTGAGGCCCTGGAGGCTACCTACGTGCAGGTCAACGGCGGTGCGGTGAACATCAGCGCCAGTGACGACGGCATCAACGCAACCACTAAGTCCAGCAGCATCGGCACCCCCACCATCGAGGTCACTGGCGGCGACATCTCGATTGCCATGGCGCAGGGTGACACCGACGCCATCGACGCCAACGGCAACGTCATCGTTACCGGCGGCACCATCGACATCACCGGCCAGTTCGCTTTCGACTTCGACGGCACGGCAACATTCACGGGCGGCACCATCACAGTCAATGGCGAGCAGGTTTCCGAGATCACCAACTCGATGATGATGGGCGATGGCATGATGGGCGGCATGGGCGGCCAGATGGAAGGCGGCCCCATGGGTGGCCAGGGCGGCGGCATGGGCCAGATGAGCTAGGGAGCAGCGACAGCTGGCAATTAAGGGACACGCCCTTTTTTGCCCCGCGGGGCAAAAAAGGGCGTGTCCCTTAATTGCCATCCCGGTACGTACCCGAATCGCCCCTCTGCCCTTGCGGGCAGCGGAACATAGTCAAACGGTGCACGCAGCGTTTCAATACCGCTACCAAACGGGCCAGACGTTTTGGTTGTCCTATCATGAATGCACCAAATCCATCTCTGGAGGGCCCATGCGCAAGACCTACATCACCAACATGCCCGATCAGGCAGGTGCATTCCTTACCGCAAGCAAGGCAATTGCCGAATGCGGCGGCAACATCGTGCGCGTCAACTACAACCGCGCCGTGGACACCCGCACCCTGCTCATCGAGGTCGAGGCAACCCAAGAGCAGCAGGACCTGATCTCTGCTCGCCTCAAGGACATCCAGTATCTCGTGGACGATCCCGGCATGCGCCAGATCATCCTCATCGAGCTCGTCCTGCCCGACATTCCCGGCGCGCTGGTGCCCACCCTTGAGGTCATCAAGCGCCACGAGGTCAACATCCCCTACATCAACTCGCAAGAGAACGGCACACCCTACCAGAACTTCAAGATGGGCCTGCTGGTAGAGAACACCGCCGAGATCAAGGGTCTGCTCGACGACCTCTCGAAGATCTGCGAGGTGCGCGTCCTCGACTACGAGGCAACCGACCGCCTGCTCGACAGCACCATCTTCTACGTCACCTTCGCCAACAGCATGCGCGAGCTACTCAACCTCTCGCAGGACGAGACCAACGGTGCCCTTGCGCAGGCGAACAAGGTCATGCAGGTGGTCGACAAGCGCGACGAGCTCCCCGAGGAGGTCTTTGGGCAGATCGAGCGCTTTGCACAGCTGGTCGTCGAGCATCGCGGCGAGGGCTTTGACGCGCGCGTCACCCGTCACAAGCTCACCGACAAGCTCACCATGTACGCCATCGAGCCCCCGTTTGGCGGCAACACCTATGTGCTGGAGTACTACGGCGCGCTGCTGTTCGTCGACTGCGGCCTCGGTTGCTTCGAGGAGGAGATGGACGAGCTGCTGGGCGACATCTTTGGCGACTACGCCAACCGGCGCAAGAGTGTCATCATCACGCATCCCGACATCGACAATGCCGGCCTGCTGCACACCTTCGACACGGTCTACCTCAACCGCACGTGCTACTCGAACTACGTCAACGAGAACGAGGGGCGCCCGAGCTACCGCGAGCGCAACCCCCTGCACGCCCCCTACAACACGCTGACCAAGATCCTCTCGCAGTACCAGGCACCGCAGCTCGGACGCTGCGTTGTCATTGGCGGCCGCACTGACGACGACCCGCTTGAGACCATCGGCAGCATGCGCTTTGGCGACTGGACCTTCAATATCATCGAGGGCGCGGGCGGGCACTCCCGTGGCGAGATGATCATCACCTGCCCCGACCTGGGCATTGCCTTCACCGGAGACTTGCTCGTCAACGACATGGGTCTAACCGACACGCAGCGCGAGTTCCTGTCCCTGCAGCCCCACCTGCGCTGCAGCTACGACACGAAGCCCGACCTTGCCGTCGAGATAAAGCAGGAGCTGCGCAGCACGCTTGCCGGCTACACCATCTGCCCCGGCAGAGGCCCCGTGTTCAAGTAAGAACGTGCGTCGGGGCACACCTTTCCGCACATCCGCGTGCCTTGGGGTCGGTTCTCGCGGCACATCCGTGTGCGTTTTGTAAAACGCACACGGATGTGCCGCGAGAACCGACCCCAAGGCACGCGGATGTGCGGAAAGGTGTGCCCCGACGCACGTGACGCGCGCTGCTCAGTATCAGACGCCCTGCTTGAGCTCCTTCTTGCGCTGGTACATGAGGGTGTCGGCGCGGTCGAACACGGCACCGATGGTCCGGTCCTGCCCCGCAACGTAGTCGGACATGCCGCCTGCAACCACCACCTTGCCCTCGCGCAGGTTGCGCTCCACCTTCTCGTTCAGCTCGGCCATCAGCTGGTCGCGCAGCTCAAAGTCGTGTCCCGTGAGGATGACCACAAACTCGTCGCCGCCAATGCGAAAGACCGGGCTGTGCTTGAACAGGTGGCAGATCATCAGGCTCGCCGAGCGGATGTACTCGTCTCCGGCCTTGTGCCCCAGCGTGTCGTTCACCTGCTTGAGCCCGTTCACGTCGCAGACGACCAAGGCCATCTCGCCCAGGGCACCAGCGGTCAGCAGCTCGTTCATCTCCTGCTCGCGCGCCGCATAGGCATGCTTGCTCTTCACGCCCGTAAGCGGGTCGGTGTTGGCAATCGCCCTCGTCTCCCTCAGCTGGCGCTCGCTCTCCTCCTCGCGCCTGCGGATGACGGCAAAGTTGCTCATCATGACACCCAGCGACAAGGCAAACAGGGCCGCAACCACGGAAATGTCGCGCGCCACCGAGTCTTGCAGGCCGTCCATGATGGCCTCGAGCGACTCTTCCCGCACGCGCTTGGCCTTCCTGTCGCTCGCCTCTTGCCGCAGGCATTCCTGAACCTCTTGTATGGCCCCGTCGGTTCTGTTTTGGATGTCCTGCCCCATCCAGGTAAGCGACGTAAACAGGACGAGGGCAAGCAAGGCCACCCACACCACAACCGACTTGCCAAAGCGGTGCTCACTGTCGGCACGCAGGATGGCCCTGAAGTACACAAAGCCCAGAATTGCCCAGACCGTGAAGAGGAAGTAGGACTCAGGCGCCAGGGAGCCCTTTCCCATGATGCCGGGTACCACCTGCTGGACGCCAAGCGCCACCATCAGCACGATTCCCAGCGCTCCTGTGATGCATGCGCGCGTATCGCCAATCTCCCGCGCACGTCGCAGCACGCATGCCGACACAAAACCATAGCTAAGCGTGGCACCAACCGTGGTGACGTCCACGATCCAGCCAATGGCCGTTCTGCCAAAGAGGGGCACGATGAGCGAGATGCCCACGATCAGCTTGATGGCATTGGCGGGAACGCTGTGCTCGTTGAGGACGCCATACCGCGCGGGCAGCACGGAGTCGCGCGCAAGCGCGTACACCAAACGGCTCAGCGCCACGATGTTGCCCACCAGGCTAGAGACAATCAGGGCAAGCAACGCTACAGCCAACAGGGTCACGCCCGTATCGCCCATATACGTCCGAGCCGCATTGAAGGCGGGAAGGCCCTGCGTCCCCTGGTAGAGGGTGCGGTTGGCAATGTAGGCAAGCCAGTTCTCGCATCCGGCCGGATAGGCAAGGGCGGAGAGCACGATGATGGAGCAGTACAGCAGCGTTACCACCACGAGCGCGCTGGTCATGATGCGCGGAATGCGCTTTGTGGAAAAGGCGAACTCCTCGCTTGAATGGGAGATGCTCTCAAAGCCGATAAAGGCCCAGGGAGACATGCAGGCTATGAGCAGCACCTGCTTTATGGGGCTGGAGCCCGGCACAAAGGTAGGCTCGAGCGAGCGCACCTGCGGGCTTGCCTTTGCCAGCGCCACGGCAAAGGTCACCAGGATAATCACCGTGAACAGGCCAGCCAATCCCACCATTAGATGCGCGGCGGCCCGCTTGCCGCGTATGTGACTAGTAGCCTGCTTTGGTACCGCTGGTCATCCTTTATTGGTACCGGCGGTCATCCACGTTGGTACCGCTTGTAGGCATCGTTG